>JBFMCA010000061.1:0-25610 GCA_040754955.1 Acidobacteriota bacterium | reverse complement strand
TACAACCGTGAGTGGCTGATCGCACGACTCGGGTACCGTTCGCCGGCGCAAGTGCGTCAGGCGTTTGCGGTCAGGCCCGCGGCGTGATTACCATCAACGCGCTGTCCAATTCCCGTGCGGCGGTACAACCGCATTCCGAGCGGCCCTCGCGGAACGCGGGATCGAAGGCACGTTCGAGGATTCGATCGGTGATGTGCTCTCCGCGCTCGACTTCGTTCTCGACCGCTTATCGGCTCGCTTGAATGGGGGCATGCGCGATTGGGTGGAACGCGAGGGAGACGTGTACTGGTACTACCTTCACGGGAAGCTCGACGAACTTCGACGCCTGGCGCGGGAGATCGACGATGACTACGCCTCTGACGAGGTGTGAACCGGCGTCGAAGTGAGCGAGCGCGTGGCGCTGGGCTGTGCGGTTACGTGCTGCCAATACGCTGCCAAGCGCAGCGAGGGTCAGTCACCTGACCCTCAGAATTGCCGAAATTGTTGGGAAACGTGGAGCCGGCGATCGGACTTGAACCGATGACCTGCTGATTACGAATCAGCTGCTCTACCAACTGAGCTACGCCGGCCAGCGGAGGGTTCCCGTCGCACGCGACGGAAGTTCCAAGCATAGCATACCGAGCGAGAGCCCCAGAGCCGAGAGCCCAGGCCCAGCGCACAGTGCCCAGAGATTAGCGGAGGGTATAGAGATGCCGCTGCGGTCAGGGACGGTTCAGAAGCGCCGTCCGAACACGACGACGGCCCGCGTGGCGATAATCGCCGGCTCCGGCACGCCGACCTGGCGACCACGGCTGAGCTGGCCCATCGTCAGGTACGCCTCCGGCCGGACGAACAGCTCACCGAACCAGAACTCGACGCCGCCGCCACCTTCCCACGCGACGCCGCTCATCGACCACGGCCGCACGTCCACGATGGCCCCGGCCGTCGGGCTGAAGGGGTTGGTGTCCCGCTCGGTGAGATCGCCGGCGGAGTGCATCCAGCCCGCCCCGCCCGCGACGAATGGCACCACGCGGCTCGCGCGCGCGCCGAAGCGATACCGGGCGCGTCCCATCACGCGCACCAGCCGGCCGTCCCAGCTCAGAAACGGGGTCGGCCGATCGTGGCCGAGCCGTTCGACCCCGGCTTCGAGGTCGAGGCGTTCCGTCATCGCAATGCCCGCGCCCGCCCCGAGTTCGAGGCCGCGGCCGATGGACCCTTCATCGTCAAGCGCCTGCCCGCCGCCGATCAGGACGAAGAGATAGAACGTCGTTGCCAGAAGTCCCGTGCCCATGTCTGTCCTCCCACACGGCAAGGTGCAGAAACAGGCGCGGAAGGCTCACCCAAGCCCCAAGCCTCCAACCCTCCAACCCTCCAACCCTCCGACCCTCCAACCCTCCAAGCCTGCTAAGATCGGCCCGTGCGCGCGCTGCCGCCGGTTGCCCTCGTGCTGCTGCTTGTCGGCCTGCTAAGCTCCGTCGGCCCGCCGCCGGAGGCGCATCCGCGCGTCAACACCTCCATCTGGTGGACGCGCGACATCAGCCGGATCCTGGCCGATCGCTGTGTTGCCTGTCATCGGGAGGGTGGGCTGGCGCCGATGGCGCTGACCGACTACGACACCGCACGCCCGTGGGCCGTGGCCATTCGCGAGGAGGTTCTCGAGCGACACATGCCCCCCACGGCGCTGCGGGCCGGCGCGCCCCGCTTCGTCAACGCCCACACCATGTCGCAGGCGGAGATCGACCTGCTCGTGGCCTGGGTGGACGGCGGCGCCTTCCGGGGCGAGCCCGTGGACCCGCCGGCCGCGGACGAGGAGCCAGTGCCCGACGCCGTCGTCGCGTTCACAGCGGCGGGCGCGCCGGGCGAGGTGCCCGGCGGCTGGACGCGCGAGAGGTTCCGCGCCGCCCTGGGCGAGCGGCAGGGCGCCGCCATCCGGGCATGGACGCTCGACGTCGGCGGACGCGCGGCGCGAGTGGCCCGGCTCGTGGCCGCCGGGCGGACCATCGCGAGCTGGACGCCGCTGTCGCCGCACATCGAGTACCCCGACGGCGTCGCCCTCGTGGCGCCCGCCGAGCTGACGCTCGAGATCGACGGCCTCGCCGGTGTCGGGACGCCGGCGCCGCCAACGCTGAAGGTGTGGCTGGCCCGCGAGGCGCCGCGGCAGGTGGTCGAGCGCCGCATGGTGGACTGCACGCCCACGGGAATCGCGCTCGCCGGGGCCGGGGCCCTGCTCGGCCTGCGGGCGGTGCCGTCATCGCCCGATGATGTCATCGACGTGACACTGGTCTCGCCCGATCTGCGCGATCCCCTGGCGCGCTTCGGACCGCCGGGCGCGCCAGACCCCGAGCTGTACCGGCTGCACACACCAATCCCGCTCTCGGCCAATCAGCGGCTCGTGGCGCGCGGGCCTGCCGCGTGCCAGCTGGAAGTGGAGCTGGCGGTCGCCGCCGGCGCGGTCAGTAGCCGTCCACGCGGACGGTGAAGGGCAGCGTCAGGACCTGCCCCTTGCGCTGCAGCTGCACCCACGCGCGGTAGGTCCCGGCGCGGGGGAAGATCACGTCGAAGTGCACCTTCGTCGCAAGCTCGGTGCGCACGAGGAAGGCGTCTTCCGGATGCGCATGCGTGGGCTCGCTCGCGTCTTCGCGCAACGCGAAGAAATGCGCCCATGCTCCCAGCCAGGGCTCCCACCCGTCGATGGGCCGGCCGGTCGAGGCGTCATTGAGCTCCAGCTCCACCTGCGACTCGCGCCCGGCGAACGCCTGGCCGCCGGTGATGACCATGCGCGCCGTGACGCCGCCCACGGTGGCCGTGAACGCGGGCTGCCACACCGGCGGCGGAGGGGCCTTGTCGACGTCCATCGACTCGACGACGGCCTCCAGCATCTGCGGCAGGTCGCCGGCCGGGACGACGTCTACGAACATGCGGTAGCGGCCGGGCTGCGGCGGCGTCCACGTGATGCGCAGCTCGCCGTCCGGCATCACCTCGGGATGGACATGATCGAGCACCGCCAGATCCTCGCTGGCGATGAACAGGTGCGCGGGGCGCTCGTGGACGACCAGGAACTCCCCGGCCTGCTCGCGCGTGCGGGGGTGCAGCACCCGGAAGCTGATGGTGGCGGGCTTGCCCGCCTCGAAGCGGCTTTCGAGCTTCGTCTGCAGCAGGTACGGCGTGTAGACCCCGGGCTTGAAGGGGACGAGGGCCATGTTGCAGCGCGGGCACGTGCCTTCGCCAGCCTGCTGCACGTCGGGGTGCATCGGGCACACCCAGAGCGACCCCGGAATCTGCGCGGTCGCCGCGGCCGGCATGACGGTGCCGGACGAGAGGGCCGCGACGAGTGCCAGCACGAGGCTCCGACCGCGCATGGGCCCGATTGTACATCGCCCGGACCGCGATTAAACCTGCGGCGCGGCGTCCGGCTCTAACGGGGCAGGAGGCAGCCATGCACAGCTTGCGCGCGGCGCTCGCCGCATCCCTCGTCCTGGCAGGACTGGCATCCGGCGGCGCGACGGTGGCCGCGGCGCCCGATGCGCGCTTCGACGGCCGTCCCGTGTTCGGCGAAGGGTTCGACCTCGGGTACTACATCTGGCGGGACGGCGACGAGTGGCACGTCCGCTGGACCACTCGAGGGCGGACCCACCTCTTCAGCGGGCAGGTCACCGCCGAGGGCGGCGATCTGGAGGATCTCGATCGCGTCGATCTGGAGCGGGAGAGCCGTCTGGTTCGGACCGGATCGCGTCCCGTGCTGGTGCGCGGGCCGCGCGGCCGGCTCCACTACGAGCGGCGGCCCACGGCGTCGGTGGTCACGCGCGCCGAGGACGTGGTGGAGCGGGTCGGCGACCGGATCATCCGTTTCCAGGCGAAGACCGACGCCGACATCGACGGCTTCGATTTCGAGGTCGATGACGACGTCCACACGCTCCGGTTCCTGCTGCAGATCGACGGCCAGACCCGGCCGGTGGCCGTCGAGGCCGGGCGACACAACGCGCGGATTGCCGACGCGCCGCTCGTCGTGCGCCTCCGCTGACGTTAGTCGGCGACCGGCTGCGTGGTAAGATCGCACTTTGGGCTCCGGCCCGGAACACCATGCAGTCGGTCTCGCCCGATCCCGGCGCCATCGTCGTCCGCGGAGCCCGCACCCACAACCTCAAGAACATCGACGTCACCCTACCGGCCGGCCGGCTCATCGTGGTGACCGGGGTGAGCGGGTCTGGCAAGTCGTCGCTCGCCTTCGACACGGTCTACGCGGAGGGCCAGCGCCGCTACGTCGAGTCGCTGTCGGCGTACGCCCGCCAGTTCCTCGAACGGATGGAGAAGCCGGACGTGGATGCCATCGAGGGCATCTGTCCCTCCATTGCCATCCGGCAGAAGAACACCGTGCGCAACCCCCGCTCGACGGTCGGCACGGTCACCGAGATCCACGACTACATGCGGCTGCTCTACGCGCGGGTCGGCCGCACCTTCTGCCGCACGTGCGGCCAGGAGGTCACGCGCGACACCGCCGAGGTGGTGGCGTCGCGGCTGCTCGCGCTACCCGCCGGGTCGCGGCTGCTGCTCGGCTTCGACCTGCCGCTGATGGAGGGGGATTTCCGGTCGAGCGACGCCGGCGAGGATGCGGAGGATGGGGAGGGCGGCGAGGGAGACGCGACGCGTGGCGCGGACGCACAGGAGCCCGCGGCCGCTGGGCCGGCGGACGCGTCGGGCCCGGCGTCGCCGCTCGAGACGCTCCGCCGACGCGGCTTCGGCCGCGCGCTGCTGGACGGCCAGGCCGTCACGATCGAGGAGGTCGCGCCGGAGCAGCTGCGCGGCCGGGCGGTGCTGCCGGTGGTCGTCGACCGCATTCGCCTCGAGGGCGACCTCCGCGGCCGCCTCACCGACTCCATCGAGACGGCCTATCAGGAGGGCGGCGGCGCGATGTGGGCGGTCCGGCTCGGCGACGACGGTACGCCGGCCGAGACCCTGGTGTTCTCGGAGCGCTTCGACTGCCACCGCTGCGGCATCACCTATGAGGATCCGCAGCCGCGGCTCTTCTCGTTCAACAACCCGTTCGGTGCCTGCCCGACCTGCCACGGCTTCGGCAACATCATCGAGCTCGACATGGATCTGGTGGTGCCCGACCCGTCGAAGTCGGTCAACCAGGGCGCCATCGAGCCGTGGACCAAGCCGCACTACCGGGCCTATCTGGCCGGCCTGAAGCGGGCGGCGAAGGCCCACGGCATCAGCCTCGACACCCCCTGGTCGGAGCTCCCGGACGCGCATCGCCGCATCATCGTGGACGGCGATGGCCAGGACTACGAAGGCATCCGCGGTTTCTTCCGCTGGCTCGAGCGCAAGAAATACAAGGTGCACGTCCGGGTGTTCCTCAGCCGGTACCGCGGGTACCTGACGTGCCCGGACTGCAGCGGCACGCGGCTCAGGCGCGAGGCGCGGGACGTCCGCGTCGGCGATCTCACGATCGACCGCGTGTCGGCGCTCACCGTCAAGGAGGCGCGGGCGTTCTTCGCGTCGCTCGCGCTGTCGGAGAAGGACGCCGCCATCGCCGACAAGGTGCTGACGGAGATCCAGCGGCGGCTCGGCTTCCTGGCCGACGTGGGCCTCGACTACCTGACGCTGGATCGGCTGTCCTCGACGCTGTCGGGCGGCGAGGCGCAGCGCATCAACCTGGCGACGTCGCTCGGCTCGGCGCTCGTGGGCGCGCTCTACGTGCTCGATGAGCCATCCATCGGCCTGCACACCCGCGACAACCAGCGGCTCATCAACATCCTGCGCCAGCTCCGCGACCAGGGCAACACCGTGCTCGTGGTGGAGCACGACAACGACATGATCAGCATCGCCGACCATGTGATCGACATGGGTCTGGGTGCCGGCGAGCACGGCGGGCGCGTGATCTTCTCCGGGACGCTCGAGGAGCTCCTGGCCGAACAGCGGTCGCTCACGGCCAAGTACCTCCGCGGCGATCTGTCCATTCCGGTCCCGATCGCGCGCCGCAAAGGCACGCCGCAGCGGATTCGCGTGCGGGGCGCGCGCGAGCACAACCTGAAGGACATCGACATCGAGATCCCGCTGAACGCGCTCACGTGCGTGACGGGCATCAGCGGGTCGGGGAAGTCCACGCTGGTCCACGGCGTGCTCTACGCCGCGCTGAAGAAGGCCAAGGGCGACTGGGACCGGCGCGTCGGCGCGCACGCGAAGCTCGAGGGGCACGAGTACATCAGCGACGTCGTCCTCGTCGACCAGCAGCCCATCGGGCGCACGCCGCGATCGAACCCGGTGACGTACCTGAAGGCGTTCGACCCCATCCGCGAGCTCTTTGCGGGCACCAAGGACGCCCGGGCCCGCGGCCTCACGGCCAGCCACTTCTCGTTCAACGTGCCGGGCGGTCGCTGCGAGGCCTGCCAGGGCGAAGGCGAAGTGCGGGTCGAGATGCAGTTCCTGGCCGATGTCTTCGTGCCGTGCGAGCAGTGCGACGGCCGGCGCTTCAAGCCCCAGGTGCTGGAGGTCAAGTACAAGGGCCGCTCCATCACGCAGGTGCTGGACATGACCGTGCGCGAGGCTCTGGCGTTCTTCGGCGGATCGGCGAAGGTGCTGCGGCGCCTGCAGGTGCTGGACGAGATCGGCCTCGGGTACCTGCGGCTCGGACAGCCCGCGACCACGCTGTCCGGCGGAGAGGCCCAGCGCATCAAGATCGCGGCCCACCTGGCGTCCCACGGCGGCGAGCGCCTGCTGTACATCCTCGACGAGCCCACAACGGGCCTGCACTTCGACGACATCGCCAAGCTGCTTGCGGCCTTCCGCAAGCTGCTCGACGCGGGCCACACGCTGGTGGTGATCGAGCACAACCTCGACGTGGTGAAGACGGCCGACTGGATCATCGACCTCGGCCCCGAGGGGGGCGAGGACGGCGGACGGGTGGTGGCGATGGGCACGCCCGAGCAGGTCGCCCACGAGCCGGGGTCCTACACCGGCCGGTACCTGCAGGAGATTCTCTCGTCCGGCCGGCTGCAGACCGTGGCGCGGTGATTCTCGGGACCGACTTCTACCGGCGTCCAACGCTCGAGGTCGCCCGCGATCTCATCGGCAAGGTGCTCGTCCACCTTGCGCCAGACGGCACGGCCGCGGGCATCATCGTCGAAGTCGAGGCCTACATCGGCGAGGACGATCCGGCCTGTCACGCCGCCGCGGGGCCGACCGCGCGCAACGCGCCGCTCTACGGACCTCCGGGGCTGGCGTACGTCTATCTCAATTACGGCCTGCACCACCTGGTGAACGCCGTCACCGAGCCCGCCGGGTCGCCCGCGGCTGTGTTGATCCGCGCGCTCGAGCCGGTCGACGGCCTGGCGGTGATGCGCGCGCGGCGCGCGCGCGCGCCGTGGCGGAAGGGCGCCGGCGCGCCGGCCGACGTGGAGCTCTGCCGCGGCCCCGGGAATGTGACGCGCGCGCTGGGCATCTCGCTTGCGCACAACCGCCAGCCCCTGACCAAGCGCCCCCTGACCATCGAGGAGCGCGGCGTGCGCATCTCCAACCTGGCGTGGACGCCGCGCGTGGGCATCTCGGTGGGCACGGACCGGCACTGGCGCGTGCACGCCGCCGGGCACGCCGCCGTCAGTCGCTGAGCGGCCGCCCGCTGTCGCGGGGCATCCAGACCGTGAGCTGCGGGAAGGGAATCTGTATGCCGCGCGCGTCGAAGACCTTCTTGATGCGCCGCCGAAGTTCCCGCGCGACCATCCACTGGCGGGCCGGGACGGTCTTCATGCGAACGCGGATCGTCATCTGCGAGTCGCCAAAGGCATCCACGCCGAGCACCTCGAGCGGCTCGAGGACGAGGGGCGCAAAGGCCGGGTCCAGCCGCAGCTCCTCGCTCGCCGCGACGACCGCCGCGGTCACCACGTCGGTGTCCGCGCCGTACTCCATGGGGACGTCGACGAGGGCGAACGCGAAGTCCTTCGAACGATTCGTCAGCGCCGTGATGGCGCCGTTCGGAAAGATGTGCACGGCGCCCTCGAGGTCGCGCAGCACGATGGTGCGCAGGTTCACCTGTTCCACCATGCCGCTTCGGCCGTTCACCTCGGCGATGTCGCCCACCCGCACCTGGTCCTCCAGGATCAGGAAGAACCCGGAGATGACATCGCGCACCAGCGTCTGCGCACCGAAGCCCACCCCCAGGCCGACGATGCCGGCGCCGGTGAGGACCGGCGTGATGTCGACGTCGAACTCGCGCAGCACCATGAGGCCGGCGATGGCCCAGATGAGCATCGTCAGCGCCTTGCGGGCGAGGCCGGCAATGGTCTGGGCCCGCTTCTGCCGCTCGATCGCGGAGCTCGACTCCGCGGCTGGCAGGCCGGCCACCGCCCGCGCCGTCACCAGCGCGATGAGGCGGGCGAGCGCGAAGGCGAGAACCAGGAGGCCGGCGATGCGGACGCCGGTCTCGGCCGCCCACCGGCCCAGGTCCGCCGATTCGATGCCGACCGGCGTGGGTACCCCGGCCAGGTCGAGCGCCGGAAAGGCGACGACGGTCAGGACGATGCCGAAAGCGGCCAGGCGGACGAGCCTGACGGTGTTGGCCACGAGCGCGCTGCCCAGGGCCGTGCCGGCAAGCGCCGTGGGGCCGTTGACGGCGGCGAAGACGCGTCGGGTGACCCGCCCAGCCGCGAGGGCGGCGAGGCTCGAGACGAGCGCCGCGACGCCGAGCGCGAGGGCGATTTCGGGCCAGTTGGATGGGAGGTCCGGAGCCGCGGGAGCCTGCACGGCGCCTACCCGCGACGGCGCACGCGCGGCTGCTGTCGCTCGACCTCGACGCTCACGGACTGCCGCCGGCCGTCGCGTACCACGTCGATGCGCGCCGTGCTGCCGATCGCCGCGTCGGCAATGGCGCGCAGCAGCTGCGACGTGTCGGTGATCGGCTGGCCGTTGAAGGCGACGATGACGTCGCCCGGCCGGATGCCCGCGCGCGCCGCCGAGGTGCCTCGCCGCATGGCCGTGATGAGCACGCCCTCGGTGGACGGCACGCCCAGCTCGGCCGCCAGCCGGCTCGTCAGGGGCGCGACCTCGAGGTAGCCGATCGACCCCCGGCTGACCGCGCCGTACTTGATGAGGTCGTCCACGATGCGATGCACCAGGTTGCTCGGCACCGCGAAGCCGATGCCCTGGTAGCCGCCGCTCTGCGTGAAGATCGCCGTGTTGATGCCGACGAGTTCGCCTCGCGCGTTCACCAGCGCGCCGCCGGAGTTGCCGGGGTTGATCGCCGCGTCCGTCTGGATGAAATCCTCGTAGGTCGAGATGCCGATGTTGTTGCGGCCGAGGGCGCTCACGATGCCGAGCGAGACCGATTGGCTCAGCTGATACGGGTTGCCGATGGCCATGACCCACTCGGCCACCTTGAGCTTCGACGAGTCCCCCCACGGAATCACCGGCAGCCCGGTGGCGTCCACCTTGAGGAGCGCCAGGTCGGTCCACTCGTCCACGCCCACGACGGTCGCGGGCAGCTCGCGGCGATCCGCAAGCGACACGGTGACCTGCTGAATCGTCCCGCCTTCGCCGAGCACGTGGTTGTTGGTGACGACGTAGCCGTCGGCGGAGACGACGACGCCCGACCCGAGGCTCGACGCGTAGCGATCGCGCGAGCCGAACACGTCCTCGTCGCCGAAGAACTGCCGGAAGAACGGGTCGTTGAAGAAGGGCGAGACGCGCTGGCGGACGACCTGCACCGACGAGATGTTGGCGACGGCGCGAACGCGCTGTTCGGCGACGCGGGTGAAGTCCGGTCCGGCCGTCCCGACGGCGGGCGCCTGCGGCGCGGCGTCCCCGGACGCCGCGGGTCCCGAGGCCTGGGCGATGGCTTCGTCCTGGCTCCGCAGGCGGCCCGCCAGCACCAGGCCGCCGGCGACGCCGGCCGTGACGAGGAGCAGCATGGCGAGCAGTCGTCTGACCATGGCGAATCGGGGCGCTAGGCGACCGTGACGCGCCGCGGGCCGAGCCCCGGCAGCTTGGGCACGATCACGGTGAGCACGCCGTCCTTGAGATCGGCGGTGATGGCGTTGGCGTCGACGCCTTGCGGCAGCGCGAACGTGCGTGAGAACTCGCCGTGGCCGCGCTCCACCTGGTGGTACTGCTCGCACGGCACGCGCGCATCGCGCCGGCCCTGGAGCGTCAGCCGTCCGTCGTGGAGTTCGATTCGAATCTGGTCCCGGCCGACCCCGGGAAGCTCGGCCGTGATCACGAAGGCCTCGGCGGTCTCGCAGACATCCACGGCCGGAACCCAGCCCTGCGGCCCGGTCGTGGCCAGTCGCTCCAGCCGATGCTGGATGGCAATCAGGTCGCGCAGCGGATCCCAGCGGGCAAAGGCCACGCAGAATCCTAGCATGTTTGGCCCGGCCCCGGGAGGTGTGGTACGATCCCGAGGTTCTACCGACAGCAAGCAGGGACACCATGGCCGACACGCTCCTCGCAACGCGCCTCAAGAAGGGCATGATCATCAAGCTCGATGGCGATCTGCTCCGGATCCACGACCTGATGCACGTGACGCCGGGCAACCTCCGCGGCTTCGTCCGCGTGAAGGCCCGCAACCTGCGCACGCAGGCCATGAGCGAACAGAAGCTCCGGTCCGAGGACGTCATCGAGCGCGCCACCCTCGACGAGAAGGAGATGCAGTTCCTCTACGCCGACGGCGAGGGTTACCACTTCATGGACACCGAGACCTACGAGCAGATCACGATGTCGGCCGAGGCGCTCGGCGACTCGACGGGCTACCTCAAGCCCGAGATGACCATCCGCGTCGAGTTCTACGGCGCCGAGCCCGTCGGCATCGAGCTGCCGCAGACCGTCGATTTGGCCGTCACCGAGACCGTGCCCGCTATCAAGGGCGCGACCGCCACCAACCAGCTCAAGCCCGCCACCCTCGAGACCGGCGTCGTCGTCCAGGTGCCGCCGTTCATCGGCGAAGGCGACATCATCCGCATCAACACCGAGACCGGGGAGTACCTCTCCCGCGCCTGAAGCGGCCGCCGAGCCGGCGCGGCCGGCGCGGCTGGCGCGCGGAGCGCGGCGCGGTCCTGGGGGGCGGCCGCCGCGGCTGGGGCCGGCGCCGAAAACCCGGCATAATGGAGTATGGACGTCGTTCGGACCCCCGTCGCCGGCTGGATCGAGGTGATCGTCGGCAGCATGTTCAGCGGAAAGAGCGAGGAGCTCATCCGTCGGCTGCGGCGGGCCCAGATTGCGCGCCAGCGCGTCCAGATCTTCAAGCCGACCCTCGACACCCGCTTCGACGACGATCACATCGTGTCGCACAGCGAGCTGCGGATCCCCGCCGAGCAGGCGCGGACTGCGGCGGAACTGCTCGAGCGCGTGCGGCGCGACACGGAGGTCGTCGGCATCGACGAGGGCCAGTTCTTCGACGCGGCCCTGCCCGTGGCCTGCGGTGAGCTGGCCGCGCGAGGCATGCGGGTGATTGTGGCCGGGCTCGACCAGGACTACCTGGGCAAGCCCTTCGAGCCGATGCCGCACCTGCTCGCCATCGCGGAGTACATCACGAAGACGCGAGCCATCTGCATGGTCTGCGGCAATCCGGCCAACCACACGCAGCGCCTCGTGCACAACAGCGACCGCGTGCTGCTCGGGGCGCAGGGCACCTACGAGGCGCGCTGCCGCCGTTGCTTCGATCCCACGCTGGCCCGCGAGGACGCGCGGGCGGAGACCCACTCGCCCACGAAAGTGCCATGACGCTGGCCGAGATCCTGCCCTGGTTCCTGTTCGTCCTCGGGATTGGCTTCCTCGTGGCGAACATCCGGGTCGGTCTCGAACTGCTCGGCTGGCTGCGACGGCGCGCGACCACGCTCGTCGTGTGGCTCCCGCCGAAGCCGCCGTTCTACGGGCTCTCGCTGGCGCTCGGCGTCATGCTCGGGCTGCTGCTCTTCGTCACGCTCGCCGTGGCCCGGCGCCCCGGGCTGTCGGCCTTCGGCGAGCTGATGATGTTCGTGTACTACGGCTACGCGCTGCCGCTCTCGACCCGCATCGGGCGTGGCCTGTACGAGGACGGCATCTGGGCCGACTCGGGCTTCGTGCCCTATACCCACATCGGCGGCATCACGTGGAAGGAGGGCGAGAACCCGACGCTCGTCGTGGTGTCCCGCCAGCAGCACCGGGCCCGGAGCCTCGAGGTCCCGGGCCACCGGCTTGGCGAAGTGCGGCGCCTCCTCCGGGAGAAAATCGCCAGCCACACCATCGAGACCGACCTCGGCCCGGGCCTCCACCTGGGGGAGCGAGACGGGCGCGATAGCGTGTAGGGGAGGCGTGAGCCTCAGGGGCCTGGCCTCTGGACTCCAGGCTGTAGGGGCTTTAGCCTACTCGGCGGTGCCGGTCGGACCGATAACGTGAACCCGGAGCCAGAGCCCAGAGCCCAGAGTCTGAGAGCCCCACACGCCTGCAAGGAGCCATCGCCATGCCCCCGCGACCCACCTGGAAAGGCTATCTGAAGGTCAGCCTCGTCAACATCCCGGTGAAGGTGTATCCGGCGACGGAGGCGAGCGCGACCATCTCGTTCAACCAGCTTCACGCCGAGTGCCAGACGAAGATCCAGCAGAAGAAGTGGTGCCCGACGTGCGAGCAGGAGATCACGTCGGCCGACGTCGTGAAGGGCTACGAGTTCGAGAAGGGCCGGTGGGTGGTGGTGGACGATGAGGACATCGCCAAGGTGCGCACTGAGTCGACCAAGGTGATCAACCTCGTGCAGTTCGCCGGGGCGGACGAGATCGACCCGATGTACGTCGACAAGGCGTACTACCTCGCGCCCGACGGGCCGATGGCCGCCGACGCCTACGCGGTCATGCGCGACGGCATGGCGGGCAAGGCCGGCATCGGCAAGGTGGCCATCCACGGCCGCGAGTACCTGGTCGCCGTGAAGCCCCACAAGCAGGGGCTGGTGATGTACACCCTGCACCACGCGGCTGAGATTCGCACGATCGATCAGATCGACGAGCTGCGCGAGGTTCGCGGCAAGGTCAATGCCAGCGAGATGAAGCTGGCGAAGCAGGTCATCGAGAGCTACCTCGGCGCGCTCGATCTGCGGGACTACAAGGACGAGTACCAGGACGGCCTGCGCCAGATCATCGACGCGAAGGTGGCGGGCGAGGAGATCGTGGCGCCGGTCGAGGAGGCCGCGCCGAAGGTCATCGACCTCATGGAAGCGCTCCGGAAGAGCCTCGACCAGGTCAGCGCCGGGAAGAAGAAGACCGCGAAAGTGGAGCAGTCGGTCGAGGCGAAGGCGAAGAAGGCGCCGGGAGCGGGGAGGAAGCGGAAGGCGTCGTAGCGTGGTGGGGCCTCTTCCACGATGTCTCGGCGCACGCAGCCCGGCGAGCGCCCGCCGCACGACGCCGCCGCCCGAGGCGAGCGCGACGTCGGGCAGCGACACCCAGGCGTCCGCCGAGCGGACGACCTTACTGAGCGCGACGTTCAGGAGCCGCGAGACCGGGAGGGTGAAGCCGATCGTCGGCACGACCGCAACCGGGGCGGGCCAGCGCGTCAGCACACGCCGCGGTCGCAAGAGGCGGAACATTGTGGTGAAGTGACGCGCGCCCGCGCCGCGTCTCGGCACGCCGCGCGGTCTAGCGTCCGAGCAGGAGGCCGATGAGTCCCGGCCCGGTGGCGGTCGGGTCGGCCAGCCAGTCGGGCGGCACGAGCCACACGAACGCGAGGATGGCGGCGACCCAGATGTCGTAGGGGATGGTCGTGCGCTCGTCGCGCCAGAAGAAGAAGCGCCAGAACACGCCGCCGGGCATCGGCTTGCCATTGAGGACCAGGTACGTGTAGTGGATGCGGTTGGCGACGGTGACGATCGACAGCGTCAGGATCACCCACAGCACCGCCGCCATGCGATCGGTGAACGCCCCAATCATGAAGAGGACGATGCGCTCGGGCCGCTCCATGAAGCCCACCTTGCACTTCTCGATGAGCGACTCGGCGCGCGCCCGCGCGTAGCTCGTCATGATCGAGAAGATGAGCGTGAGCGTCGCGATGAGGACGTAGCCGTTGCGCCCGAGATCCGCATAGAGCCAGATGAGGCCGGTGAAGAGCGCCAGGTCCGAGAAGCGGTCGAGGGTGGAGTCCCAGAAGGCGCCGAACTCCGACTGCTTGCCGGTGAGATGGGCGACCTTGCCGTCGATGAAGTCGAAGATGTTGGCCGCAACCATGATGACGCCGGCCAGGATGAACCGGTCCACGGCCAGCGCCCACGCGGCCGCCACGTTGACGAGGACGCCGGTCAGGGTGAGAACGTTGGGATGGATGCCGAGGGCCACCGCGGCGCCGATGATGGCCCGCAGGGGAAACATGCAGATGGCGCCGATCGCGCCCGTGAAGGTCATGTAAATTGGGGTCAAGGGTATCCGATGGCCGTGCAGGATCTCAAGGACCAGATCGCCCGCCTGCCCGAGCAGCCGGGCGTCTACCTGTGGGCCAATGCCGCGGGCGAAACCATCTACGTCGGCAAGGCGCGGTCGCTGCGCGACCGCGTGCGCAGCTACCTGGGCGCGTGGGGCCAGAGCCCGAAGACCGACGCGCTGCTCGACGAGATCGCCGGTCTCCAGGTGGTCGTCACCGACTCGGTGATGGAGGCGCTGGCGCTCGAGAACAACCTGATCAAGCAGCGCGCGCCGAAGTACAACATCCTGCTGCGCGACGACAAGAACTACCCGTACCTGCAGCTCACCATGGGCGAGGCCTTTCCGCGGGTCCTGGTGGCGCGGCAGGTGGCGCGCGACGGCCATTTCTACGCCGGGCCGTTCCTGCCGGCGCGGCTGGCCCGCAAGACCATGGCGCTGACGCACCGCCTGTTCGGCATCCGCTCGTGCAACGAGGTCATCACGGGGAAGCGGAGCCGGCCGTGCCTCGAGTACGACATCAAGCGTTGCCTGGCGCCGTGCGTGGACACGATCTGCACGGCGGAGCGCTATCAGCAGGCCGCACGCGACACCCGGCTGTTCCTCGAGGGGCGGACCGCGGAGCTCGGCGAAGAGCTCGCCGCGCGCATGGCCGTGGCCGCCGCGGAGGAGCGCTTCGAGGAGGCGGCCGAGCTTCGCGATGCCATCCGGACCATCGACGCCGTGCGCGAGCGCCAGCAGAAGATGGCGACCGCGGGCCTGAACGACCGCGACGTGTTTGGCGTCACGGTCGGCGCCGAGGGCGCGCTCATCCAGGTGTTCGTCTTCCGCGCGGGCCGCGTGATCGAACGGCTCGAGCTCGTGGCCGCATCGGGCGACGCGGAGGACGACGTGCTGCAGGCCGCCGTCCAGCAGGTGTACGCGGACCAGGTGCCCCCGCCGGAGGTCCACGTGCCGGCGGTCCTCGGCGACGCCGAGGTGATCGAGGAGTGGTTGTCGGCGCGGGCCGGCCGCCGCGTGCGGCTCGTGGTGCCGCGGCGGGGCGAGAAGCGCGACATGATCGAGCTGGCGCAGCGCAACGCCGCGCTCGCATACCGGACGCGGTTCGACCGGACCGCGACGGCCCAGTACGAGGCGCTCGACACGCTCAAGGCGGCGCTCAAGCTCCCGGCGCTGCCACGGCGCATCGAGTGCATCGACATTTCCACCATTCAGGGCAGCGAGACGGTGGCCGCGCTCGTGGTCTGCGAGGACGGCCGGATGGCCCGCGGCGAGTACCGGAAATTCCGGGTCGGCGGCGCGGAGCGCCTGCTGGACGACTTCGCCGCGATGCGGGAGGTGGTCACGCGGCGTTACCGCCGCGTGCTCGACGACGGCGGGCCGTTTCCCGATCTGCTGGTCATCGACGGCGGGAAAGGCCAGCTCGGCGCCGCTTACGAGGCGCTGCGCTCGGTCGGCCTGTCGAACCTGGTGGCGGTCGGCCTGGCCAAGAAGGAGGAGCTGGTCTTCACCAGAGACGCCGACGAGCCGCTGGCGCTCGCGCGTGACGGGGCAGCCCTGCGCCTGCTGCAGCGCGTGCGCGACGAGGCGCACCGCTTTGCCGTGACGTTCCACCGCCGGGCCCGCGCCATGCGGGACCTGCGCTCGGAGCTCGACGCGGTGCCCGGCATCGGGCCCCGCCGGCGCAAGGCGCTGCTCACCACCTTTGGCAGCGTCGCCGGCGTGCGCCGCGCCACCCGCGAGGAGCTGACCCGCGTGGTCGGTGCGCGCGCGGCCGCCGCCGTCCTGGGACACTTCGCCGCCGAGGGCCGGTAGTGCTACGCTGTTAGGCTTTGGCAGGCCTCGATTTCACCCAGCTGCTGGTCGCGTTCGCCGTGCTGATTGTGTCGCTCACGGTCCACGAGGCCGCCCACGCGTGGACGGCGGACCGGCTCGGCGACCCGACCGCCCGGCGGCTCGGCCGCCTGTCGCTCAACCCGGCCGTGCACGTCGATGTCATCGGCACCATCGCCTTTCCGCTGATTGCCATGCTGACGGGCGTCCCGCTCATCGGCTGGGCCAAGCCGGTGCCGGTGGACCCGCGCCATCTGCGGGCGCCGCGGCGGGATTTCGCGGTGATTGCCGCGGCGGGTCCCGCCAGCAACCTGGGGCTGGCCGCCGGCTGTGCCGCGGCCTACGCCGCCGTGCCGGACGCGGCCATCGCGGCTGGCGGGGCGGCGACGGTGGTGAGCGGGGCGCTCCTCCTGGCCGTGCTGGTGAACGTCCTGCTGGCCGTGTTCAATATGATCCCTGTGCCGCCGCTCGACGGCGGCAACGTGCTGGCGGGCGTGCTGCCCGACCAGCTCGCCGCGGCGGTCGACCGCCTGCGGCCGTACGGCATCTTCATCCTCTACGGGCTCATGCTGACGGGGGCGCTCTCCGCCATCGTGAGTCCCGTGCGACTGGCGATCCTGACGTGGCTGCTGTGACGAGACAACGTGTGGTGTCGGGCATGCGCCCGACCGGTCGGCTGCACCTGGGGCACCTGGTCGGCGCGCTCCAGAACTGGGCGAAGCTCCAGCAGCAGTTCGACTGCTTCTACTTCGTGGCCGACTGGCACGCCCTCACGAGCCATTACGCCGACACCTCCGAGATCACGACGTTTGCGCTCGACAACGTCGCCGACTGGATCGGCGCGGGCCTCGACCCCGAGCGCAGCATCTTCTTCGTCCAGTCGCTGGTGCCGGAGCACGCCGAGCTGTACCTGCTCCTGCAGATGGTGACGCCCATCCCGTGGCTGGAGCGCGTACCGACCTACAAGGAGCAGATGGAGCAGCTTGCCGAGCGCGATTTGTCGAGCATCGGCTTCCTGGGCTACCCGCTGCTCCAGACCGCCGACGTCGTGATCTACGACGCCAACTTCGTGCCGGTCGGCGACGATCAGGTGCCGCACCTGGAGCTGTCGCGCGAGGTCGTGCGACGCTTCAACTTCATCTTCGGCCGCGACGTCTTCGTCGAGCCGATGCCGCTGCTCACGCCGACGCCGCGCCTGCCCGGGCTCGACAACCGGAAGATGAGCAAGAGCTACAACAACACCATCGACCTGGCCGATACCGCCGACGAGGTGAAGGCGAAGGTGCGGCAGATGTACACGGACCCGAAGCGCGTCCGGGCCGACATCCCGGGCACGGTTGAAGGCAACCCGGTCTTCATCTACCACGATGCCTTCAATCCGAACCGCGACGAAGTGGAGGACCTGAAGACGCGCTATCGCGCCGGCAGGGTGGGCGACGTCGAGGTGAAGACGAGGCTGGCCGCCGCCATCAACGCGCTCCTCGATCCGATACGGGAGCGGCGTCAGGCAGCGGTGTCGCGGCCGGGCTACCTGCGCGAGGTGCTCGTGGAGGGGTCGCGCCGCGCCCAGGCCGTGGCGCGTGAGACGATGGAGCGGGTCCGCGAGGCGGTCCGGTTGACCTACTGATGGCCGACGCCCCCGACATCCCCGGCGGTCCGCGACCCGACGACGAGTTCGAATCGCAGCTCGACGCCATCCGGATCAAGCTGCAGACGTTCGAGGGGCCCCTCGATCTGCTGCTGCACCTCATCAAGAAGAACGAGGTGAACATCGCCGACATCCCGATCGCGCTCATCACGGAGCAGTACCTCGAGTACCTCGACCTGATGCAGGAGCTGAACCTCGACGTGGCAGGCGAGTTCCTCGTCATGGCGGCCACCCTCATTCACATCAAGAGCCGGATGCTGCTGCCGCGCCCGCCGGCGCTCGAGGAAGGGGCTGACGAGGAAGACCCGCGCGACGCGCTGGTCCGCCGCCTGCTCGAGCACCAGCGCTTCAAGGCCGCGGCCGAGCTCCTCCACGAGCGCCAGACGCTGCGGGCGGCCCAGTGGACCCGCCCGGACTCCACGATCGAGGCCATCGCCGGTGACGCCTACGAGCCTGAGCTCGAAGCGGACCTCTTCGGCCTGCTCGAGGCCTTCCGCAAGGTACTCGAGCGCGCGCGCGAGCGGCCGCCGCTGCCGCTGCCGCCGGAACAGATCTCCATCGAAGCCCGCATCGAGCAGCTCCTCGAGCGGCTGTCGGAGACCGAAGCCTGCGGTTTCGAGGACCTGTTCGAGGACGTGGCCAGCCGTGCCGACATGATCGTTACGTTCCTGGCCCTGCTCGAGATGATCCGCCTCAAGCTCGTCCGCGTGTTCCAGTCCGGCCAGCTCAACCCGATCCGCATCTACCGCCGGGCTCGGCCCAAGGACGCGCCGCACCCGATTCACGACCCCGAAGACGAATACAAGGCCCACCACCCCGAGCCACCCGCGCCGGGGCCGGACAGGCCCGCTGACGACGAAGGCACACCCGAATGAGCGCAGACGCACAGAACCCTCCGGAGGACCCCCGTGAGGAACCCCGCGAGGAACCTCAGGAGGAACCTCGGGAGGAACCCCGCGAGGAACCCCCGTCCCCCATGCCTGCCGGCCTCGTCCGCCGCATCGTCGAGGCGCTGGTGTTCGCGTCGCCCGAGCCGCTGACGCTCAAGACGCTGTGCAAGCTGCTCGCCGACGAGCCGAGGGAAGACGTCAAGGCCGCCGTCGAGGCGCTCGCCGCCGAGTACGCGCAGCGCGAATCGGGATTGCAGATGGCGGAGGTGGCCGGCGGATACCAGATTACGACCAGGCCCGAACTGCACGAGTGGGTTCGGCGGCTGTTTCACGAGCGCTCGTCGCAGAAGCTCTCGGTCGCCTCGCTCGAGACGCTCGCGGTCGTGGCCTACAAGCAGCCGATCACCGCCGCCGAGATCGGCGAGATCCGGGGAGTGAACGCCGCAGGCGTCCTCTCCACGCTCCTCGAGCGCCATCTGATCAAGATCGTCGGGCGCAAGAACGTCATCGGACGGCCGTTCCTCTACGGCACGACCAAGGAGTTCCTCATCCGCTTCGGGCTGAAGGACCTCGGCGACCTCCCGAAGGTCGAAGACATGGCGCAGGCGCTGGGCTTCGAGGCGCCGGCCATTCTGACCGAGCGGCCGGTGACCGAGGACATGCTGCCGCTCGAAGAGGGCGATACACCGCCGGCGAGCGATCGGGTCGAGGACGGGGAGCCGGCTGAGGACGCGACGTAGCCGCGCTGCGTCCGCTTTCCCGGCTTCGACTGGAATCTGTGGCTGTTCGACGGTGCGGCGCGGAAACCGAAGTGATTGTGTCGAGCTTCCGGTTCGCCTCCTGATGTCCGCTCAGGGCACGATGGCGCCGGGCGTGGCCTCCAGCCGGGCCACGATGTACGCGCGGCGGGCCAGCACCGCGCGGATCTCCCACGGTGTGAGATAGTCCCTGACTGCCGCTGCGAACGCCACCTCGTCGAGCGCCTTGAGCGCGTCGTAGAGCGGCCGGGGACACCGCCGCAGGTGTCCGTCGTTGGGAGGCCGGTTCGAGGAGCGGAACGCGCGTGAATGGTCGATCATCCAGATCGTCCAGGCGCGATCGATCAACAGGTTGCCCGTGTTGCGGTCGACGTTCTCGACGAGCTGGTCGAAGACGCGCACCTTCCAGATCTGTCGGTTCCACGCCTCCGCATCAGGCGCGCGCGCGGCCGTCCTCAACCGCTCGCCCTCGTCCATCTGCACGTCGTCGATCCACCAGGTGAACGATCCCTTGCGCCCGCGCCACTCCCGTTCGACGCTCGGCGGCACCGAGCGGATGCCCAGCAGACGGGCCAGCCGGTAGGCAGCCACGTTGAACCGCCACGAGTCCTTGAAATTCAGTTCGGTGCCCTGCGTGCCCTGGAAGTGCGGCCGGGCCAGATCGACGAACTGGAGGCTGGCGTCGTGGGTAACGCGCCCGTCGGTGAGCGTGGCCCGCAGCGTGCCGGTGACGCCCCGGTCGACGCGCCGGGCGCGCACGACCCTGGCGCTGGCAAGAAACCGCTCCTGCTCGTCGATGGTCAGCGCTGGAGAAGCCGGCGCCTCGGTCGGCTGGATGGCGCTGGTCCTGTGGGGCGCCGCCAGAACGGCGAGCCCGACGAGGAGACCGACCAACGCGACGGCAGGGCGTGCCATGACCCCCTCCGATCGACCGACTGACCGAGTCCGATGCCGTAGGAGACGACGGACGTGAGCGGCCGGTTCCCCCGCGAAAAAATGGGCGGGCCCCGGAGGACCCGCCCATGGGAAGCCAGCGTGCGAGCGCCGAACCCGCTACTGCCGCTGCGTGGTCGTCGGCGCCGTGCGGGGCAGGGCGAAGGCGATGTACTCCCCGGTATAGTTGCCGCCGCTGACGCCCACCACGATGTACTGACGGCCGTCGATGGAGTAGGTCATGGGCATGCCCCAGACCTGGGCCGGCACGCGGACCTCGCCCACCTGCTCGCCGGTGTTCTTGTCGTAGGCCCGCAGGCTCGCGCCGCGCTGACCGTTGCGCGTGGTGACGTTCTGATCGCCGGCGATGACGAGCGTCTTCGTGATCAGGACGCCGACGTAGCCGCCGCCGATCTGGCCCGTCTTGCCGATGTTCAGGCCCTTGAGCAGCGGGTGGTTGGCGATGTTGTCGGGGGTGTCCCCGTGCGGTACCTGGAACTTCAGCGTCCCCGTCTTGAGGTCGATCGCCGAGAGCACCCCGTAGGGCGGCTTCACGATCGGCAGGCCTTCGAGGCCCTCGCCGAGCACCCGGCGCCCCTCGCTCGCAAACCGCGCCGCCAGCTCGTTCGGGCGGCCCGGCAGGCCGTAGTCCGGCTCTGCCTCCCAGCGCGGGATCTTGTTCTTCGGGTTGTCCGGCCGCACCCGGTCGAACTCCTCCTGCGAGTAGTACGCGATCGTGACGTTGGAGTTGCCGGCCTGCGAGTAGAAGATGCCGGTCTCCGGGTCGAAGCCGCCGCCCGGCCAGTTGGTGCCGCCGCTCGTGTTGCCGATGTTGATGGCGCCGAGCTTGTCGGAGTTCGGCCCAGTCGGCGGCACGTACGGCGTCGGCTCCCAGCGGAAGCGGGCGAGGTTCTTCAGCGCCTGGGCGCGCAGCGCCGGCGTGAAGTCGATGAGGTCGTCCTCGGAAATGTGCGTCCGCGCGTAGGCCGGCGGCTTGGTCACGAACGGCTGCGTCTTTGCCGTCTTCTCGCCAGGCAGGTCGGACTGCGGTACCGGGCGCTCCTCGATCGGCCAGATCGGCTCGCCCGTGATGCGGTCGAACACATACAGCCAGCTCTGCTTCGACGGCACCGCGACGATCTTGCGCGGCTTGCCCTCGATGGTCACGTCCATCAGGAGCGGCGCCGACGACATGTCGTGATCCCAGAGGGGATGGTGGACGAACTGGAAGTGCCACTTCTTCTTGCCGGTCTTGATGTCCACCGCCACGAGGCTCTCGGCGTAGAGGTTGTCGCCGGGCCGGTTGCCGCCGTACTCGTCAATCGTCGGCGACTCGACGGGCAGGTAGACGATGCCGGCCTCGAGGTCGGCCGTCATCTCGGTCCAGACGCCGGTGTTGCCCGTCCACTCCCAGGACCCGTTCTCCCAGGTTTCGTGGCCCGGCTCGCCGGGTCCGGGCATCGTGTCGAACCGCCAGTTCATCTTCCCCGTGCGGACGTCGAAGGCACGGACGAGGCCCTTGGCGTTCGTCGCGTAGACGTAGCCGAGCCCCTCGAACATGGAGGACCCGACGATGACCTGGTCGCCGGCGACCAGCGGCGTGGAGTGCAGGCCGATCTCGCCCTTCTCCAGATCGATCTGCTTCTTGTTGCCGATCCACACGCCTTCCTTGAGGTCGATGACGCCGTTCTTGCCGAACGTGGGAATCGGCTGGCCGGTCTTCGCGTTCAGCGCCACCAGGCGGTAGCCGATGGTGACGTAGAAGATGCGCTCGTCACCGCGGCCGTCGGTCCAGTACGACAGCCCGCGGCCCGACAGCTGCCTTGGGGCCCAGCGGCTCGCCCGCTCGCCCTCGTCCATGCTGTAGGTCCACTTGAGCTCGCCCGTGCGCGGGTCGAGCGCGACGACCGCCCGCCGCGTGCCCGCCGTCGCATAGAGCATGCCCTTCACCATGATGGGCGTGCCTTCCAGCTTCGTTTCGGGCCGCGGTCCAAGGTTGTCCGTCTTGAAGCGCCACGCCACTTCCATCTTGCTGAAGTTCGAGGCGTTGATCTGGTCGAGGGGCGAGTACTTGCTGCCGCGGATGTCGGCCGTGTACATCGGCCATTCGCCGTTCTGCGTGCTCGGTTGCGGGCCGTACTGCTGTCCGGAGACGAACGGGGACAGCCAGACGAGCCCAGCCAGAAGCAGCGCCGTGGGGATTGCTCGGGCTGCGATGCGTGTCATCGCGTGGACTCCTTACCGGAAAGGGCAGAGAGGATGGTGCAAGGACTCACAGTCGGTCTGAAAGACGCCTGGGCGCAATCATACAGGAAGTGCCGCCCGGCGGAGTGCCCGGACTTCCGGGCCGGTCAACTCCCGCCACTCGCCGGGCCGCAGCCCGCCAAGGCCCAGGGGACCCAGCCGGACGCGCCGGAGGTCGCGCACGGGGAGGCCCACGGCGGCGCACATCCGCCGGACCTGCCGGTTGCGTCCCTCCCGTAGCGTGATGACGAGGCGCGTGGTGGGGCGCGAGCCCTTGACCGTGGTCGCGACGCGGACGCCGGCAGGCGCCGTGCGCCGGCCCTCCACAAACACGCCTCGCCGCAGCCGTTCGATGGCCTCGGGCGCCGGAACCCCGCGGACGGTGGCTTCGTAGACCTTTTCCACCTCGTGCCGCGGGTGCGTCAGCGCTTCCGCCAGGGCGCCGTCGGTTGTCAGCAGCAGCAGCCCCTCGCTGTCGTAGTCCAGGCGTCCCACCGGGTAGATGTACCCCGTGGCCGGCAGCAGATCGAGCACGGTCGGCCGCCCCTGGGGGTCGTGTCGTGTCGTCACATACCCGCGCGGCTTGTTCAACAGGATGTACCGCTGCCGGCTCGGCGCCTTCACCCGCCGGCCGTCCACGCGCACGTCGTCCTGCGCGGGGTCGGCCTTCGCCCCGAGCGTCCGGACGATGGCGCCGTTGACCGTCACACGGCCTTCGAGGATGAGCTGTTCCGCGGCGCGACGGGAGACCACGCCGGCGGCGGAGAGCAGCTTCTGCAGCCGGACCGCCTCGCTCATCGGGCCATGAGCGATCGCCAGAACCTCACCAGGTGCCAGACTTCGGCAGCCGTGGGCGGACGATCGACCTCCGCGTGCGTGATGAGGCCGCTCAGCAGCGCGTGCACCTCGGCCCGGCCGTGGAGGTGCCGGGCGAGGAGCACCGTCTCGACCGACGGGATGACGTTGTCGTCCGCCCCGTGCAGCAGGTAGACGGGCGCCGCGGGCGGCGCGGCGCGCTCGGGGGAGAGCGCGGGCAGCGCGGGGTCGTCGCCGAGCCGCTCGACGACGGGCAGGAGCACGGGTCCCAGCGCGTCGACCGCACGATCGTTGACGTGCGTGAGCAGGGTGCGCGACGGTTCCGGCAGCGCCGCGGCAAACGCCCGGGCGCGCTCGAACTCCGTCGTGGCCCGCGTCATGTCGACCAGGGTCAACGATGACGCCAGCAGGAAGATGCGGATGCCTTCCCGCAACGGCTCGACCTGGTCGGCCGGCACGATGCGATCCGCCAGGTTCATCAGGACGACGGCCACGCCGTAGTCGTGCGGCGGCTGAACGCGCACCGAGTCGGCGCCGCGCGCCCACCGCGCCGCGTCGGCGAGATCCGGCATCGCCGGCGCGTGGCCCGAACACAGGTAGCGCATGACACGCGGCAGGTCGCCGTGCCCGCCAAAGGACATGACGAACGCGACCCGGTCGCGAAGCGGCGGCCGCCCGGCGGCCACGATCGAGAGGCCGCCCGAAAAGCTGATGCCCAGCATCCCGATGGCCGCGCCGTCGGTCTGGCCGGCCAGCCAGCGCGCCGCGTCCTCGATGATGTCGGTCGTTGCCGCCGTGATGCGGAACCGCTGGAGATCGGGCGTGGCGACCGTCATCACCGTGAGCCCGCTGGCCGCGAGGTCCTCGGCGAGGCCCACGAGCCGCGACTCCCGGATGCCGTCCATGTGAACCCCGGGCACGAGCAGCACGGTTCGCCCGGAGTCCACGGCCGGGCGATAGAACTGCGCATCGACGCTGCCGTGCCGGGTGGGGACCTGGTGCACCGCGTCCACCCGCACGGGCACCGCCCGCCACGCGGCGATGGCCCCGAGCGTGCCTGGCAGGCTCGCCGCCCGCGCGATCAGCGCGACGGCGTCGACGTACGGGAGGGCAACGTAGCCGAGCGCGGCGAGACACGCCAGCACGCCGACGCCGAGGCGGACACTGCGCGGGAAGGACACGGAGGCATCTTACACGGCCGACCGCGGCCTGACCTGGAAGGCTTGGCAGCCCGTGGTGAAACGCCCGCCGGCATTCGACCGGCGATCCATCCCCGCCGGCTGCGTTGCTCCTCCGTCGGATATCCACGGATATTCCTCAGTCGTCGCGCCTTGCCGTCGGGGCGTCTCGCCGGTCTTGGTGCTCGCCGGGTGTTTCCCCGCGGGCTGCTAGAATAGGAGGATGCGCGCGCGTGGCGCGCGCCGTCCGAACGATCTCCAGTGCCCCGACCCCTCGTCATCGCCATCGACGGACCGTCCGGCGCCGGCAAAGGCACGCTGGCGCGCGCGGTTGCCGCCGCGCTGTCCTACCGCCACGTGGACACGGGCGCGATGTATCGGGCGATCGCCTGGAAGGCCGTCCACGAGGGCGTCGCGCTCGACGACGAGCACGCGGTGGCGGCGCTCGCGCACCGCGCGGCGCTCGACGTGACCGACGGCCGCGCCACCATCGACGGCCAGGATGTGACCCAGGCCATCCGGACGCCCGAAATGGACCGCGCCGCGGCCGCGGTGGCCCGGCTGCCCGCGGTGCGGGCCGTGCTGGTCGAGCGGCAGCGCGCGCTGGGCGCCGAGGGCGCCGTGGTGATGGAAGGTCGCGACATCGGGACGGTGGTCTTTCCCGGCGCCGACGTGAAGATCTACCTGGATGCCGATCCCGGGGAGCGGGCCCGCCGTCGGGCCGGCGACGCGGCGCACACCGGCGGACGGCAGGGGACGCTGGCCGGCGTGCGGCAGGATCTCGAGGCACGCGACGCGTTGGACACCACGCGCGCGGTGGCGCCGCTGGCGCTGGCGCCCGATGCCCACTACCTGGACACCACGGACATGCCGATCGTCGACGTGATTGAGACGGTGATGGGGATCGTGCGGGCGAAGCAGGCCGGCTAATTCGGGGTCGGGCCTGTTTTTACGGTTTCCGTAAAAAC
>JBFMCA010000060.1:0-25831 GCA_040754955.1 Acidobacteriota bacterium | reverse complement strand
GTCGTGGGCCTGGCGCTGGCCCTCCGCCTGTGGCCCGGGCCCGACCGCCGGGCGCGGCTTGCCGCGCTGGCCGCCGTGCCCGTGCCCGCCGCGCTGGCCTGGTTCGGCTCATTCCTCTGGATCTACGGCACGCCCAACCCCTCCGCACCGTACGGCGGCTACACGCAGACGGCCTTGCCGCACGTCCTGCCCGGCCTCCTCGGCCTCGGCGCCGACCAGCAGTTCGGCCTCGTGGCGAACGCCCCGGTCTACGCCGTGGCGCTGGCGGGCACCGCGCTCCTCGCGCGCCGCCACCCGCGCCTGGCCGTCGAGCTCGTCGTCATGGCCGGCGTCTACGCCGTCGCCGTGGCGTCGTACCGGATGTGGTGGGGCGGATACAGCGCGCCGGCGCGGTTTCTCGTCTCCGTCCTGCTCCCCGCGGCCCTGCCCATCGCCGTGGCGTGGCAGGCCGCGTCGCGGGCGCTGCGGGCCGGCATCGTGCTTCTCATCGGCGTGGGCGGCGCGCTCGTCCTGGGCCGTGTGCTGGTGGACGACGGGAAGCTGCTCTACAACGCGCGGGACGGCTACGACCTGCTGCTCGATCGGGCCTCGCGCTCGCTGAACCTGCCGCTGGCCTTCCCGAGCCTGCACCGCGGCGACGTCAGCCAGGCCGCCATGGACATCGCGGGCTGGGTCGCCGTGTTCGCGCTGGCCGGCGTCGCGCTGGCCGTGGCCGGCCGGCGCCCGCTCTCCGCCGGCCGAGCCTGGACCGTCGCGGTTGCCGTTGCGATCGTGGCCGGCCACGCCGCCGGCTACCTGACGTGGACGGGATCGCAGCGGCCCATGGGGACGCCCGCCACCTCCGCGCTCGCGCTGCTTCACACCTGGAATCCCACGCGGCAGCCCACCGTCGTGCGCCTCACGCCCACTCGCCGGGCGACGGCGGACGACGTCCCGCAGCTCGTCGAGCTCGCGACGAGCACGCGCGGCGCGCCGCCGTCCGGCGACGGCCCCCTGCTGAGCGTGCCCTTCGTGCCGGCGGGCGAGTATCAGGTGGTGGCCACAGGCAGCCAGCGGCTGGAGGGTACCTTGACCGTGACGGCCGGCCGCACCGTCGAGGCGCTGGAGCGCTGGACGCTCGACGGCCGCGGCGCCGGCTACACCGGGCTGACGCTCGATCTGCCCGTGCTGGTGCACTCGATCACCATCACCGGCGACGAGGCGGCACGGCGCACCATCAGGCGGCTCACCTTGCGGCCCACGCGCATCATTCCGCCCGCCGGCCGCTTCAGCACCGGCTACGCCGTCCGTGCCGTGCGGCTCGGCGCGCTGCGCGTGTTCGCGCTCGACGAGAAGTCGTTTCTCGAAGCCGGGGGGCTCTGGACCAGCGGCACGCACACCACCCGCCTCGTGCTCGCCCACGACCCTGGCGCGGCCGCGTCGCTCAGCCTGCGCATCGGGCCGGTCCCGGCGGTCGTCACGGCGCGGTCGGGCGCGTGGGAGCAACGATGGGAGCGCCTGCCCGGCGAGCGGTGGGACGTCCGCCTGCCGGAGGCCGGCGCCGACGGGCTGCTCCTCGAGCTCCGCGCGGAGCCGGCCTTCCGCCCCGCCGACCACGAGCCCGGCAGCACCGACAGGAGGTGGTTAGGGGTACGACTGGAAGTTCCTCGAGCCCCCAGCCTCGAGCCGGCGCGCGTCAGAACCGTACCACCCCGGCGAAGTACCAGCCCTTGAACTCGAGGTCGCCGCGATCGGTGTCGACCTGGTAGAAGACGTCGATCGAGCGCAGGCCGAGCTGAAGGCCGAAGTTGTTGGTGAAGTTCACGGTCCCGTAGAAGTCGTAGTCGAGGTACCTCCCCTGGAACTCGTCGCTCAGGTTCTCGGGCACCTTGAAGAAGCTGACCTCGCCCGTGATGGACGCGTTCCGCGTCAGGTACCCGCGCCCGACGACGCCAATGGTCGGGATGGGCGCCACGGCGCTCGTGAACTCCGCGCCAATCGGGCTGTTCAGCTCGATGGCGGTGTCGGTGTACTTGAGGTCCAGCAGCACGCCGAAGAAGCCGCGGTCGCGGGAGATGAAGTCGTACTCGTAGCCGAAGCGGTACGTCTTCAGGTCCACGCTGGTGTTGACCGGCAGGCCCACGCGATACCGCTGGCCGTTGAAGATGAACTCGCGCGGCACGGCGGCCTCGGCTTCGTAGGTGATCGGCATCACGTGCAGGCGGAACTTGTGCTTCCGCGCCGGCCGCAGCACCAGCCGGATTTCGGGCAGGCGCTTCTGGGCGATGCCCAGGTCGTTCACCAGGTCGACGTCGGTGCCGGCGATGCCCAGCGACTCGCTGCTGACGATGAGCGACGGCTCGGCGTTCCACCACGCGAACCCGGCTTCCACGTGGTAGTCCTCGCCCACCGCCCGCGCGCCGCCCGGCACCCCGAACTGCGCTTCCGCCGTCCCCACCAGCCCCACCAGCCCTACCAGCCCCACCAGCCCCACCAGCCCAAACACGCCTCTGCGCGACGCGCTGCTCCGCGACATCAAGGCCGCCAAGCCGTTCTTCTACAACACCGTCGTCGCCACGGCGTATCGCGTGGACGCCTCGGCCGAGGGCATCGTGTTCGCGTTCCTGCCCAACCAGAAGGTGCCGAAGGGGCAGTGCGAAGACGCCCGGACGTGGCTCGAGGGGCTGGCGGAGCAGATCGCCGGCGTGCGCGTGCCCGTTCGCGTGATCGTGGTGGACGAGGCCGCCGCGCAGCCGGCCCCGGCGCCGGGGCCCGCGGCGCCATCGCCGGCCGCGTCGAAGGCCGATCTCGAGAAGGAGGCCCTTGCCGATCCGTCGGTGCAGGCGCTGCTCGAGATCTTCCCCGTGGAGAAGACGAAGGTCGAAGAGATATGAACCCGCTCCAGCTGATGCAGCAGGCCAAGGAGATGCAGGAGCGCCTGCAGAAGCAGATGGCCGAGACGCGCGTCGAGGCCACCGCCGGCGGCGGCATGGTGACGGTCGTGATGAACGGCCGCAAGGAAGTGCTGTCGCTCCGCATCGACCCCTCGGTCGTGGCGCCCGACGACGTCGAGATGCTGCAGGACCTCATCGTGGCGGCGGTCAACGACGCGAGCCGCCGCGTCGAGGACGAGCTCAAGCGATCGCTCGGCGGCCTCATGGGCGGCCTGAATTTGCCGGGTCTCTTCTAGTGTCCCTGCCGGCCTCGCTGCAGAACCTCGTCGATCAGTTCAAGCGGCTGCCCGGCATCGGCGCGAAGAGCGCGCAGCGCCTGGCGTTCCACATGCTGCGCACGCCGCGCGACGAGGCGGAGCGGCTGTGCGAGGCCATCCGCGAGGTGAAGGACCGCGTCACCTACTGCTCGACCTGCCACAACATCACCGACGTCGACCCCTGCGCCTTCTGCGCCGACGAGGCCCGCGACCGCCGCGTCATCTGCGTCGTCGAAGAGCCGCAGAACGTGCACGTCATCGAGAAGACGGGCGGGTTCCGGGGCATCTACCACGTGCTGCTCGGCGCGCTGTCGCCGCTTCAGGGGATCGGGCCGGACGACCTGAAGATCCGGGGGCTGCTCGACCGCATCGCGGGCGGCGGCGTGGAGGAGATCATCCTGGCCACCAACCCGACGGTGGAGGGCGAGGCCACGGCCATCTACCTGGCGCGGCTCCTGAAGCCGCTGGGCGTGCGGGTGACGCGCATTGCCACCGGCATTCCGGTGGGGAGCGACCTCGAGTACGCCGACGAGCTGACCATGGGCAAGGCCATGGAAGGCCGGCGCGAGGTGTAGCGGACGGACGTAGTAGAATCGGCCCCGCGCATGCTCCCTGCGTCCTACCAGCTGCCCGCGGCCGTCCTGCTCCTGGCCGGGGGGCTCATCGCCTGCTTCGTCGGGTACCGCCTCTTCAAGATCGTCCTCGCCATCTTCGGCTTCATCCTGGGCGCGCTCGCGGCGAGCTCCGTGTTCGGCATGAGCGACACGACGCCGATGATCGTCGCGGCCATCGTGGGCGGGCTCATCGGCGCGGCGCTGCTGCTGGCGGCGTACTTCGTGGGCGTGGCGCTCGTCGGCGCGGGGATGGGCGCGCTGCTGGCCAATCTCATCTGGTCGCGCCTCGAGGGCGACCCGCACCCCTTCGTGGTCATCCTCTTCTCGGTGGCGGGCGCGCTGGCGGCGACCTGGCTGCAGCGCTACGTGATCATCCTGGCGACGGCGTTTGCCGGGGCGTGGACGATGATCGTCGGCGGCCTTGCGCTCATGGGCGACAGGACGGCGCTCAACGCCGCGGCGGCGGGGGATGTGTGGGTGGCGTATCCACTGAACCCGATGCCGGGCGCGCGGTGGGTGCCGTTTGCGTGGGTGGGCCTCGGGCTCGCGGGGACGTTCGTGCAGATGTTCCTCACCGGCGGCCAGAGCGGCCGGGTGGGCAAGGCGAACAAGAGGAAGAAGGAGTAGGCGCGTTCGCCCCTGGCTCGGGCCGCACGGCCCGTCCGGCCGTTGCGGCGGGCGGGCGGTTCGGGTTACGATTTCCGTCTGCCGTGGGCGCGCCCTGCCGCGCCGTGCCTCCCGTGTTCCTCGGTAGCTCAATGGCAGAGCATCCGGCTGTTAACCGGAGGGTTGCTGGTTCGAGTCCAGCCCGAGGAGCCACTCACTCGCGCTTCGCGCTCATTCGTGGCCCTCGGGCTGTTCTCGGCGGTCGAGCCGTTCCTCGGCTTCGCCTCGGAACAAGCAGGACCGAGTCCAGCCCGAGGAGCCACTTCAGTTCCGACTGCATCTTTGCTCGTGGTCCTCGGCCAGTTCCCGGGCTGATTCGTCAGAGTCCCAGAAGCACTCGGAGACGTTCCCTCACGTCTGTGAGAATCTCGCCGGGAGCGGTGGCAGCGAACTCGACGCGGCGAGCGTTCCAGTCCAGATTCTTGACATGGTCGGCCAGGACGACCCCTGTGACCGCGCCGCCGTCGGGAAGAGCCACTTCGAACGGGTAACCCTTCGCATGGCTCGTGATCGGGCACGCGATCGCGAGCCGCGCCTTTGCGTTATACGCTCGAGGCGACAGGATGAGAGCGGGTCGGCGCCCGCGCTGCTCGTGGCCGGCCTGTGGGTCGAACGTCAGCCAGACCAGATCGCCCGCATCCGGCACGTAGGTGCGAGCTACCACACCTCGTGCCCCAGCCTGCCGCCCCAGCCGGTCTCGCCGTGGCGATTCTTGTGCGTGATGCGACGCACGAGCTCGTCCAGCGAATAGCGCGGGCGGGTCGGCCGGATCACGATGGTGCCGTTGTCCACCGACACGTGGACCGTGTCGCCTTCGCCGAGTTGCACTTCGCGTGCGACTGATTTGGGAAGGCGCACGCCGAGGCTGTTACCCCACTTCGAGAGCCGCGTGGTCGTTGCCATGTATCTACATTGAATATACACGCTCGGCTGGGCGCTGTCTACCGCGCCTGACTCCCCTCTGACATATCGGGTCGACGCGCGCGCCAGGCGCGCTGTCGCCGAACGACCGACTGGTCGTGCCAGCGTCACGGCGAGCGACACACGGCTGGTGAGTCTGGGGCTGGGCGACTACGATTTCTGGCGCGGCACGGTGGGCGTCGTGCTGCGCTTCTGACGCCCGCACGGGAGTCGCACGGCTGCCGGTTCGACCTCGACGATGCCGACGTCCAGGACGAGATCCGTGCGCTCCAGGGCATGGCCGCGCGCGAGCGGGGGGGTAACCGCGTTGCGTGGTGCCGCGACTACGGCGCGGACCCGGGCATCGTCGGCAGGTCGCCGGGATTCCATGTGGATACATCGTGTTAGAATTGTAGTCACATGGACACCGTGGGTATCCGGGAGCTCAAGGCGCGGCTCAGCCGGCATCTGAAGCGGGTGCGCGCCGGCGGGCGGATCGTCGTCACCGAGCGGGGTCGCCCCATTGCGGCCATCACGCCCGTCGAGATCGCGGGCGACGTCGAGTGGGCGCATCGCCTCGTGGCCGAGGGGGGCGCCCACTGGAGCGGCGGCAAGCCCTGCGGGTGCGCCACGCCCGTGCCGGTCGCGGCCGGGCGCGCGGTCTCGGACGCCGTGCTCGACGATCGGCAATGACGCTGTACCTCGACACGAGCAGCCTGGTGAAGCTGTACGTCGCCGAGCCGGGCACCGACGATGTGCGGCGCCTGGTGGACGACGCGGCGGTCGTGGCCACGTCCCTGATTGCGTACGTCGAGATGCGGGCGGCGCTCGCGCGCCGGCGCCGTGAGAAGGCTCTGACGGCCCGTGACTACTCGACGGTCCGGCGCGCCTTCGACCAGGACTGGCCCGCGTATGTCGCCATCGAGGTGTCGGCGCCGCTCTGCCGCGAGGCGGGCGATCTCGCGGAACGGTACCGCCTGCGGGGCTACGACAGCATCCACCTGGCGGCGTACGCCGAGGTGGTCCGTCGCGCGGGATCGGCACACACACGGTTTTCGAGTTTCGATCGCGGCCTGACCCGGGCCGCCCGGGCGCTGGCCCGGAGCCTGGCCCGCGGCTGACCGGGAACTTTCGGCGCCGTCAGTGAGTCTGTAGAAGACGATGGCGACACCAATCACACGGCGGGCCGCGCTTGCCGCTGGCGTGGCGGCGGGCGCGGGGGCGGCCTGGACCAGCCTCTCGGACTCCTGGACGGCGCGGTTCCTCCGTGAGCGCGTCGCCGAGATCGGGCGCGAGCTGCCGGACGCGCCGCACAAGCCGGCGCCGGCGTCCTGGGACGACAACGCCGTCACCCTGGCCTGGCTCGGGCACGCCACCGTGCTCGTCAACTTCTACGGGCTGCGCCTCATCACCGACCCGGTGCTCTTCGATCGCATCGGCGTCGATCTCGGCGTCGGGACGCTCGGGCCGCTCCGGCTGGTGCGCGCGGCGCTCGCGCCGGCCGAGCTTCCGGACATCGACCTCGTGCTCGTCTCGCACGCGCACTTCGATCACCTCGACACCGCCACGCTCGGCGCCATCCGCGGACGGCCGGCGGCGGTGATGGCGGCCGACACGTCCGACCTGCTGCCGCGCCGCGCCTACTCGTCGGTCACCGAGCTCCGCTGGGATGAGTCCACGCGTGTGACGACGCCGCGCGGCGATGCGCTCGTCCGCGCCATCCAGGTGAAACACTGGGGCGCGCGCGTCCGAAGCGACACGCACCGCGGCTACGGCGGCTTCATCGTCGAGCGCGAGGGGAAGCGCTTGCTCATCGGCGGCGACACCGCCCTCACCGACGCGTTCCGCGAGCACCGGCGGCACGGCCCCTTCGAGGCGGCCGTGATGCCGATCGGCGCCTACGACCCGTGGATCAGCAACCATTGCACGCCGGAACAAGCCGTGCGGATGGCCGACGCGGCGGGGGCTCGGCTCTTCGTGCCGGTGCACCACCAGTCGTTCCGGCTGAGCCGCGAGCCGGTCGCCGAGCCCATCGAGCGCGCGCGGGAGATGCTGCGGGCGGAGGAAGGGCGGCTGGCGGTGAGGGAGATAGGGGAGACGGTCAGGCTCTAATGACTCTGGCGTAGCAGCCGGGCAGCTCGCGCGCGCGGCTCTCGAGGACCCCGGCGGCGGTGCCGTGGTCCGGATCGAGGCGGCGGCGGAGCCGGTCGCCATCGTGTCGCCGACGCGGACCCGGTTCCGATTACACTGGCCGCTCCGACTTCTGGAGACACCCGAGATGCCCGCACGCCCACGCTTGCTTCTACCGGCCGTCGTCCTGGCGCTCGCCGCTCCCGTCGTGACCGCCCACGAGTTCCAGACCGCCGGCCAGACGACCGGGCGCACGCTCCTCGTCCGCGCGGCGCAGATCATCGACGGCCGGGGCGGGCCGCCCCTCCGGGACGGCGGCGTGCTCATCCGCGGCGACCGCATCGAGCAGGTGGGCCCCGCGGCCGGCCTCCGGGCCGACGAGGTGATCGATCTGGGCGCGGCGACCATCCTGCCCGGCCTCATCGACCTCCACACGCACCTGACCGACGAGGTCGGCACGAACTGGGAGTCGGCGCTGCTGACGACGACGCCCGGGCGGGCCGCCATCTACGGCGCGGTCAACGCGCGCACGACGCTGCTCGCCGGCTTCACCACGGCGCGCGATATGGGGCCGACGTGGCCGTACGTGGACATCGACCTCCGCTACGCCATCGACAAGGGGTCGGTGCCCGGGCCGCGGCTGCAGGTGGCGGGCAACTACGTCTCGTCCACGGGCGGCGCGGGCGACGCGCGGCAGTTCTCGATCTACGTCGACGTCCCGATCGTGCGGAACCTTGCCGACGGCGTGGACGCGGTGCGGCACGCCGTGCGGACCAACTTCAAGCACGGCGCCGACTTCGTGAAGGTGCTGGCCACCGGCGCCGTGATGTCGAAGGGCATTCCGCCGGGCTCGCAGCAGTACTCCGACGCCGAGCTGGCCGTTGCTGTGGAGGAGGCGAGCCGCTGGGGCCGCTTCGTGGCGGCGCACGCGCACGGCGCGGAGGGCATCAAGGCGGCGCTCCGCGCGGGCGTGCGCACCGTGGATCACGGGAGCATGCTCGACGAGGACGGCGCGCGGCTGATTGCGGAGAAGGGCGCGTACTTCGCGCCGACGCTGTACGTCGGCCACACCATCCTGAACGACCACGAGGCGCTGAATATCCCCGCGCACCAGGTGGAGCGCGAGCGCGCCATCCGGGGCACGCAGGAGCGGGCGTTCAGGCTGGCGCTCGCCTCGCGTCTCAACATCGTCTTCGCCACCGACGCGGGCGTTTTCCCGCACGGCGACAACGCGCGCGAGTTCGCCATCCGGGTCGGGCTGGGGCAGTCGCCGATGGCGGCCATCGAGAGCGCCACCCGCGTCGCCGCCGAGGCCATGGGGTGGGGCGACCGCGTGGGCACGCTGCAGCCGGGCCGCTTTGCGGACCTCATCGCCGTGGCGAAGGACCCGCTCGCCGACATCACCGAGCTCGAGCGCGTGCGCTTCGTGATGAAGGGCGGCGTCGTCTACCGCGACGACGGCACGCCGGCCCGTGCGAGCGCCGCGAGGTAGACACGGCGCGATGCAGTGCTAGAATCGTCCGCCCCCCACGGTCATCGCAGTCGGACGGGCAGGAGGAGCTCGGCATGGCCGATCCCGGCGCCCGCATCGGCCCGTACCGAATCATCAGTTCTCTCGGCCATGGGGGCATGGGCGAGGTCTCGCTCGGGTACGACGAGCGGCTGGAGCGGCGGGTCGCGCTCAAGACCATCCGCGCCGAGTACCGGATGCGGCCGTCGCTGCGCGCGCGGTTCATCCGCGAGGCCCGCATTCTGTCGCAGCTCGACCACCCGCACATCTGCCGCGTCTTCGATTACGTCGAAGGCGCCGACACCGACGTCCTCGTCCTCGAGTTCATCGAAGGCCGGCCGCTGACGCACGCGGCCCTGGAGCTGTCGCACGCCGGGCGCTGGCGGGTGCTGGAGCAGGTCGCCTCGGCCCTGGCCGCCGCGCACGCGCAGGGCATCGTGCACCGCGACCTCAAGCCGGGCAACGTCATGGTGACGCGCGCCGGCGACGCGCGGGTCCTCGACTTCGGCCTCGCGGCCTCCGCGCGGACGCGGCCGCCCGACGAGGGTGCCGCCTCGGATGACGACGAGCTGACGGCGCGCGGCGCCGAGCCGGCGGCGGACGCGAGCGCCTCGAACGGCAGCGATCCCGACAGCGTCACGTCGTTCCGCCCGGGGGCGTTCCGCACCGCGGTCGGCACCATCATGGGCACGCCCGCCTACATGAGCCCCGAGCAGGCGCGGGGGGAGCGCGTGACGACGGCCAGCGACCTGTTCGCGTTCGGCCTGATGCTCCAGGAGCTGCTGACGGACCGGCCGGCGCATCCGCCGGACCTGTCCGACGCGCAGCTGCTGACGCGCGTCGCGATGGGCCAGCTCGACCCGCCCGGCCGCGGCGATCGCGACCTCACGGCGCTCGTCCGGCGGCTGCTCTCGCCGGCGCCCGCCTCGCGGCCGACGGCGCAGGACGCGCTGGAGCGGCTCGTGTGGATCCGCGAGAAGCCCGCGCGCCGCCTGCGCCAGTTCGCCGCGGCGGCCGTCGTCACGCTGGCCCTGCTCGGCGGGGCGAAGTACATCGTCGATCTGCGCGCCGCGCGGGCCGAGGCGGAGTTCCGGCGCGGGCAGGCGGAGGACCTCATCGGCTTCATGCTGGGCGACCTGCGCGCCAAGCTCGAGCCCCTCGGACGCCTCGACGTGCTGGGCGACGCCGCGACCAAGGCGCTCGAGTACTACGGGTCGGTGCGGCCGGGCGAGCAGGAGGACGCGGAGCGGGCGCGCCGGGCGCGCGCGCTGCTGCAGGTGGGCGAGGTGCGCTGGGCGCAGGGCGAAGCCGCGGAGGCGGAGCAGGCGTTCACGGCCGCGCGGGATCTGCTGTCGCCGGTGGTGGCGCGATCGGAGACGGCGGAGTGGCGCGCGGCGTACGGCGCCGCCCACTTCTGGATCGGCTACCTGCGGTTCAACGAGGGCGAGCACGACCGGGCGCTGGAGGCGTTCCAGGTGTACCGCGACGTCGCGACGCGGCTGGTCGCGCTCGAACCGGACGTGCCGCAGTGGACGATGGAGCTGGCCCAGGCGCGCAACACCATTGGCACGGTGCTGCAGGCGCGCGGCGACCTCGACGGGGCCGCCGGGGAGTTCCGGGCCGCCATCGCTCTCAAGACGGATCTCGTGACCCGCGAGCCCGCGAACGCGACGTATCTCCGCGAGCTGGCGGACAGCCATTCGTGGCTGGGCGACGTGCTGCGCGCGCGCGGCGACCTGGCCGGCGCCATCGCCGAGTTCCGCACCGACGTGGGCTACCGCAAACGCGCGCGCGAGGCCCGCCCCGGCGACCGCCAGACGGAGTACTACGTGGCGATCGGGCACGTCAAGCTGGGCGGCGCCCTGCGCGCGGCACGGGCGCAGGCCGGCGCGCTCGTCGAGTTCCTCGCGGCCGAGACGCTGCTCCGCGGGCTGACGGTCCACGATCCGACCAACCGGGAGTGGCTCCGGGAGCTGGCCGTGGCGCAGAACAACGTGGGGCGGGCGCGGCTCGAGGTGGAGACGCCTGCGGCTGCGCTGACCTCGCTCAACGAGGCGGCCCGCATTCTCGCCGAGCTGCACGCCAGCGACCCGGGCAACACCGACTGGCGCCTGATGTACGCGGCGGCGCAGATCAACCTGGCCCGCGCGCTTGGGGCCGCCGGCAGCTCCAGCGACGCGCTGGCGCGGGCCGGCGCGGCGGTGATGCTGGCCGCGCCGCTGCTGGCCGGATCGTCGCCCTCGCGCGGCGCCGTGCGCCGCGGCATGGAGGCCGAGCTGGTGCGGGCCTCGCTGCTCATCCGTCTCGGCCGCCGCGCGGATGCGGCCGCCGCCCTCGCGCGCGCCGATCGCGTCGCCGAGCGGGGCGGACCGGCCGCCGCGGATGCCGAGCTGGCGGCGCTGCGCGCCGAGGTCGCCGCCGCGCTCGACCCCTCACCCGCTCGATAACCCGTTCCCGTTCCCGTTCCCTGGAGGAGACCCGATGGGCACCAAGAGCCTGACCGTGACCTACGCGAACAACACCGTGACGGTGACGCCAACGTCGGTCAACATCAAGAAGAACGACAACGACACGCTGCAGTGGTCGAAGCCGCAGGGCCAGACGTGGACCTTCAGCGGCATCCAGCTCAAGGACGGGAGCAGCCTGCCCAACCCGCCGTTCTCCAACCTGCAGATCACCGATTCGCAGATCTCGGTGACCGACGACAACACGCAGACGGTGGATCGCGGCACCTGGAACTACCAGGTCGGCATCAACGTGGGCGGCACGGTGATCTGGTCCGACCCGCAGATCATCAACAAGGGCGACGACTGACGAGCTCGGGCAGAGAAGCGCGCTGACGGGAAATTTCGTGGTGCGCGCGCCGCGCGATGGGTGTATGCTGCGCCTGACTGCGCGTCACCTCAGACGTGGAGGCTGACATGGAGGCACCACCGGGCTCGAGGCGCGCATCCACACAGGTCTGAGCCGGCGCACCCGCGCCGAGGCAGGCCGACGTTGATGCGCGACCGCAGCACAACCGAACGTCGACGTTGAGAACACAAGAGGGTCCGGCTCGTGCCGGACCGCGTGTGATACACACGCTCGAAACGCCCGGCTGAGGCCATGCCCGCCGGGCGTTTCACCGTACGGCCGCGACGCCTACCTCCGGCGCGGGCGGCCTGGAATCACGATTGGGCTCCTGGCCTGCACCGCGCTCCACACCCGCCGGCCGACCCGGTCGGCCTCGGCGATGATTGCGGCCTCGTCCATGGTCAGGATCGTCCGATCGCGCATCACGAAGCGCCCGTCGATCATCACCGACTCGATGTCGGCGGGCTGGCCGTTGTGGATCCACGCCGACAGGAAGCGGACGGCGGGCACGAGGTGAATGCGCTGGGTGTCGACGACGAGCAGGTCGGCCTTGCGGCCGACCTCGAGCGCGCCGACGAGCGGCTGGCGGACGGCCCGGGCGCCCCCGAGCGTGGCATCTTCGAGGACGTCCTCGGGCTGCGGGCGCACGCCCGGGAACTCGTCGTCGCGGCGGATGCGCTCGGTCAACAGCGCGATGCGCATCACCTCGAACATGTCGTTGGTGTTGTTGTCGGTGCCGTTGGCAATGGGGCAGCCGGCGGCGCGCAGCGCCGGGATGGGCGGAATGACGCCGCGGTTTGCCGCCATGCCGGCCTGGTGCGACACGATGGTGCCCGACGCGCCGAGGAGCGCGATGTCGGCGTCGTCCACGTAGCGGCAGTGGGCCGCGAAGAGGCGCGGCCCGAGGAAGCCGTGGCGCGCGAGGTAGCCGACGGGGCTCACGCCGTGGTGCTTGCGCATGAACGCGACCTCGGCGCGGCTCTGTGACAGGTGGATGGTGTAGCCCAGGTCGTGCTTCTCCGCAAACGCGGCGACGGCCTGCAGCAGCTCCGGCGACGACGTCTCGGCGAGCGCGGCCGCCGGAAACACGGTGATGCGCCCGTTCGCGCGTCCGTGCCAGGCGGCGTGCAGGTCGGCGATGCGCTGCAGCCCGGCCTCACGCAGCTTCGCCGAGAAGCGCGGCGTCTCGCCGGTCGCGAGGCCCTCCGGCGAGAGCGGTCCCGGCACGTTCTCGCTGTCGCGGATCGACTCGGCGAACACGCACCGGAGGCCCGTGCGCGCGAGCGCGCCGGCGGTGGGCGCGATGTTGCCGACGTTCTCCACGACGGTGGTGGTGCCCGATCGGATGCACTCGAGGGCGCCCACGGTGACCATCAGCGTGGCCTCCTCGCGGGACACGAGGCTGGCCGGCTGCACGGCGAGGCGGTAGCTGTTGGGGAAGCCGAAGTCCTCGTTGAACCCGCGCGCCAGCGTGGCGCCGAGGTGCGCGTGGCAGTTGATGAGGCCCGCGACCAGCGCCTTGCCCCGCCCGTCGTAGACGATCGCTCCGGGATGCGCGGCGAGCACCTCGTCGGTCGCGCCGATGGCCGCGATGCGGTCGCCGCGGACCGCCAGCGCCACGTCGTCGCGGACCTCGTCGACGTTGATGACGGTGGTGTGCGTGAAGACAGTGGTCGCGGCGCCGGCCGGCTGCCCGTTGGCGCGGGCGGGTCCGAGCGCCAGCGCGGCGGCGCTGGCGCCGGCGCCGGCGAGCAGGGCCCGTCGTGTCAGGGTGGTGGCATCGTGTGAAGGCATGGCCGAACGTAGCGCCGCCTCGGGTGCAAGTCAACCGCGTGGGGTGTATGCTCCGAGCCACGCCGCGCCACGCCACGTCGCGGACGCATCTTTCAGGGGCACGCCATGACTGCATCGCTCGTCCGCCGGACCCATGTGCTCGCCGCGCTCCCGGTCGCGCTCGCCGTGTCGGCGGCGCCGGCGTCCGCGCAGCGGCTGTCAGAGGCCGCGCTCGCCCAGCTCGAGTGGCGCGCCATCGGTCCCGCCGTCCAGGGGGGGCGCATCGACGACGTGGCGGTCGACGAGCGCAACCCGTCGACGATCTACATCGGCGCCGCGTCGGGCGGGGTGTGGAAGACGACGAACGCCGGGACCACGTGGACGCCGATCTTCGACCGGCAGGGCACGGCCTCCATCGGCGACATCGCGCTCGCGGCCGCCAACCCCGATCTCGTCTGGGTCGGCACCGGCGAGCCGAACAACCGGCAGAGCTCGTCGTTCGGCGACGGCGTGTACAAGTCCATCGACGGCGGCCGGACGTGGGCGCACATGGGGCTGGCGGAGACCCAGCACATCGGCCGCGTCATCGTCGATCCGGCGGATCCCGACACCGTGTACGTGGCGGCGCTCGGCCGCCTGTGGGGCGCGAGCACGGAGCGCGGCGTCTACAAGACCACCGACGGCGGCCGCACCTGGACGCAGGCGCTCTTCGTCGACGAGCACACGGGCGCGGTCGACCTGGCCATGGACCCGCACAACCGCCACGTGCTCTACGCCGCCACGTACCAGCGGCGCCGGGCGCCGTGGGGCTTCAACGGCGGCGGTCCCGGCAGCGGCCTGCACAAGAGCGTGGACGGCGGCCGCACGTGGACGAAGCTCACGAACGGCCTGCCGGGCGGCACCGTCGGCCGCATCGGCCTGGCCGTGTGGCGCCGCGATCCCCGCGTCGTGTACGCCACCGTCGAGCACCGCACGGAGGGCGGCACGTACCGGTCGGACGATGGCGGCGCGACGTGGCGCAAGATGAGCGACGTCAACCCGCGCCCGATGTACTACAGCAAGATCCACATCGACCCGACGAGCGACCGCCGCATCTACGTTCTGGGCGCGTCGATGTTCGTCTCCGATGACGGCGGGCGCACGTTCGCGGATCCGGTGAGCGGCCGCGAGGGCCCCAACCAGGCGATGAGCCCGACCTACGACGTGGGCGTCCACGGCGACCACCACGCGCTCTGGATCAACCCGGCCAATCCGAAGCACCTCATCCTCGGCAACGACGGGGGGCTGTACTACTCGTTCGACGGCAGCATCACGTGGGACAAGGTGAACAACCTGCCGCTCGGCCAGTTCTACGGCATCGGCGTCGACATGGCGACGCCCTACAACATCTACGGCGGGCTCCAGGACACGCACTCGTTCGGCGGACCGAGCGCGACGCGGCATTACCTGGGCATCCTCAACGAGGACTGGGTGCAGATCAACACCGGAGACGGCATGTACGCGCAGGTGGACCCCACCGATCCGGCGACGGTGTACACCGAGTCGCAGGACGGCAACCTCTCGCGGTTTCACCGGCCCACCGGCGATCGCAAGAGCATCCGGCCGACGCCGCCGCCGGGCGAGGCGCCGTACCGCTTCAACTGGACGTCGCCCATCGTCATCTCGCCGCACGATTCGACGACCGTGTACTTCGGCGGCAACCGCGTGTTCCGATCGACCGATCGCGGCGAGACGTGGTCGGCCGGTCCCGACATCACGCGGAACGAGGACCGCGCGACATTCGAGATCATGGGTCAGAAGCCCGGGCCGGAGGTGCTGTCGCGCAACGACGGCGTGTCGGCCTGGGGGACGATCACGGCGCTGGCCGAATCGCCGGTGCAGGCCGGCGTGCTGTGGGCCGGCACCGACGACGGGCTCGTGCAGCTCTCGCGGGACGGCGGGACGACCTGGACGAACGTGACCGATCGGCTGCCCGGCCCGGCGCGCAAGGGCCGCATCAGCCGCGTGGAGCCGGGGTACCGCGACGCGGGCACGGTCTACGTCGCGCTCGATCGACACCAGGATGACGACTTCGCGCCGTACCTCTTCGTGTCGCACGACTTCGGGCACACGTGGGCCACGCTGTCGGACGGGCTGCCGAAGACGGGCTGGATCAACGTGGTCCGCGTGCACCCGCGCAACCCGGCGATGCTCGTGGTCGGCACCGAGACAGGGCTCTTCGTCTCGCTCGATGCGGGCGCCGCGTGGACACGGTTCACGCATGGGTTCCCGACGGTGCCGGTGGACGACCTGGTGATCCACCCGCGCGACAACGACCTCGTCGTCGGCACGCATGGCCGGTCGATCTACGTGCTCGACGACATCACGCCGCTCAGCGGGTTCACCGCCCAGGTGGCGGCGTCGGACCTGCACCTGTTCCCGCCGCGCGCCGCCACCGTGCTGCAGCGGTGGAAGCACGAGAGCTACAGCGCCCAGCGCGTGTTTGCCGGTCCGAACCCGCCTTTCGGGGCGATCCTCACCTATTACCTGCGCGCGGCGGGGAAGGGACCGGCCACGGTGACGATTCGCGACGCGTCGAATCGCGTGGTCCGGATCATCGAGGGCGCGGCAGCCGCGGGCTTGAATCGCGTGGTCTGGGATCTCCGGTCGGCCGCGCCGGCGAATCTGGCCAACGCGCGAGGACCGTTCGTGGTGCCCGGGTCGTACACGGCGACCGTGCAGGTGGACGGCCGTGAGGCGCGTGCGCCGGTGTCGGTGACGCCCGATCCGTTGTTCCCGATGTCCGACGCCGACCGCCAGGCCCGGTTCGACTTTCTCACCGAGACGCTCGCGCTCCAGGCGGAGCTCGCGCGGCACGCCGACGCCCTCCGGGCCGTGCGCGAGCAGCTGCGGGCGCTCGACGCGCAGTTGAAGCAGTTGCCGTCTCCACCGGCCGCCGTCGTCGATCGCGCCGCCGCGCTCGACAAGGCGATTGCGGCGCTGCAGGCGCGCGTGGGGGGCGGCGGTGGTGGCGGCGGGGAAGAGGGCGGCGGCTTCGGCGGCGGTGGGCTGCGCGCGCGGCTCACCCCGCTCGTCAGCGAGATCGACGGCTCCGGCATTCACCAGGGCACGCTCAGCGGGCCAACGGCCGGCCAGTTGCAGCGGCTGCAGGCCGCGCGGGCGGACGCGTCGGTGCTGGCCGCGGACCTCACGCGGACGCTCGACACCGACCTCGCCGCGCTCAACGACGAGATTGTCCTGCTGAAGGTGCCGCGCATCGTACGCCCGCGATGATCGCTGTCCTCCGTCGCGCGGCGCTCGCCTCGTTGCTGGTGGCGGTTGGCCCGTCCGCGTCGGCCGCGCAGCCGGGCGCCCTCGAGCTGGCGCGCGAAGCCGAGCTGCAGCGCCTGTCGGTGTGTCCGTCCGTGCCCACCGTCGGCGTCCTCGGCGGGGCGGCCGCCGGGCTCTTCGTGACCACGCTGGTCGAGCGCGCCGGCGCCGCGGTTGCGGTGGTCGAGCGGGCCCGCCTCGACGCGATCACCGACGAGCTTTGTCTCGGTCCGGCGTTCGATCCGTCCACCACCGTGCCGGCGGGGGGACTGCTGTTCGCCAAGTTCCTGGTGGACGTCACCGCCGATCTCGGCGCGCCATCCGCGCCGGTCTCGGTGCGCGCCATCCGGGTCGACAGCGGCGAGGTGGTCTTCGAGCGCGCGACGACGCTCGCGCCGGCGACGCTCGACGCGCTGGAGGCCTTTGTCCGGGGCGCGTCCGACGATCTGCTGCCCGCGGTCGCGGCAGGCGACTACGCCTGCGCGAACACGTTCGCCGCGGTCATCGCCGAGGACGTGACGCTCGGCTGCGCCGGCACCATTCCACAGACCGGCACGGCCTACACGGTGGAGGCTGCCTTCACCACGGAGTTCACGATGCCCGGCTTCGACTACACGACCCGCGGGACGCCGCAGACGCTCACCGGCACGGTGCGGGTGCTGCCGGGAACAGCCCGGACGACGCTGGCGGATCGGGTGACGCGCGACAGCCCGCGGTGCGCGTTCACGCTGGAGAGCGCGCGCGACATCCGCATGACGCTGGCGTCAACCGCGGTGCCGGCGACCGTCACGGTCACCGTGCCGGCCAACACGGCGGCCCCCTGGACCGTCGTGCCGACGGTGTCCCAGGTGCCGCCGCTCTTCAAGGGCCCCGCGGTGCTCACGACCGCCATGACCACCACGGCGAGCGGACCCTCCTGCGCGTCGCCGGGCGGCACGACGACGCAGACGACGAAGTACACGCACCAGGAGCTGAACACGTTCACGTTCGGTCCACGCCAGGTGCTGCCGGTCTGCGGGCAGGGCCACCTGGTGCCTGCCGCCTTCGTCAGGGTCCCCGGCCTCGGCACGCCTGGCGCCGCCGACATCGCCGCAGGGTGTACGACCCGCTCGTCCCGGGCGCGGTTCTCGTTCCGGCGCACGTTCTGAGGCGGCGGTCTCCTCAGTTGACACGCCAGACGCCGGGACGTACAAGAGCGGGTCGGAGGGTCCCTATGAGGTTCAGCAGCCGTGCGAGTCGTCGTGGGTTTCTGGCCGGTGTGTTCGGCGTGGCGGCGGCGGCGGCCGGCGGTCGGGTCGCAGCGGTGGCAGCCCAGGGCGGCCACGACGGCTGGATCAAGGAGGTACCTGGCACGAAGCGGTGCTTCTTCGACTTTCCGCGCCACATGAACGGGTTCGGGCTCGTGCACATCTTCAACTACCTGAACACCTACGCCGCGGCCTACGGCGGCAAGCCCGGGCAGATGGGCGCGGTCGGTACCTTCTACGGGATCGGCCCCGGGGCGAGCATCGCCATGGGCTTCAACGACGCCATGTGGGCGAAGTACGCGCTCGGCGAGTACCACGGGCTGAAGGATGCCGCCGGCCGCCCGTACACCCGCAATCCGTTCCACCGGCCGACGAAGGCCGACGCGGCCCTGCTGTTCCAGCAGGTGCAGTCGCCCCGCCTCGCGCCCTTCGAGGATGTCATGGTCGCCAGCGGCATCGAGAGCCTGCAGAAGCAGGGCACGAAGTTCCTGATGTGCGCCAACGCGCTCGGCGCGTGGGCGCTGGAGCTGGCCGCCCGCGGCAAGGGCGAGGCCGGCGCCATCGAGCCGGACCTCCGCGCCAACCTGCTGCCGGGCGTCACCATCGTCCCGGCCATGGTGGTGGCCATCGAGCAGGCGCAGGCCGCGGGCATCGCGTATAACAGACAGTAGGAGGCTGACGTGACATCAGGGCTCTTGATCGTCATTGCATGGGGACTGGCCGGGACGCTGGCCGCGCCCGCGTTCGGACAGTCCACCGAGCAGCTCGTTGCGGAGGCGGTGACGCCCCTGCCGGACGATCTGAAGGCGGGCGCCACCGTCGTCCGGTACGATCCGGCGACCGGGGCCCGGCAGGTGCTGCGCCAGGGGACGAACTTCATCGAGTGCCAGCCGAAGGACCCGGCCGACGGGTTCGTGCGCTGCTATCACAAGGCGCTCGGCGCTCGGCGCGATCTGCAGGCGAAGCTGCGCGCCGAGAAGAAGTCGGACGCGGAGATCGCGGCTGCCGTCGCGGCCGCGGTCAAGGCGGGCACCCTGCCGCCGTCGCCGCCGGGCGTGATGGCCTACCGGTGGTACGGCCAGCGGGACCGGATCCAGAATCTCTGGGTGTTCTCGGTGCCCAACCGGAGGCCGGAGGAGCTGGGCGTGTCGACGGTCAGCCAGCGGGACGCGGCGCTCGAAGGCCGGGGGCTGCCGTGGATGATGGAGCCGGGCACGCCGGCGGCGCACATCATGATCCCGATCAACCCGAAGCCGGCGAAGTCCGCGATCACCGACGAGGCGGCCGACCCGGTTGCGCAGGCCGTGCTGCCGCTGCCCGAGGATCTGCGGGCCGGCGCGACGGTGTACACCTACGACGCGTCGGGCGCCCGCAAGGTGCGGCGGCAGGGCAGCAACCACGTGGAGTGCATGCCGCGGGGCGCGGATGGCTTCACGTGGTGCTACAGCACCGTGACGGGGCCGCGCCGCGACCTGCAGGCGCGGCTGCGCGCGCAGGGAAAGACGCCCGAGCAGATTCAGGCCGAGGTGGCCGCGGCGACCAAGGCCGGTACCATCCCGGCCACGCCGTTCGGCACGGTCTCGTACCGCCTCTACGGCAAGAACGATCGCATCCAGCTGCTGTGGGTCATCTCGGTGCCGAACGCGACGGCGGAGTCGGTGGCCGTGTCGACCGTCAGCCAGCGGGACGATGCGCTGGACCACGACGGACGGCCGTGGCTGATGCTCGAGGGCACGCCCGGCGCGCACATCATGGTGCCGATCAACAAGTAGGGAGAAGCGCCCCATGAGGCTCGCGTCGCTCACCGTCCTGGCTGCGCTGGCCGTCACCGTGCTGGTGGCGGCCGCGCAGGCCGAGTATCCGGCGCTCTACCGCGACCAGAAGCTGCCCGAACTGCCCGGCGCGACAATCGTGTCTTCGGGCCGTCAGGTGACGTCGCTCCGCGACGGCCTGAAGATCGAGCTGCAGTCGGCGCAGGGCGTGCAGGACATCCTGGCGTTCTTCCGCGAGAAGATGGCCCCGCTCGGCTGGAAGGAGATCTCGCCGCGCCTCCCCTTCAAGAGCGTCACCGCCGGCACCGTCCGCTTCCAGAAGGACGCGCTGACCTTCGACGTCGGCGTCACCCACTTCGGCGGCAAGTCGAAGGTGATGCTCAATCTGTTGCAGCAATAGGCTTGGGGCCTGAGGCTTGGGGCTCGAGGCCTCAAATCTCAAATCTCAGGTCTATCGAGCTCGCAGCGCTCGTCCCGGCGTCGCGCCCGGCACGGGCGCGCCGTCGCGGATGACCGGCGTGCCGCCGACCAGGACGTGCACGATGCCGGCGGAGGCACGGCGCGGCGCCTCGTAGGTGGCCTCGTCGATGACGGTGGCCGGATCGAACAGCGTGAGGTCGGCATCGGCGCCGACGCTGACCCGGCCCTTGCGGCGCGCGTCGGGGACCCGCCCCTCGAGCCGTCGGGCCGGCATGATGGTCATCTTCGCCACGGCGTCCATGAGCGACAGGGCGCGCGCCTCGCGCACGTAGCGGCCCAGCACGCGGGCGAAGCTGCCGGCGCCGCGCGGGTGCTGCGGCGAGCCGTCGCTCGCGATCATGGTGAGGGGATCGGCGACGGCGGCGGCGACCACCTCCTCGGTGTTGCCGAAGCTGATGACCGTGCCGCCCTGCGCGCGGTACTTCGCGAACGTCTCGCGCGTCAGCCGCTCGCCGGTGGCCGGCCAGAGCAGGGTGGGGAAGCGGCTGTCGGGAAACTGCTCCCAGTTGTCGTAGAGCGCCGACTCGATGCGGGTGGCGCTGGCCGTGTAGGGGTACATCTCGGTGGTCACGTCGAGCCCGCGCGCGCGCGCCCGCCCCACGAACTGGAGCAGCTGCGGCGTCTGCCGCCCGCCCGTGCTCTGCGCATGCACGACGTGGAGGCCCGCGCCGCTCATCACGGCGAGCGCCAGCACCTCCTCGAAGGCCGCCAGCGGATCCCCGCCGCGCATGTGGACGTAGGCCGGCGCGCCGGCCCGGCCGGCCGCCTCGAACATCTCGGCAATCTCCCAGCGCGTCGCGCGCGCGGTGTACGCGATCCCGAAGCCCACGCCGACGGCGCCCTGCTCGAGCCCGCGGGCGATGGCGGCTTTCATGGCCGCAATCTCCTCCTCGGTGGCCTCGCGGTTCGCGGCGGGGCCGCTCGGGAGGAAGTCGCCGGGGTCCCCCATCACCTGCATCCGGACCGGGATGTGCCCGATGCTCACGCCGTAGTGAATCGCGGCCGTGCCCGCGCGTGCCGCGTACCAGCGCTCGACGTCGGCCGTGCCGACCTCGAGCTCGAAGGCGGCCGTCACCCCGTCGGCGGCCTTCGACCGGTAGTCTTCGGCGGCGTGGCCGTGCTGGTGCAGGTCGATGAAGCCGGGCGCCACGACCAGGCCGGTGGCGTCGATGGTGGCGGTTCCGGCGAGGGGCGTGGCGCTGACCGTACGAATCGTGCCGGCCGTGATGCCGACGTGCCGCACCGCGTCGGTCCCCGAGGCCGGGTCGAGCACGCGCCCGCCGGCGATGACCAGGTCGAAGCGGCCCGGCGAGGGCTGTCCGGCCAACCCGGCCGTGGCGGCCAGGACCGCGGCTGGCAGCAGAAGTCGATGCGCGCGCATGGGCGGATGCTACCCCGAACCCGCCGTCCGGCGCCCTTCGGAAATCTGGTGCCGAATCGCGGTCCCTCTGGCACAATTACCGATCGTTCGGTTCACCGACAAGGAGCGACGAATGGCGGCGGCAACCCCGTCCGGCGGGCGGTACGTGCGTGGTTCAATCCTGGTCCCGGTTCTTGCGCTTGCGGCCACCCTGGCCGCAGCCCCGGCCCCGGCGCAGACGCCGGCCCCGCCGGCCCCCGAGATTACCTATTCGAAGCACATCGCGCCGATCTTCCAGCGGAGCTGCGAGAAGTGCCATCGCGCCAACGGCGTGGCGCCGATGTCGCTCAGCACCTACGAGGAGGTGCGCCCGTGGGCGCGCGCCATCAAGTACCGGACGGGTCTGGGGCCGCGGGCCGGCGTCATGCCGCCCTGGTACGTCGAGAAGGACATCGGCATCCAGCACTTCAAGAACGACCCGTCGCTCAGCGAGGACGAAGTGGCGATGGTGGCGAAGTGGGTGGATGCCGGCGCGCCGCGCGGCAACCCGGCCGACCTGCCGCCGGCGCGGACGTGGAACGACGACACCAAGTGGTCCATCGGCGAGCCCGACCTGGTCGTGCGGACCGGCGAGCTGCTCGTGAAGGCCGGGGCGCCCGACTGGTGGGGCGAAATCGATCCCGTGCCGACGGGCCTCACCGAGGACCGCTACGTGGTGGCGCTCGAGGTCCGCGAGGTCAACGACGTGCCGGCGGCCGGCACGGGCCGCGCCACGGTGGGCGGCCGCTACGTGTTCCACCACATGATCTGGAGCACGAAGGTCCTGAACGACGACGCCAACGCGACGGCCGCCTTCGATCCGCTGTCAGCGGCGGGCGAGCCGGGCACCACGTTCTGGCCGGTCCACGAGGTGGGCCGCGAGGCGGACTTCTTCGATCCGAACTCGGCGCGGCTCCTCAAGGCCGGCTCCTTCATCGTGTCCGATTCGGTACACCTGCACTCGAACGGGCGCGACACGAAGGCGTACCTCGAGATCGGCTTCAAGTTCGCGCCCAAGGGGCACACGCCGCTGTACCGCCCGTCGCGCCTCGGGCTGGGCAACGGCGTCGACATCGACATCAAGCCCAACGACGCCGACCAGGAGCTGCACGCCTACGCGGTGCTGCAGGAGCCCACGAAGATCCTGTCGTTCGAGCCGCACCTGCACGCGCCGGGCGCGCGCATGTGCCTCGAGGCCATCTGGGGCTACACCGTGCAGACCATCAACTGCGTCGGCTACGACCACAACTGGGTGCGGGGCTACAACTACGACGACGACCACGCGCCGCTGCTGCCGAGGGGCACGGTGCTGCACATCATCGGCTACATGGACAACTCGCCGCGGAACACCAACGTGCCGGATCCGCGCAACTGGCAGGGCTCCGGCAACCGCTCGGTGGCGAACATGTTCATCGATCTCGGCAACCGGGTCGCCCTCACCGACGAGCAGTTCCTCGCCGAGATGCGGGCGCGCAAGAAGAAGCTGAATCTCTCCCGCAACAGCGTCACCATCGGGTGCCCGCTGTGCAACCTGGTACCGGACGCGCCCGAGGCGACGGCCGCCGCGCAGCCGCGCCAGCAAGAGGAGCGGTGAGCGGCGCCATGACACACCTGACACTCGTGGCCGCGGCGAGCCTGCTGGCGGCCGGCGCCGCGGCGACCGCCGACGCGCAGTCGCTGACCTACTCGCGCGGGCAGAACGTGTCGCCCGCCTACGAGGGATGGGAGGAGGACGCCGACGGCCGCAAGTACTTCGTCTTCGGCTACATGAACCGCAACTGGGAGGAGGAGATCGTCGTGCCGGTGGGGCCCGACAACAGCCTCAGCCCCGGCGAGCCGGACCAGGGGCAGCCGACGCGCTTTCTCCCGCGCCGCAACCGGTTCATCTTCCGCGTGCCGGTGCCCGCGGGCTTCACCGAGAAGGACGAGCTCGTCTGGACGCTGACGACGAAGGGCAAGACCGAGAAGGCCTACGCCAGCCTCCGCATGGACTACAAGATGGACGACGTGGTGCGCGCGTCGGAGACCGGCGCGCTCGGCGCCGGCAGCAGCAGCCCCGAGGTGCGCGCGAACCGGCCGCCCGTGCTCGAGATCCAGGGCCGCAAGGCCATCGAGGCGCGCGTCGGCCAGCCGATCGTGCTGACGGCCATTGTCACCGACGACGGCATTCCCAAGCGGCGCGCGTTCGGCGGCGCCGGCGCGGCGGTGAGCAACGTGGGATCGTCGGCGCAGCTGGCCGCGGCGTCGGCGGCCACCGAGGGCGGCGCCGCCGCCGGCGGCGCGGCGACCACGGCGAGCGGCGGTGCCACGAGCGGCGGGGCGGCATCGTCGAGTGGAGGCGCGTCGAGCGGGCCGCCCGCAGCCGATGTCGCGACGCGACAGCTGCTGGCGCGCCTCATGCGCCCGCCGAGCCGCATCACGGTCGGCAAACAGGTCGGCCTGCACGTCGGCTGGCACGTCTACCGCGGGGCCGGCCGGGTCACCTTCAGCCCCGACCAGACGCAGACGTGGGAGGACACGCGCACCGGCGGCAACTCGCCGTGGGCGCCGTTCTGGACGCCGCCTCCGCTCGGGCCCGACGGCCGCACGGAGGTCACGGTCACGTTCCACGACCCCGGCGTGTACGTGCTCCGCGCGCGCGCCGACGACGGGGCGCTGACCGCCGACCGTGAAGTGACCGTGACCGTGAAGCCCTAGCAGCCCGTGGTGAGGCGCCCGGCCAGCACCGAGACCGTCGAGACGCCCTGATGGTCAGGCGCGGCGGCTCCGGAATATCCTGCACCGGCAGGGCGGGGCACGTCGTGCCTGGCTCCGCTCTGCCTACCAGTTCAGCACCGAGGCAAACACGAGCGGCGCCACGATCGTGGCGTCGGACTCGATCACGAAGGCCGGCGTGTCGGCGGCCAGCTTCCCCCACGTGATCTTCTCTGTCGGCGCGGCGCCCGAGTACGACCCGTAGCTCGTCGTCGAGTCGCTGACCTGGGCGTAGTAGGCCCAGAGCGGCACGTTGGCGAGGCGGAGGTCCTGGTTGATGAGCGGCACGACGCAGATGGGGAAGTCGCCGGCGATGCCGCCGCCGATCTGGAAGAAGCCCACCGGATGAGCCGCCGACTCCGCCGAGTACCACTCGGCGAGGCGCATCATGTACTCGACGCCCGTCTTCACGGTGTGGGCATTCCGGATAGTGTGGTCGAGGCAGCGGGCGGCGTAGACGTTGCCGAGCGTGGAATCCTCCCAGCCCGGGACGAAGATGGGCAGGTCGGCTTCGGCGGCGGCCAGCATCCACGAGTGGCGCGGATCGATCTGGTACTGCGACGTCAGACGGCCGCTGCGGAGGACGCGGTAGAGGAACTCGTGCGGGAAGTACCGCTCGCCTGCCGCGTCGGCCGCGCGCCATTCCTCGATGAGGACGTTCTCGACGCGGCGCATCGCCTCTTCTTCGGGGATGCACGTGTCGGTGACGCGGTTCAGCTGGCGCGCGAGGAGCGCCTCCTCGTCGGCCGGTGAGAGCGTCCGGTAGCGCGGAATCCGGACGTAGTGATCGTGCGCGACGAGATTGAAGACGTCTTCCTCGAGGTTGGCGCCGGTGCAGGTGATCGCGTGGACCTTGCCCTGGCGGATCATCTCGGCGAGGGAGAGACCCAGCTCAGCCGTGCTCATCGCGCCGGCCATGGCAAGCATCATGCGCCCGTCGCGCTCGACGAGATCGCGCCACGCGCGTGCGGCGTCGACCAGCACCGCGGCGTTGAAGTGGCGGAAGTGATGCTCGACGAAGGCGGACACTGGGCCTCGACTCACGCGCACGCTCCTCGGAGGCCGCGCGTGGCGCGGCCTTCCGATTGTAACCGCTCACGCGACGCGCGGGCCGCGCGCCGCGAGCTTACATCGGCGAGGACGGCGGCGGCGTGAGCAGGTACGGCAGATCGCGCAGCTCGCGGCTGAGCCGGGCGTGGGGCCCGCGCCACCGCGCGCAAGGAGGCGCCAGCGG
>JBFMCA010000059.1:0-26628 GCA_040754955.1 Acidobacteriota bacterium | reverse complement strand
GACTTTGCGAGGTCCACGGCCACTGTCGTAGCATCCATGTCGGTCTCCTCCTGGTTGTGCTGATGGGTGTCAGCTGATGCGGCATCATGCCGTATCGGAACCGGGAGGAGTCCATACCATCCTGGTGTCACGCCCGGCGAGCACCGAGACCGGCGAGACGCGCCGATGGCCGGGCACGACGGCTGGGGTTACTCAGCGATCGCTGAAGAAGGAGCCACGCCGCCAGCGGGGATGGATCGCCGGTCGAATGCCGGCGGGCGTGTCACCGCAGGCTGCTGGACGACCGCCCCGATCGTGCGGCTGCGTAGCAGGCCGCAATGGCTTCGGCCGAGCGGTCGATGTCGTCTCCGGTCGTGGACCAGTTGCACACCGAGATTCGCATCACCTGGCGTCCGAACCAGCTCGCGCCGCCCGCCCAGCATGTGCCGTCGGCCTGCACCCGGCGGATGACCTCGCGCGTCAGCGCATCGTCGGCGGCGTCGCCGCCGCCTGCCGTGAACCGCACGAGCACCTGGTTGAGGACGACCCGGTTGAGGATGCTGATGCCTGGCTCGCGCGCCAGCGCTTCGGCCATCCGGCCGGCGAGCGCGCACGTGCGGCGGACGAGATCGACGACGCCGTCCCGGCCGAGCGTCCGCAGGAGGGCATAGAGGGGGACGACGCGCGCCCGACGCGACGATTCGGGGGTCCAGTCCATGCCGGCCCGTTCCCCGTCGCCGCGCTCCAGGTAGGAGGCATGCAGGCTCATCGCCGCGCGGTGCGGCGCAGGATGCGCGACGATCGCCAGCCCCGAGTCGTAGGGCACGTTGAGCCACTTGTGCGCGTCCGTTGTCCACGAGTCCGCCTCTGCCAGGCCGTCGACCTGGTCTTGGAGCTCGGGGACCACGGCCGCCCAGAGTCCGAAGGCGCCGTCGATGTGCACCCAGGCGCCGCGCTCGTGCGCGGCGCGGGCAATGCCGGCCAGCGGATCGGTGGCGCCGCTCGCGACGTTGCCAGCCTGCGCGCAGACGATGAGCGGGCCGGACGCGCGTTGGCTCAAGGCCTCGTCGAGGGCGTCGAGCCGCATGCGTCCCTGATCGTCGACGGCGACCTTCACGAGCTCGGCGGCGCCGACGCCGAGCATGCGCAGGGCGCCGACCACCGACACGTGCACGTGATCGCCGGCGATGACGGTGAGCCGCGGCGCCCGTTGCAGGCCGTCCTCCTCGACGTTCCAGCCGGCGCGGCGGAGCACTCCGTGCCGGGCGGCGGCCAGGCACGTGAAGTTCGCCATGTGCGCGCCGGTGACGAACCCGACGCTCGCGCCGCGGGGCAGCCCGACGAGATCGATGATCCAGCCAGCGACGATGTCCTCGAGCACGGCCACCGCGGGTGACATGACCTCCATCGCGCCGTTCTGATCCCACGCGCTGGCCAGCCAGTCGGCGGCCACCGTGACCGGCAGCGCGCCTCCCGTGACGAACCCGTAGTACCGGGGACCTGCGGTGGCGACCAGTCCCGCGTCCGCATCGCGGGCGAGCGCATCGAGCACGGCGGCCGGGTCGGCACCCCGGTCCGGCAGCGGGCCGCCGAGGGCCGCGCGCAGGGCCTGGCGATCGGCGCGGCCGCCGACGTGACGGTCGGGCAGCGAGTCGAGGTAGCGTGCCGCCAGAGCGCAGGCCTGCGCCAGCGGCGAATCAGGCATTTGCCGGCGTCCAGTCGGCGAGAATGTCGGCGAGGTTCATGTCCGGGGCCAGCAGGCAGATGTGGCCATGGCCCTCGAGCACCTTCATCGTGGCGCCGGGCACAAGCGAGGTCATGAGCCGCGCCTGCTCGACCGAGGGCACCAGATGGTCGGCGTCGGAGGCCAGAAAGAGCGTGGGCACCGAGAGCGTCGGCAGGTGCGCGCGGACGTCGTACTCGCGCAGGATGCTGAGCCGCGAGACGTACCCGTCGCGGGTCGTGGCCTGCATGAGCTGATGGAACCGCCGGAGTTCCTCGCGGCCCGTATGCCGGGAATGCAGGCGCCAGGCCGTCAGGCGGCGGACCAGCGCCATGGCGCCCCAGGGCACGGCCCGCAGGAGCGTGAGTCCGAGCCAGAGCCGGAGCTGGGGCGAGAAATAGGGGAACGAGTTCAGAATGACCAGGCGTTCGACGCGGTCGGCGTGCGCCAGCGCGTAGCTGAGGCTGAGGGCGCCGCCGAACGACTCGCCGACGAGCGTGACCTTGCTCCCATCGGAATCGGTCAGGGCATCCACCGCCCGGTCGACGTGGGCGATGAGCTCCGGCATGTCGCGGGCGCTGTCGGGCAGCCGGACGGTCGCCACGCCGTAATCCTTCGACAGCTCCGGGATCTGGCGGTAGAAGAGCAGCCCGGTGCCGTCGAGACCGGGAATGAGAAGCAGGGGCGGTCGCGCGTCCTCGCGGGTCACGGCTTCTATGTTAACCTCCGCGCGGATGCCTCGAACCTGGCGAGTCGCGTGGGCCGTGTCGACGTTGGTCGTGGTCGAGAGCCTGGTGTTCGGCCTCTCGGTGCTGCCGGCATTCTTCTTCTGGAACTGGACGCTGACGTGGGCGGTGCCCCCGCTGCCGCTCGTGCGCCCCGTCGTGATTGCCACCTCCCTCGTGCCCGCGTACCTGGTGTTCGCCACGGCACTCATTCTGCTGTCGGCGGGCGCGACGCGGCTCTTCGGCTGGCGGACGGCGCCCGACGGCGCCTGGAAGCTCACGGATCTCGAGTGGCCGCTTCTCAACTGGTCGCGCTACATGGTGTCGACCCACGTCGTCCGGGTACTGGTGGGCACGTTCTTCCGGAGCTCGCCGCTGTGGACCTGGTATCTGCGGTTGAACGGCGCCCGCATCGGCCGCGGCGTCTACATCAACAGCCTGTCCATCTCGGACCACAACATGCTCGAGTTCGGCGACGGCGTCGTCATCGGTGAGAACGTGCACCTGTCGGGGCACACCGTCGAGCGGGGCGTGGTCAAGACCGGCTACGTCCGCCTTGGGCCCGGTGTTACGGTGGGCCTGGGGAGCATGGTCGGCATCGGCACCCAGGCGGGCGAGCGCTGCCAGATCGGCGCGCTGAGCGTCGTCCCGAAGAACAGCGTGCTCGAGGCCGACGCCATCTACGTCGGCGTGCCGGTCCGCCGCATCGAAAAGGCCTCGCAGCCGTCTGCCGAGAGCGTCGTCGAAGTCGGATGACGATGGCTCGGCCGCTGCTGTCGATTCTGGTTCCCGTCTACAACGAGGCGGCCACGGTTCAGGCGGTCATCGACCGCCTGCTCACCATTGATCTCCCCGTCGATCGCGAGATTGCCGGCAGCCGCCGTCCTCGCGACTTGCGCGTTCATGATCCAGGTTGCGCGCGAAAGGCAGGCGTTCGATCTGCACCGCCCGCGCCGGCTTACGCCTCCTCGTGGCCGAAGTGCAGCCGGTGCTGCGCCTCGTCGAACCCGGTGAGCGCCGCCGGCTCGGGCGCGGCGAGCGACACCACCATCCCGATTGCGAACGACAGCGGGATGGTCACCAGACCGGGATTGCGCAGCGGGAACCAGGCCTGGTCGCCGCCGAGGATGTCCACCTGCATCGTGGGCGACAGCCAGATGAGCAGCAGCGACGATGCGGTGCCGACGAGAATGGCGGCCTGCGCGCCGCGCGTGGTGAAGCGCCGCCAGAACATCGACAGCACGAGGGCGGGGAAGTTTGCGCTCGCGGCGATGGCAAAGGCCAGTCCCACCATGTACGCCACGTTCTGCCCCTTGAACAGGATGCCGAGCGCAATGGCCACCACGGCCAGCAGGATGGTGGCGCCGCGGGCCACGACGAGCTGCTCGCGCTCGCCGGCGTGGCCGTGGCGAATGACGTGTACCCAGACGTCGTGCGAGAGCGCCGCCGCACCGGCGAGCGTGAGGCCGGCGACGACAGCGAGGATGGTGGCGAAGGCGACCGCGGCGATGAAGCCGAGGAACGCCTGGCCGCCCACGACCTCCGCGAGAAGCGGCGCCGCCATGTTGCCGCCGGCATCGACCGCGCGAATGGCGTCCTGGCCGACGAGCACCATCGCGCCGAAGCCCAGGATGAAGGTGAGCAGGTAGAACGCGCCGATGGCCGCCGTCGCATACGCCACGGAGGCGCGCGCGGTGCGGGCGTCCGGGACGGTGTAGAACCGCATCAGGATGTGCGGCAGGCCGGCCGTGCCGAACATCAGCGCGATGCCGAGAGAAATCGCGTCCAGCGGGTCGGACACCAGGCGTCCTGGCGCCAGCACGCCGGCGCCGTAGTCCGCGACCGCGCGATCGAACAAGGCGAGCGGGTTGAACGCGAAGGGGACCAGCACGAGCAGCGCCAGCAGGCCCGCGCCGCCCAGCAGCAGCACCGCCTTGACGATCTGCACCCACGTCGTGGCGATCATGCCGCCGAAGAGCACGTACGCCAGCATGACGCCCCCGACGATGACCACCGCCGCTTCGTACGGCAGCCCGAACAGCAGGCGAATGAGATTGCCGGCGCCCACCATCTGCGCGATGAGGTAGAAGGCGACGACGGCCAGGCCGCCCGCGGCCGCGGCCACGCGCACGGGCGCCTGCCGCAGGCGGAACGCCACGACGTCGGTGAACGTGTAGCGGCCGAGGTTTCTGAGCGGCTCGGCGATGAGGAACATCACGACGGGCCAGCCCACCAGGAAGCCGATGGAGTAGATGAGCCCGTCGAAGCCGGACAGCGCGACGAGGCCGGCAATGCCGAGGAAGCTCGCGGCGCTCATGTAGTCGCCGGCAAGCGCCAGGCCGTTCTGCCCCGCCGTAATCGAGCGGCCGGCGGCGTAGAACTGCTCGGCGCTGCGCGTGCGTCGGGCGGCGAACCAGGTGATGACGAGCGAGAGCGCGATGAACAGCACGAAGCCGGCCATCGCGACCACGTTCGGTTGTCCCATCGGCGGGTTCATGTCCTCGCCCCGCCGTTGCCGCGGAGGCGGTCGAGGCCTTCGTCGTAATGGCGGTTGGCCCAGCGGACGTAGACGAGGATGAGCATCCACGCCGCGACGATGACGAGCGCGCCCAGCAGAATGCCAACGCTCATGCCCGGCACGACCATGGTGCCCAGCAATGGCTTGGCGTAGGCGATGAGGAGGATGAAGCCGACGTAGATGGCGGTCATCGCCGCGGTCAGGACGATGGCCAGCCGCCAACGGGCCGCTGCGAGCTGCTCGAAGGTCGTCATGGCGCGGCGCATCATATCACTCGGGGCACGGGAGACCTGACGGCGTGAGGGGGCCCGAGGCCTGGGGCGTGCCACCTGGAGGCGTACAGACGAAGGGCCGGGGTGTTGGTGCCCCGGCCCTCGCGACTGGCTCTCGGCCTCAGGCTCCAGGCTTCTGGCTCGCGCTCTCAGGGCTTTCGCCCCTCCGAGCCTCCACGCCCCAAGGCCCCCCTACACTTCCGGCTTGTGCAGGACATCCTGCACGGGCTCCTTCTTCCTGCTGCCGAGGCCCTGGATCTGGAGGACCGGCGCCGCGGGCGCCTCCTTCAGCACGTGCTGGCGGTAGAGGCGCTCCATCTCGGCGTGATGGCGCTGCTCCTCGGGCGTCAGGTCCTTCTGGGCCTTGCGCGCCTTGAGCTTCTCTTCCCGCGCGTTCTTGGCGATGCCGAGCACGTCGAGGTCGGTCTGCGCGCCGGCCGCCACGGCCTCGGCGTTCAGCACCAGCGAGTGTTCGGTGGTCGCCAGGGGCACGGCCTTGTTGCCCGCGAAGATCTCATGCCGGCCGTGGTCCTCGTACCACTTGGTGAGGGTCGCCGTCATGTGCATCTTCTCGATGATGTTCCGCCAGCCGATGCCCGTGTTGTAGGCGCAGAAGGAGATCTCGCCCTGCTGCGTCGCATACGGGATGATGCACATCTCGGTGCGGCGGAAGTCGTAGTTGAACAGGTCCTGGAACCACATGCCGGCGATGAACAGGAAGTTCCAGCGGTCCGCGCGCCGCCGCTCGATGTCGGCCTGCGTGCGGTCGCCCTCGACCTTGCCGTACCGGCCCTGCTGCGCCGCCTTGGTGGCGCCGAAGGTCTTGTCGAACTTCTTCATCAGGTCGCTGATGCGGAAGTGCGTGGGCGCCTTGAACGAGTCGTAGTTGCGCATCAGCGCGAGCGCCATCCCGAGGATGGACAGGAACCGGCCGCGCGCGGCGTCGTTGACCGCGGCCACGTCCTTGGCGAGCTGCTCGGCCTTGAGGAACGCGGTGACCGGCACCGCCTCCTTGGTTTCCTTGTCGATCATCACCGCCATGCCGACGCCGCAGTTCGGGTGGCAGCCGCAGGTGACGTTGCCCCACTCGTGATCGGGGCCCTTCACCGTGTCGGCCCAGTCGGTGAACGTGCCCATGAACGAGATCGGGAACCAGTCGCGGGTCGGCTCGCCGAGGCCCGTCTGGTTCTTCACGTCGTGTGCCAGGTGCGACAGCGTGTAGCGCTGCGCGGCGCGGCGCTCGGGCGTCACCTCCTCGTCGCGGCCCGTGAACGACACCGGCTGGAACGAGAGGAAGTTGATCTTCCGCGGGTTGTCGAGCGCGAACTCGATGACGCGGCCCACCTGCTCGTTGTTGACGCCGTTGACGATCGTGATGACCGGTACGATGTCGACGCCGGCGGTGTGCAGGTTCTCGATGGCGCGGAGCTTGACGTCGAAGAGGTTGCCCACGCGGCGGTGCGAGTTCGCGGCGTTGCCGATGCCGTCGAACTGCAGGTACGCGTAACGCAGCCCCGCCTCGGCCGCCGCCTTGGCGAACTCGGGGCTCTTGGCGAACTCGATGCCGTTGGTGGCCGCCTGCACCGAGTTGTAGCCCACCTTGCGCGCGTAGCGGACCGCGTCGAGGAAGTAGGGGGAGAGTGTCGGCTCGCCGCCCGAGAACTGCACCGACATCTGGCGCCGCGGCTTGATGCTGATGGCGTTGTCGAGCACCGTCTTGATGTCGTCCCACGTCAGCTCGTGCACGAACCCGACCTGGTTGGCGTCCATGAAGCACGGGTCGCACATCATGTTGCAGCGGTTCGTCAGGTCCACGGTGAGCACGGCGCCGCGGCCGTACTTGATCGTGCTGCTGCCGTGGTTGTGGAGCTTCTCGTCGTTGTGTGCGCGGATGTCGCGGCCCGGGAACACCTCTTCGAGGTGCCTGAAGAACGCCGGGTCGATGGCCATGACGTCCTCGAAGTGCCCGTGGATGGGGCAGTCCTTGACCATCAGGATCTGGCCGTCGCGCTCGAGGATGGTGGCCTTGATCTCGCCGACCTTCTCGTTGAGCAGCGTCTCGACCGGGACCTTGCCGTCCAGAATCGCCTGCCGCGCCTCGCGCACGCACGTGGGGCACAGCGAATCGGTCTCGCGGGGCCAGCCGAGCGGCGGCTTCGTCTTCTGGTACGACTTCAGCAGCGGCTTGTCGGACCACTTCGGCGTGAAACTCGGGTTCGGGTTGATGCGGTTGAGACGCGAGAACACCTGCCAGGCGCCGTTGGCGGCCACCGACAGACCCTTCTCGACGTACTTCATGGGGGCGTGCATCGACAGAAGCTCCTCTCTGGGACGTCCAGTTGTGCGTGATTTTACAAGCACTTACAGGCGATCTTGCGCGGTTTCCCGCGAACGGGCCATCCGCGGGCCTGAACGGGCTGGGCGCGCGGGGGAACGGGCCGAACGAGAGGGGGAGCGGCCTGCGGTACACTTCCCCGGGTGTCCGGAGAGGAGTGCCCATGGCTCGTCCACAGGTATGGCTGATCTGGCTCGTGGCCCTCGCGGTGGCCCCGGTGTCCGCCCAGCGCGGCGGGACGCTGCCGCAGGAGCACATCGCCTTGACCAACTCCAACCTCGTCGACGTCGCCGGCGGACGCATCGTGGCCAACGCCGTCGTCCTCGTTCGTGACGGGGTCATCGTCTCCGCCGGTCCGGGTGCGGCGCCGCCTGGCGCGCGGGTTATCGACCTGGGCGGCCGCTACGTGCTCCCGGGTCTCATCGACGCGCACACGCACGCCGCCAGCCAGCGCGCGCTCCGCACCGCGCTCGAAAGCGGGGTGACGACGATGCGCAGCTCCGGCGTGGCGCATTACGCCGACGTGGGGCTGCGGGATCTCGTGCGCCAGGGCGTCATTGTCGGCCCCGATATTCTCGCCGCCGGCTACCACGTGCGGCCGCAGCTAGCGGAAGAGGCGTTCGTCGATCACCCGGGCCTCGCGGATCTCATGCGGGGTGTGACGGCCATGGACGGCCTGAAGCGCGTGGTGCGGGCCAACCTCTCGCGCGGCGTGGACTGGATCAAGGCGCTCGCCACCGAGCGGGCCGGCACGCCCGACACCGACCCGCGCAAGCAGGTCTACACCGAGGCGGAGCTCCGCGCGATTGTCGACGAGGCCGCGACGAAGAACATCCCGGTGCAGGCGCACGCGCACGGGGCCGAGGGCGCACTGGCCGCCGTCAAGGCGGGGGTGCGGAGCATCGAGCACGGCACGTACCTCACCGAAGAGGCCCTGCAGCTCATGAAGGCGCGCGGCACGTTCTTCGTGCCGACCTACGCGACGGTGATTGACTTGGTGGACCCGGGCGGGGACTACGACAACCGCGACCTGCAGCTGCGCGGGGCGCACATGCTGCCTCGGCTCGAGGAGGTCGTGCGTCGCGCGCATGCCGTCGGGGTGAAGATCGTCACCGGCGCCGACACGTCATACGGCCCGAACAGCAAGACCCGCATCGCGCGCGAGGTGTCGGAGCTCGTCCGCATGGGCCTGCCGCCGGCCGACGCGCTCCGGTCGGCGACGACGGTCGCGGCGGAGCTGCTCCGCCTGGAGACCCGCACCGGCCGCATCGCCCCGGGCTTCGAGGCGGATCTGATCGTCGTCGAGCGCAACCCCCTGGAGCACGTCGGCACGCTGGCCGACCCGCTGTTCGTGATGTCGAACGGCCGGGTGGGGTTGGATCGGCTGAGGTTCGGGAGAGATCAGTAGTCCCCAAGCCCAGAGCCCAGAGCCCAGAGCCCAGAGCCTCTTTCCACAGGAGCCCCTTCGTCATGATCACGCGCTGTCGACTGACCCTTGCCGCCCTCATGGTTGTCGCTCTGTCGAGTCCCCCGGCGCTCGCGCAGCACGAGCATCAGGCCGGTGTGCTGTCGTCCGAGCAGGTGGGGACGGTGGACTTCCGGACGTCGTGCGCGCCGGCGGTGAAGGACGACTTCAACCGCGCCGTGGCCCTGCTGCACTCGTTCTGGTTTCCCGAGGCCCGGCAGGAGTTCGAGGCCATTCTGCAGACGGACGCCGCGTGCGCGATGGCGCACTGGGGGATTGCGCTGACGCACTGGGGCAACCCCTTCGGCGGCCTGCGCTCGGCGCAGACGATTGCGGCGGGCCAGGCAGCCGTCCAGCGTGCGCAGGCCACAGGATCGCCGTCGGCGCGCGAACGCGCATATATCGACGCCGTCGCGGGGCTCTTCTCGAGCGCCGATCCGGGCACGCAGCGGGCGCGCGTGGTCGCCTTCGAGCGGGCCATGGCGCAGGTGGCGGCGGACAACCCGGACGACGTGGAAGCAACGATCTTCTGGGGGCTGGCGATCGCGCAAACGGCGCTGCCGACCGACAAGACCTATGCGGCCAACCGGCGGGCGGCCGACCTGATGGAGCCGCTCTTCGCGAAGATGCCCGGGCATCCGGGCCTCGCGCACTACATCATCCACGCCTACGACGTTCCCGCCCTCGCACCGCGGGCGCTCGACGCGGCGCGGCGATACGCGTCGATTGCGCCCGCCGTCCCGCACGCGCTGCACATGCCGTCGCATACCTTCACGCGCGTGGGCTATTGGCGCGAGTCCGTCGAGACGAACATCAAGTCTGCGGATGCCGCAAAGAGGGCCGGCGGCGTGGGCGAGGAGCTGCACGCGCTCGACTACCAGATCTACGCGTACCTGCAGATGGCGTACGACCGGCAGGCGAAGGCGGTGCTCGAACGGGCCATGACCGCGGGGGGCGGGCCGTCGTCGGCGGCGCCGAGCCCGGGCGCGCCGAGCGGCGGCGCCAACACGTTTGCGCTGGCGGCCATCCCCGCGCGCTACGCGCTGGAACGGCGGGCGTGGACCGACGCCATGGCGCTCGAGGTGCGTCCGGCTCCCACCACGCCGTACACCGAGGCCATCACGCACTTCGCCCGGGCACTTGGCGCGGCTCGCGCCGGGAAGCCCGCAGCGGCGGCCCCCGACGTTGCCCGCCTCGCCGCCCTGCGCGATCGGCTCGTGGAGATGAAGGACGCGTACTGGGCGGAGCAGGTGGACATCCAGCGGCGCGTGGCGGAGGCGTGGGTCGCCTACGCGAGCGGACGGACGGACGAGGGCCTCGCGGCGCTCCGCGCGGCCGCCGACGCCGAGGACGCCACCGACAAGGCCGCCGTCACGCCGGGCCCGCTCGCGCCCGCGCGGGAGCTGCTCGGCTACATGCTGCTCGACGCCGGCCGTCATGCGGACGCGCTGGCGGCCTTCGACAGCACCATCACGAAGGAGCCCAACCGCTTCCTCGCCCTCTTCGGCGCGGGACAGGCGGCCGAGAAGGCCGGCGACACGGCGCGGGCCGCCGGCTACTACCGGCAGCTCGTCGAGATCTGCCGCGGCGCGGACGCCGACCGCGCGGAGCTCGGACACGCGGCGGCATTCTTGAAATGACGAATGACGAATGACGGATGGCGAATGGCGAATGGCGAATGGCCGCGTTGATAATTATTATCAACTAGTAGTAGGATACGGATATGGCTACCAAGGCACGTCTTCCATATCCGACTCGCCATGATCTGCCCGTCGCGACCCGCGCCGCGATGGTGTCGCTGTTGAACGCGCGGCTGGCGGACGCCGTGGACCTCCGCCAGCAGGCCAAGCAGGCCCATTGGAACGTGAAGGGGCCGTCCTTCTTCCAGCTCCACGAGCTGTTCGACAAGGTGGCCGCGGGCGCCGAGGCCGCCATGGACGACCTGGCGGAGCGGGCCGTCCAGCTGGGCGGCATCGCCGATGGGTCGGTCCAGGCCGTCGCCCGCGCCACCAGCCTCAAGCCGTACCCGGCGGGCATCGCGGCGGGATCCGATCACGTGAAAGCGGTGGCTGCGGCCATTGCCGCCGCGGGGACGGGCATCCGCGCCGCCATCGACGAGGCCGACCGGGCGGGCGACAAGGACACCGCGGATCTCTTCACCCAGATCTCACGCGCGCTCGACAAGCTCCTCTGGTTCGTCGAGGCCCACCTGCACGCGAACCGGTAGGCGTCGGCTCACTTCAGTCCGCCGAGGTACGCCGCCCAGGCGCTCACCAGGCCCTGGGCGGGCCCCTTCGCGGCCGTGTAGGCGCGCGCCCACTTCGCGGCCAGCTCGCGATCGGCGGCCAGCGTGGCCGGCTGCGGCTCGGCCAGGTGGCGGCTGTACAGGGCATACACGCCGGCGACGAGCGCCGCCTCGTCTGCCGGTTCGGCTGAGAGGTGCTTTACGAGGAGCGGGAGAGCCTCGTTCTGACGGTTGGCGGCGACATAGGCCAGCGCCAGCGCCCGCACGACCGCGGCATCGCCCGCGTCCGCGGCGCGCTGGAACGGCTCGACCGCCATCTCCGGCATGCCGGCCTGGAGCCAGGCCTCGCCGGCGACGCGGCCGGCCCACGGCGCGGCCCGTGCCGGCACGCTCTGGAGCAGCGCCGCGCCCTCGCGGAAGCGTCCGCTGTCCACCATCGACAAGCCCAGGAAGAGCCGCGCCGGCGCGAAGGCGGGCGCAAGCTGCATGGCGGTCTGGAACTGCTGCGCGGCGCGCTCGCGCTGGCCCTGCACGTACCAGTCGAGGCCGCGCAGGAAGCCCGCCAGCGCCTGATCGCCGGCTTCGAGCGCCGCCAGCGCCGCCGGTCCGAGCTTGCCGGGGGTGCCGCCGGCGATGGCGTTCTGCAGCGCCGCCGGCTTGCCTTCGGCGGCGAAGGTCAGCACCGGCCGCAGCCCGTCCTCGGTCATCAACGCGCTCCGGTCCGACACCGACACCGTCGCGAGAATCGTCGCGGCGAGCTCCCGCGGAATCAGAATCGGGGTGGCGCCGCCGGCGCCGCGGGGGAGGATGCGGAAGGGCCGCACCACGTGGCCGCGTGGCGTGCCCCCCTCGCGCAGCACGGCGCGCGCGAGGTACTCGCCGGGCGGCAGCGTGGCGGTGCCCACCTGCACCTGCGCTGCGTGAATCTCCGCGGCGCGCGTGCCGGCGACCGACATCGGCACCGTGGCAATCGGCCGCGCATCCTCCACGCGCGGCGTGATCTCGAGCGTGGCCTCGACCGCGCCCACCTCGGCCGCCGGCCCGTAAATCTCGAGCAGCGCCGCCAGCGCATCCCCGTCGATGCGCGGGTCCACCGCGGGCGCCATCGTGCCCTGGTCGTCCTGCGGCGCCGTGGCCACCAGCAGGTCGCCGATCATGAGCGACGTCCCATCCACATGGAACGCGTCGACGACCCGATCGACGCTGCCCACGCGGCCGTCCTTGTCGCTGACGGCCAGACGCACGCGGTACCGTCCCGGTTCGACGGTGATGGCGCCCCGGTACACGGCGGCCCCCGGATCGCCGACGGCCGTGGTCAGCGTGCGCGGCTCCACCGGCGTGGCCACGGATCGGCCGTTGGCATCGCTCACCATCAGACCCGTGACGTATTCGAGCGACTGATCGGCCAGCCGCTCGATGTCCGCGGCCACGACGAGGCGCACCCGCGTCGTGCCGGGCTCCTTGTAGGTCCACGTGGCGAGCCGGATGGGAATCTCCGTGCGGAGCCCCGGCGCGCGGAGCGCGCTGGAGACGGCATCCTCGGCGCTCGACGTGCCCGAGGTGCCCGAAACCGGCGCGAGAAACCCGCGTCGCGACAGCACGGCCAGCCCCCGGCGGCTCGTTCGCACCTCGACCCGATGGCGCCGGCCGTCGCGATCGCTCGGCCGCGCCTCGACGGCGATGAGGTAGTACCCCGCCAGCGCCCGCGCGATGCGATCGAACGCCGCCGTCGCGCTGCCCGCGATGCGGTGGAGGCTCCCGCGCGACAGGCCCGCCAGCGCCTCGAGGCCCTGCACCTGCAGTTCGCGGTCCTCCCTGGGAGTCGTCGGCCGCCGGCTCTCGGACGCGTCGACCGGGGACACGTCGAGCAGCATGACGTCGATGCTCGCCCGCGAATCGGCGGCGATGGCGGCAATCTCGTCGACCGCCCCGTAGTCGCGCTCGAGCACGAGCGCCTCCGAGATGAGGATGACCGACTTCGGCACGTCCACCGCCGACAGGTTGCGGAGCACGTCGCGCATCGCCCTGAGCGACAGCTGCGTCCGGCGCCGCAGGTCGATCATGAACTCGCCCGCCTCCTGCTCGAGGTCCCGCTCGCAGCGCTCCAGCTCCGCCGCCGACACCAGGATGCCGCCGCACTCGCGCAGCACCACCTGCGCGCGCAGCACCGCGTCGCTGTGCTCGACGATGGCGAGGGCTTCGGTGATGCTGAAGTAGAAGCGCCCGCGGGTGGGCGACGCCTGGCCGACGATGGACAGCAGGGCTTCGCGCACCTTGTCGTGCTCGACGGTGAAGTCCACGACCGGTCCGGGGCCCGGAATGGCGATGGCCGCCACGTAGTCGTTGGGGTTGAGTCGATCGAGGAACCGCACGGCCTCCCGCATCGTCGCGCGGCCGAGGCCGGCCCGGATGTTGCCCTGGTCCACCATGACGACGATGTACCGCCCGCCGGGGCCGGGCCGTCCGGCGTTGGTGGAGAAGTACACGTCACCCGGGGCCGGCGTGTCGCGCCGCGGCTCGGGCAGGCCGCCGACCGTGCGCAGCGCGGTTTCGTGCTTGATGTACTCGGCCGAGACGACCTGGCGCCGCTGGCCGTCGACCTGCACCGTGAACTCGGTCGCGGCCAGGTCCTCGACCTGCCGGCCCTCGCCGTCGACGACGGTGGCGTCAACCGTGAGCAGGTCGACGCCGGCGCGGAACGTCGGAGTCTGGGGCGGCTGGGCTGCCGGCGCGGGGGGCTGCTGCGCCTGGACGGCGATCGAGAGGGACAGACCGGCTATCAGGCACGCGGAAGCGCGCATGCGGCACCTCGGAAAGGCTATCTTACGTTGACATGTCGCTCCGTGACGTCCTCATCGTGGGGGCCGGCCCTGCCGGCCTGGCCGCCGCCATCGCCTCGCAGCAGCTCGGCCTGGACTATCTGGTGCTCGAGAAGGGCGCGCTGGTGAACTCCGTCTACCGCTTCCCGACCAACATGGTCTTCTTCACGACGCCGGAGCTGCTCGAGATCGGCGGCGTGCCGCTGACCACGCCGTACGAGAAGCCCACGCGGGCCGAAGCGCTGCGGTACTACCGCAAGGTGACGGATCACTTCCAGCTCCGCGTCTCGCTTCGCGAGGAGGTGACGGCCATCGAGCGCGAGGCGGACGGCACGTTCGCGGTCGAGACGCTGTCCGGCCTGGGCGTGCGGCGCCTGCGCCACGCGCGCGCGGTGGTCCTCGCGATGGGCTACTACGACCACCCGAATCTGCTCGGCGTCCCCGGCGAAGACCTGCCCCACGTGCGGCACTTCTACGACGAGCCCCATCCGTACTACCGCTCGCGCGTCGTCGTGGTCGGGGGCAAGAACTCGGCGTGCGAGGCGGCGCTCGAGCTGTACCGCGCAGGGGTGCATGTGACGCTGGTCCACCGCGGCGCGACGCTCGGCGACACGGTGAAGTACTGGGTGCGGCCCGACATCGAGAACCGGATCCGAGAAGGCTCGGTGGCCGCGCGCTTCCGGACGCGCGTGGTCGAGATTCGGCCGACGGAGGTGGTGGTCGAGACGGAGGGTGAAGCGCAGTCGACGCTGCCCGCGGAGGCGGTGCTGCTGCTGACGGGGTATCACGCCGACGCGGACTTCATGCGGCGCGCGGGCGTCGAGATCGACGTCGAGACGCTGGTGCCGCGCCACGATCCGGAAACCTTCGAGACCAACGTGCCCAACCTGTTCATCGCGGGCGGGCAGCTGGCCGGGAAGCGGACGGGAACGATCTTCATCGAGAACGGACGCTTCCACGGGGAGCGCATCGCGCGGGTGCTGGGCGAGCGGCTGCGGAACGGCGGCGGTGGATAGCGGGATGCGGCGGGTCCCGCCTCGGCCGTGTCAGCGCGGGGTCGTGCCCGTCCGCTCCAGCCCGGTCAGCACCAGCGTGAAGGTGGTCGTTGCCCTTCATCGTGACGACCTCGCCAGTGTGCAAGCCGCAGGCGGAGGACCCGCCAGGTCACCCGGCCGGTGGAACTGGCCGGGCCGGCCCGACGCGCGCCGGGCGCAGGCCGCTCACCGGCCCAGCACACGCCCCGGCCGCTCGCCCGTCGTCCCGTCGTCCCAGACGGTGACCCCGTTGACCCACACGCGCACGATGCCGGTCGGGAGCTGTCGGGGTGCATCGAAGGTCGATCGGTCGATGACGGTGGCCGGATCGAAGAGCACGAGGTCGGCCTTCTTGCCAGCCGCGAGCACGCCGCGGTCGGCGAGGCCCAGGCGCGCGGCCGGCATCGAGGTCATCTTGCGAATGGCCTCGGGCAGCGTGAGCCAGCCCCGCTCGCGGACGAAGCGGCCGAGCACGCGGGGGAACGTGCCGGCGCCGCGCGGGTGGTTGTTGGCCACGCCGCCATCGCTCGCCACCATGGTCCACGGCTGCTGAAGGAACACCCGCAGGTCGGGCTCGCTCATCGTGTGGCCGATGATGCCTGCATCCTCGTCCGCGACGATGCGGATGTACAGGTCCACCTCGCTCACACCCGCGCGCCGCGCGGCTTCGTCGAGGCGCAGGCCCTCGAACTCCGGGAACTTCGGCAGGCGCGTGATCTGCACGTTGCGCCCGCCTCCCACGTCATCGAGCCCTTCCTTGACGCTCGCCGGATCGGTCCATCGGCGATTCGGGACGAGCACCTTCAGGTTCGACTGCCACGCGAGGTAGGGATAGACGTCGGCCGTGACGTCCACGCCGCGCCTGCGGGCCGCGTCGATGATGGCCACGACCTCGGCGGCCTTGCCCCAGACGCCGACCGTGCCCAGCTTGATGTGGGTGATCTGCACGGGGAGCCTCGCGCGCTCGCCGATGGCAATGGCCTCGCGCACCGCCTCGAGCGTGCGGTCGGCTTCGTCGCGGATGTGCGAGATGTAGACGCCCTTGTGTGCCGCCGCCGCGCGCGCGAGGGCCACGAGCTCCTCGGTAGCCGCGTAGCTGCCCACTTCGTATTCGAGGCCGGAGGAGAGGCCGATGGCGCCCTCGCGCATGGCTTGCTCGACGAGCGCCGCCATGCGCGCCGTTTCTTCCTGCGTGGCCGCGCGCCGGAAATCGTCGCCCATGACCTGCCGCCGCACGGTGGCGTGCCCGACGAGCATCACGACGTTGACCGCGGGCGGCGCGGTGCGCCGGGCCTCGAGCCAGCTGGCGATGGGCCACGGCGAGCTGCCATCCTGGCCCAGCACGACCGTCGTGATGCCCTGGGCCACCTGCGTCGCGGCCTGGGGCTCGTCGGGCAGCCCGCTCGTGGAGTGGTTGTGCGCGTCGATGAAGCCCGGCGCAACCACGAGGCCGGTGCCGTCGACGACGCGATCGGTTGGCTCGGGGGTCACCTCGCCGACAGCCACGATGGTGTCGCCGACCACGCGGACGGCGCCCGCCCGAAGCGGCGCGCCCGTGCCGTCGGCGATCTGCGCCCCGGTGATGACCCATGAGGGCGTCTGCTTCAGCGCCGGGATGAACTCGGCCGCTACCAGGTCCACGATCCGCTTCGGCGTGGCCTGCGCCAGGTTGGCCAGGACGATCACGGTCAGGTCGTCTCCCAGGTAGCGCGCGATGTGCGTCTTGAAGCCCTGCCACGAGCCGCCGTGCTGGTGCACCTCCTGGCCGGCGAGGCGGTCGACATCCCAGCCAAACCCGTACGGCACGCGCCGTCCGCTGGCGAGGCGGACCGGCGTGAACATCTCGCGGGCGCTCGCGGGGGACAGGACGCGCCCGGCGCGGAGCGCCCGGTCCCACGCGATGAGATCGCGGAGGGAGAGATACAGCGCGCCATCGGCCGTCGTATTGAGGGAGGGGGACACCCAGCGCTGGTGCTTGATCCCGCCGTTCTCGAGCCGATAACCGGCGGCCCGATGCGGCACGAGGTCCGCCTCGCTGATGACCCGCGCCGTGGACATGCCGTGCGGTCCGAACACGCGCGCGCGCAGGACGTCGCCGTAGTACTCGCCGGAGACGCGCCGGATCAGCGCGCCGAGCACCACGTAGGCGGTGTTGCTGTACCGCCACTCGGTGCCGGGCGGGAAGTCGAGCTCCAGCGTGTAGGCCATCCGGAGGAGCTCGTCTTCGGTGTAATCGCGGCGCAGGTCGACTCGGTCGGTGTAGTCGGGAAGGCCCGAGGTATGAGTGAGCAGGTGCCGCGCCGTGATACCGCGCCACGCCGGCGGCGCGTCGTGAAAATAGGTGGTGAGCGGCGCATCGAGGGCCAGGCGCCCGTCCTCGACCAGCAGCATCACGGCCGTGGCCGTGAACTGCTTGCCGAGAGAACCCGACTGGAAGATGGTGTCGGGCGTGACCGGCGCGTCGTGCTCGAGGTTCGCCGAGCCGTAGCCGCGCGCCAGCACGCCCACGCCGTCCTTGACGATGGCGACGGCGAGGCCCGGAATCCGCTGCCGCGCCATTTCGGCGCGGATGAGGGTCTCCACGGCCGGCGGCGCCTGCGCGCCCGGCGTGGCGGGCCCGATCGCGGCCCATCCGGCGAGTCCCAGCAGCAGTATCCGACGCACACGCCCCCCTTGTGTCGACCGCGCCGGCCCCCGAACTGGCGAGTTCCCTCCGGCGCGAGCGCTGGTAGTCTAGTAGAATCCGGGCTCCGACCGGCGAACCGCGCCGCGCGTCGGAGATCGTGAGACGCCGTTGCTCGAGTCGCTGGTCCAGCTCCTGTTCGGGCATCGTCCGGTGCTTTTCAGCCAGGGCGAGCTGCAGTTCGCTGCGGGGGTGGGGTCGTACGTCGCGGCAGCGGCGGGCGTGGCGGCGCTCGCCATGGCGGTGGCGGCCTATCGGACCGCGCCGCGGCTGGGCTGGCGCGACCGCTGGATCCTGCTCGGCATTCGCGCGACCCTCCTGAGCCTGCTGGTATTGGCGCTCTTCCGGCCCGTACTGGTCGTGCGCGCGGCCGTGCCGCAGCAGAACTTCGTCGGCGTCCTGCTCGACGATTCCCGCAGCATGCAGATTGCCGACTTCGGAGAGGGCACGCCGCGCTCTGGCTTCGTCACGGATCAGTTCGGGGCGGCGGATCGCGGCATCCTCGGTCGGCTCGGCGAGAAGTTCGTCGTCCGCACGTTCGGCTTCGCCTCCACGGCGGCGCGCGTCAACGAGGAGCGGCCGCTCACCTTTTCGGGATCGCAGACGCGACTGGGCCCGTCGCTGGACGCGGCGCGGCAGGAGCTGGCGGGACTGCCGCTCGCGGGCCTGGTCGTCGTGAGCGACGGCGCCGACACGGGCGGCACCGCGCTGGACCCCACGCTGCTGCGGCTGCGCGCCGACGGCATCCCGGTCTTCACGGTCGGCGTCGGCCAGGAGCGCGCCTCGCGCGACATCCAGGTGGGCCGGGTGGCCACACCCCGCACGGCGCTCAAGGGCACTTCGCTCATGGTCGACGTCGTCGTCTCGCACAGCGGCTATGCCGGCGAGACGGTAACGGTGGACGTGGAAGACGACGGGCGCATCATCGGCTCGCAGCAGGTGCGGCTGCCCGCTGACGGGTCGCCGGCCACGGCGCGCGTCCGCGTGCAGGCCGACGACGCGGGCCCGCGCGTGTTCCGCTTCCGCGTGGCGCCGCGCCCCGACGAGCTCGTTGCCGAGAACAACGCGCGCGAGGCGCTCGTGGACGTCCGCGACCGCCAGGAGAAGATTCTCTACTTCGAGGGCGAGCCCCGATCGGAGTTCAAGTTCATCCGGCGCGCGCTCGACGAGGACCGGAACGTCCGCGTCGTAGCGCTCCAGCGCACGGCCGACAACAAGTTCCTCCGTCTCGGCGTGGACGGGCCCGACGATCTGGTGGCGGGCTTCCCGAAGACGCGCGACGAGCTGTTTGCCTACCGCGGCCTCATCCTGGGCAGCGTCGAGGCCGCCGCCTTTACCGGCGACCAGCTCCGCATGATCGCGGAGTTCGTGGACCGGCGGGGCGGCGGGCTCCTGGTGCTCGGCGGCCCGCGGTCGTTCGGCGAGGGAGGCTGGGCCGGCACGGCGGTCGCCGACGTCCTGCCGTTCGTGCTCGAACGGGGGCCCTCCGAGCCGGCGCTCGAGCGGCTCACGGTGCGTCCGACGCGCGCCGGCGCGCTCCAGGCGCTCACGCAGATTGCCGCCACCGAGGCGGACTCGGCGGAGCGGTGGTCGACGATGCCGGGGCTCACGGCGGTGAACCGGGTGGATACGGTCAAGCCCGGAGCAACGGTGCTCCTGACCGGCGCGCGCGAAGATCGCGGCGAGCGGCCGGTGCTGGCGTTCCAGCGCTACGGACGCGGGCACGTCTACGCGTTCGCCGCCCAGGACTCCTGGCTGTGGCAGATGCACGCGAGCGTGGCCGTCGACGATCTGACCCACGAGTATTTCTGGCGGCAGCTTCTGCGCGGCCTGGTCGAAGGCGTGCCGGACCCGGTGGAGCTGACGACGATGCGGGATCGCGTCGAGCCCGGGGAGCGCGTGTCGCTCGGCGTGTCGGTGGCGGATGCCGGCTTCGTGGAGGTCAACGACGCCACGGTCGTGGCGCAGGTCACGGGGCCCGACGGCGCGGTCACCGCGGTGCCGCTGCAGTGGAGCGGCGAGGCGAGCGGGCAGTACGGCGGCGCATTTCCCACGGGCGCGCCCGGGTGGTACGAAGTGCGGATCGACGCCACGCGGGGCGAGCGCACGCTGGGCTCGTCGGTGGCGCACGTGCGTGCCACGGCGGGGGACGCCGAGTACTTCGACGCGACGATGCAGGCTACGGCGCTGCGGCGGCTCGCCGAGGAGACCGGCGGCCGCTTCTACACCCCGGACACGGTGAGCGGGCTCCCGGAGGACATGAACTACACGGGCCGCGGCGTCACGACCGTCGAGGAGCGCGAGCTCTGGCACATGCCGATCCTGCTGGTGCTGCTCGTCGGCCTGGCGTGCGCCGAGTGGGCCTACCGGCGGAAGGCTGGGCTCACGTGAGGCTTCGCGTCGCCCTCGCCGTCGTCGTGCTCGTTGCCGGCGTCGTCGCGGCCGCCCAGGAGGGCGGACGCTTCCGCGGCCGCGGCCGGCGCGCGCCGGTCGTGGAGCCCGCGCGGGTCGATTACGACGGGCGTTTCGCGTTCGTGCGGCTGCGGTACCGCGAGGGCGGCGGGTTCTTCGGCGGCGATCCCGGGTGGGCCCACGATTACCCCCGCGCCGAGCGCAACTTCATGCGCATTCTCGAGGACCTCACGCTCCTGCGCGTCCACCGCGACCGGAGCAACATCTTCACGCTCGACGATCCGGAGCTCGGCAACTACCCGGTCGCCTACATGTCGGAGCCGGGGTACTGGACCATGAACGAGGCCGAACTGGAGGGCATCCGGGCGTACCTGGCCAAGGGCGGCTTTCTCATCTTCGACGATTTCCGTGGCGAGCACTGGTACAACTTCGAAGAGCAGATGCGCCGCGTCGTGCCGGACGGGCGGCTCGTGGAGCTCGACGCGGCGAACCCGATCTTCCATTCCTTTTTCGAGATCAACGACCTCGACGAGCAGATCGGCTACTACGGGCGGGCCACCTTCTACGGGATGTACGAGGGGAACGACCCGGCGCGGCGGCTGATGCTGATCGCGAACTACAACCACGACATCGGGGAGTTCTGGGAGTACTCCGACACGGGCTTCGTGCCGATCGCGCTGTCGAACGAGGCCTACAAGCTGGGTGTGAACTACGTGATGTACGGGATGACGCATTAGGGAGTCTTGGAGACCTGGAGGTGTGGAGGGTCGGAGGCGTGGAGGTGTGGAGGGTTGGAGGCGCGACGTCGCCCGGTCTCCAGCCTCCACGTCTCCCCCTCTCCACGCCTCCACCCCTCCCGTGAGAGAGGAGCGGCGCGTGGATGTCACGGTGGATCTGAACTCGCCAGACGATGTGGCGCTGGCCGACCGGATGAACGAAGGGCGGCGGCAGATCATCAGCGAGCTGCGGAAGCTCATCATCGGCCAGGACGACGTGCTGGACCAGGTGCTGCTGACGCTCTTCGTCGGAGGCAACAGCCTCATCATCGGCGTGCCCGGCCTGGCCAAGACGCTGCTGATTCACACGATGGCGCGGGTGCTGGATCTGAAGTTCTCGCGCATCCAGTTCACGCCCGACCTGATGCCGTCCGACATCACCGGGACGGACATCATCCAGGAAGACGCGGCGACGGGCCGACGGCAGATGATCTTCTCGCCCGGCCCCGTCTTCGCGAACATCGTGCTGGCGGATGAAATCAACCGCACGCCCCCCAAGACGCAGTCGGCGCTGCTCGAGGCGATGCAGGAGCACCGCGTGACGATCCAGGGCCGCACCTACCAGCTCGACGAGCCGTTCTACGTCTTCGCGACGCAGAATCCCATCGAGCTCGAGGGCACGTATCCGCTGCCCGAGGCGCAGCTCGACCGCTTCATGTTCCACATCGTCATCGACCACCCGCCGGAGGACGAGGAGCTCGAGGTGGTGCGGACGACGACGCGCATTCTCGAGCCGACGTTCGAGCGCCCGGTGACGGGACCGGACCTGGTGTCGTTCCAGCGCCTGGTGCGCCGGGTCCCGGTCGCCGATCCCGTGCTGCGCTACGCACTGGCGCTCGTGCGCGCGAGCCGGCCCAAGTCGCCGGGCTGCCCCGAGACGGTGAAGAAGTGGGTTGCGTTCGGCGCGAGCGTCCGCGCGGCGCAGTTCCTGGTGCTCGGCGCCAAGGCGCGGGCGCTCACCTCGGGCCGCTACCACGTGAGCTTCGAGGACGTTCGCGGGCTGGCGCATCCGGTGCTGCGGCACCGCATCCTGACCAACTTCCACGCGCAGTCGGAAGGCGTCACGAGCGATCAGCTGATCGACCGGCTCCTCGAGTCCGTGCCGTCGCCGAAGTCGGGCATGTAATGGTGCACGCTCCCATCCCCGGCGCGCGGTTCGTCGATCCGGCGGTGCTCGCGCGCGTGAGCAACCTGGAGCTCGTCGCGCGATCGGTCGTCGACGGCGTGATCAACGGGCTGCACCGTTCGCCGTTCTTCGGCGCGTCGGTGGACTTTGCCGAGCACCGGGGCTACGTGCCGGGCGACGACATCCGGCGGGTGGACTGGCGGGTGTACGCGCGCACCGACAAGTACTTCGTCAAGGAATTCGAGGCCGACTCGAACTCCAACTTCTCGGTGCTGGTGGACGTGTCGAAGTCGATGGCCTACGGCGCGCGCGTGTCGAAGCTCGACTACGCGCGGACGCTGGCCGCGTGCCTCACGTACCTGGTCCACCAGCAGCGGGACCGGGTGGGCCTGGCCACCTTCGACGAGGACGTCGTCGACTACGTGCCGCCGTCGGCCAAGCACCTCGAGGCCGTGCTCCACACGCTCGATCGCGCCCGGGCTGTGCGCCCGGGCCGCTTCGGCGCGCCGGTCCGCAAGCTCTCGGAGCACTTCGGCCGACGGGGCATCGTGGCCGTCGTGTCGGACCTGTACGAAGAGCCGTCGGAGATCTTCGACGCGCTCGGCCTGATCCGCTTCCGCGGCAACGACGTCATCCTGTTCCACGTCCTGGATCCGTCGGAGATCGACTTCGACTTCGCCGACCCGTCGGCGTTCCAGGACCTCGAGACCGGCGAGCAGCTGCCGATCGTCCCCGACGCGCTGGCCGAGAGCTACCGGGCCCAGATCCGCGCCCACCTCGCGGATCTCGAGAGCCGCGCCAACGCGAACCGCATCGACTACACGCTGCTCAACACGCGCGTGCCGCTCGATCACGCGCTGTTCGCCTACATGTCGATCCGCGATCGGCTGACACGGGTGCGCTAGATGGCGTTTCTCTCGCCGCTGTTCCTGCTCGGCCTCGCGGCGCTCGCCGTGCCGGTGCTCATCCATCTCATCCAGCGGGAGCGCAAGCGCGTTGTCGAATTCCCGTCGCTGATGTTCCTGCGGCGCATCCCGTACCAGTCCGTCCGCCGCCGGCGCATCCACCACTGGGCGCTGTTGCTGCTGCGGCTGGCGGTGCTGGCCCTGGTGGTCACGGCCTTCGCGCGGCCGTTCTTCCGGTCCGGCGCCCTCGCCGCCGCGTCCGGGGGCGCCCGCGAGGTGGTCGTGCTCGTCGACCGCTCGTACAGCATGGGCCACGAGGGGCAGTGGGCCCGTGTGCAGTCGGCGGCGCGTGACGAGTTCGCGAGGCTCGGACCGGGCGACCGCGCGTCGCTCGTCGCGTTTGCGGCGGGCGCCGAGCTCGCGGTGCGCTCGACGGGCGATCGCGATCGGCTGGCGGCCGCCGTGGGCACGCTGTCGCCTACGGCGGCGGCAACGCGGTTCGGGCCGGCCTTGAAGCTCGCCGCCAGCATCGCGGCCGAGTCCGAGCTGCCTGTGCGCGAGCTGGTCCTCATCTCCGACTTCCAGCGGGCGGCCTGGGACCCGGGCGACGCCGTGCGGCTTCCCGAGCGGACGTCGCTCCGGCCCGTGTCGATCGCGCCGGAGGGGGCGGTGAACCTGTCGATCGCGCCGGTGACCGTCCAGCGCGGCACCTTCGCCGGCCAGGAACGCATCACGCTGACGACCGGCGTGCTGAACCGGAGCGACCAGGACCTCACACGGGACGTCGTCCTGGAGATCGACGGGCGGCCAGTCCAGACGGCGACAGTGCAGGTGGCTGCGTTCGGGTCGCAGGCCGTGCAGTTCGAGCCCGTGCTGGTGACGAAGGCGCATACCAGGGCCGTCGTGCGGCTGCCCGCGGACGCGCTGGCGGCTGACAACGCGGCCTACGTGGTGCTGTCGCCGCCGCAGCCGCTGGCGGTGACGGTGCTGTCGGCCGGCAGCGCGCGGAGCGCCGGCATTCTGCACCTGTCGCGGGCGCTCGCGATCGGCGACCGGCCGCGGTTCGACGCGACGTACCAGCAGGGCGACGGGGTAGCGGCCGACCTCCTCGATCGCGCGCGCGTGGTCATCGTCACCGACACGGCCGTCTCGGCCGCAGCCGCCGAGCGTCTGGCGCGGTTCGTCGAGGGCGGGGGCGGCCTGCTCGTGGCGCTGGGGCGACTGGGCAGCGTGCCCGGCGCCCTCCTGCCGGGCACACCCGGGCCCGCCGTCGAGCGCGTGCGCGGCGTGCCGGGCACCCTCGGGAGCCTCGAGTTCGGGCACCCGGTCTTCGAGGCGTTCCGGCAGCCGCGCAGCGGCGACTTCTCGACGGCCCGCTTCTACGGCTACCGATCCCTGCAGCTCGATCCCAACCTAGGGGCGAGCGTGCTGGCGCGCTTCGACGATGGGTCGCCGGCGCTGGTCGAGCGGCGCCACGGCCAGGGGCGCGTGCTGGTGTGGACGAGCACGCTCGACCTGACCTGGAGCGATCTGCCGCTCAAGCCGGTGTATCTGCCGTTCGTGCATCAGCTGACGCGCTACCTGGCTGCATACAGGGAGCTGCCGCCGTCCCAGACCGTGGGCCAGGTGGTGGACGCCGCGGACGCCACGGCCACCGTCACGGGCGACCTGGTCGCCCTGACGCCGACCGGCGCGCGGGTGCCGCTGGCGAGCGGCGCCCCGCCGGTCATCAGCCTCGACGAGCCCGGCTTCTACGAAGTGCGGCCGCAGACGGCCGGCGCCGCCCCCGTCCTCGTGGCGGCCAGCAACGTCGAATTGTCAGAGGCGGATCCCGGGCGCGTCGATCCCGACGAGATCGTGACGGCGCTCGGCGGCGCGGCCGGCGGCGCGGCCGGTGCGGCCGGGGCCGGCGTGGTCGTCCCCGACGAGACCCAGGAGCGGACACAACGGATCTGGTGGTATCTGCTCTTCGCGGGTATTCTGCTTCTGGCGGGCGAAACCGTACTAAGCCACCGCGTCTCGCGCGTGGCCCGTTGAGGAGGGCTCGATGCTTGAGCATGCCGACCCGGGGACCCCGAGCGACCTCGTCCAGATCATCCGGGACGTGCGCCGACGGTGGCGGGTCAAGCTCGCCCTCGCGGGCGCGGCCCGGTTCCTGGCGGCCGCGGCGGCCACGCTCGTGGTGGCGGCCTTTGCGCTCGAGACCGTTCGCTTCTCGCCCGGCGCCATCCTCGCCGGCCGCATTCTCACCGTGGCCGCCCTGGCGGGCTTCGCCGCCTGGTTCATCGTGCGGCCGCTCCGGCGGCGCGTGACCGACGATCAGGTCGCGCTCTACCTGGAGGAGCACGAGCCGTCACTCGACCTGGCGGTGGTGAGCGCGTGGCAGGCCCGCTCGTCGGGTCTGGCCGAGCAATCGCCGGCGCTGGTGCGACGGCTCGTCGAGCAGGCGGTGGAGCGTTGCCACTCGGTGGAAGAAGGGCGGCGCGTCGAGCGCGGACCGACGAGGCGCTACGCGGGCGCGGCCGCCGCCGTCGTGGCAGCCGCCGTCATGTTCTTTGCGTTCGGGCCGCCCTACCTGCGCCACGCGTTGTCCGCGATGTTTGCGTTCACGCGCAGCGTCGAGGCGGCCGCGCCCTATCGCATCGACGTCACGCCGGGGCACGCCACCGTCCCCAAGGGCGCCGACCAGGCGGTCACGGCGCTGGCTAGCGGCTTCGATGCCGCCGATGCCGCGCTGGTTCTCCGCCGCGGCGACGCGACCGCGTTCGAGCGCGTCCCGATGCTCAAGGGCGAGAACGGCGCCTTCGACGCAATGCTGTTCGACCTCGCCGAGCCCATCGAGTACTTCGTCGAAGCCGCCGGCGTGCGCTCGCCGGTGTTCACGCTCGAGGTCGCCGAGCTGCCCTACGCCAGGCAGGTGGACCTCGAATACCGCTTCCCGGCCTATACCGGCCTCCCGCCGCGGACGGTGGAAGACGGTGGCGACATCGCGGCGCTCAAGGGCACCGAGGTGGAAGTCCGGGTGACGCCGACCATGCCGACCGGCGGCGGACGGCTCGTCATCGATGAGAAGACCAGCGTGCCGCTGACGCGGCAGCCGGACGGCCGGCTTACCGCGGCGCTGACAGTTGCCGCCGCCGGGTTCTATCGCATCGAGCTGCAGGGGCCTGCCGGCGAAGCGGTCACGGCCTCTCCGCAGTACACCATCGACGTCCTGAACGACCAGATGCCTACCGTGCGCATGGCCACGCCCGGGCGCGATACGGCCGCGACGCCGGTGGAGGAGTTCTTCGTCGAGGCGCAGGCCGACGATGACTTCGCCGTGCGCGAGCTGCAGCTCGTCTACTCGGTGAACGGCGGACCCGAGAAGACCGTGCCGCTCTTCCGCGGCGCCAGGCCGCTCGCCGAGGTGACAGCGGGCCACACCTTCTACCTCGAGGAGCTGGGGGTCGAGGCCGGCGACTCGGTGTCGTACTACGCGCGCGCGCTGGACAACGACGGCGTCGGGGGCGCAAAGGCCGCGACCTCCGACATCTACTTCCTGCGCATCCGGCCGTTCGGCAAGGACTTCCGCCAGGCGCTGTCCCAGGGCGGGGGCGGCGGCGGGGGGG
>JBFMCA010000058.1:0-26655 GCA_040754955.1 Acidobacteriota bacterium | reverse complement strand
GAGAAAAGGTGCCTGGCACCTTTCCGGGCCAGGTCCGTCTATCGAACCTTGAGGGCAAGGGCGGACCAGGTGTCGTCCACCGCGCAGACCTTGAAGTCGACCAGACCTGCAGCGAGGGCGGAGGCGCGAATCACGTTGCCGGTCAGGTCGGTCTTGACCCCCGACGCTTTCTTGGGCCACGCAATCCACAGCGTCTGGCGCGCCAGCGCGTCGCGCGCCCACGCCAGGCGCACCTGCAGCTCACGGAGCGAGCGCACGAACACCACGTAGAGGTCGGCCGAGACGTCCGCGCGCGCGGTGAGCCGCGCGCCTTTCGGCAGGGCACCAAGCGTCGCAGCGAAACCCTGCGGCGCGCCGAAGACCGCCACCCGCATGCCGCTCTTGATGCCCAGCTTGCCGGCCAGCGGCCTGTCCGACGCAATCACCGACGCCGGCACGACCGGCGCCACGGGCTGCCGCCGGAGCGCGCGGGGGAGCGCCGCCTTCAGCCGGCCCCACGTCGTATAGGTGGCGTCCGGCAGCAGCGCTCGGATGCGCGCCACCTTCTCCGGCGACCCGTCGACGAACACCAGCGGCACGTGGCGCGTGTCCTTGAACGTGCGGAGCGCCAGCCCCACCTCGCGGCCGTGGGAGGGCAGGCGGGACAGATCGATGACGAACGCGTCGGGCGGATTGACCCGCACGGCCCGCAGGCCCGACGGGCCGTCCAGCACGCCAAACTCCGCTTCGTGCCCCATCCCCGAGAGGCGAAGGGCGCGCTCCCGTCCCTCGGGGCCGTTCCAGTGAATCAGGCGGACACGGGCCATGGTCGCACGCGCACTCCGAGGGGCCACTCCTACTTGAGCGTCGCTTTGAGCGTGACCGTGGGGACACCGGCCAGCGCGCGAGACACGATGCAGCCGGTCTTCGCGCCTTCGGCGTGCTGCTCGAACGCCGCGGCATCGAGGCCGGGCACCTCCCCCTCGACCTCGAGGTCGATCTGGGTGATGGCTGGGCCCGCGCCGCTCGTGCCGAGGTGGACCTTCGCCACGGTGTGGATGCGCGTCGGCGTGAACCCCGCGCGGCCAAGGGCCGCGCCGAGCGCCATCGAGAAGCAGCCCGCATGGGCCGCGCCCAGCAGCTCCTCGGGATTGGTGCCCTTGCCCTGCTCGAACCGCGAGACGAAGGTAAACGGGCCTTCGTAGGCGCCGCTGCCGAGCTTCATCGAGCCCGACCCCTCCTTGAGCGAACCCATCCACTGCGCTTCAGACTGCCGAACTGCCATGTGAAGACCTCCGGAATGCGAGCCGAAGGCCGATCATAGCCCAGGCGGGCTACTTGGGGGGCTGGACGTCGCGGATGATGAAGAGTTTCTCGCCGGGCCTGATGAGCCCCAGCTCGCGGCGGGCCAGCTCCTCGATGGCGGCGGGCTCCTCGCGCAGCCGACGGGCTTCTTCACGCAGGCTGGCGTTCTCGGCGCGCACGCGCATCAGCGCGACGCTCACCTCGGCGTGCTGCCGCCGCGCCTCGAGCAGCGCGAGCAGCCCCTTTTCGCCGACGACGGCGTCGATCACCAGGACGATGGTGACGAACCCGAGCGCGTAGCGCACGAACCGTCGTCCCCGGCGGGCTGCACTGCCGCGCGGGGCCGCCGTGCCCTTGCTGCGATCGGAGGCCGTGTCACTCATGATGCCGTGCCAGAATACCGAAGTCGTCGATCGAGTACAAGCCCAGCCGTCTGGCGCCTGTGTACCAGATTCTCGGTCGAAGTACAAGCGTCCTTGACGACGGTACCGAAACCGGGCCGAGAGTACAAGCTTTTTCCGCGGAGTACAAGAGGGAACCGTGAACCGAGCGTCCTCTTTTGTGATCATTCTGACGACGTTTCCGGCCGACGGCGACGCGGCCGCGCTCGCCCGGACCCTTGTCGACGAGCGCCTCGCCGCCTGCGTGGGAGTGCTGCCGCTCATGCAGTCGATCTACCGCTGGAACGGCCGCATCGAGGAGGCGGGGGAGCGCCAGCTCGTCGTCAAAACCACGGCCGCGCGAGTCGACGAGGTGCGCGAGCGGATTACCGCCCTCCACCCGTACGAGGTGCCGGAGCTGCTCGTCCTGCCGGTCGCGGGGGGATCCGAGGCGTACCTCGATTGGATCGCGACGGAAACGGCCGCGCCCGATCGCGGCTAGTGGCGCGTGCAGGCTGAACTGCGATCAGACGCCGGAGCGCGGCGCCCGCCTGGCCAGGCGCGACGACCGCGAATATCCCTGATACCTGAGGGCGGAGCCACGCCGCCAGTCGGGATGCCCCGCCCGCCAGGGGGGCACTTCAGCCTGGACGCACCAGGACGCGTCAGGCGAGCGCCTGCGCCAGGTCCTCGCGCAGGTCGTCGACATCCTCGATGCCTACCGAGATGCGGACGAGCCCATCGGTGATGCCGATGGCCCGCCGGCGCTCGGCCGGCACCGAGGCGTGGGTCATCACGGCCGGGTGCGAGATGAGCGTCTCCACGCCGCCGAGGCTCTCGGCCAGCGACATGAGCCGGACGCGCTTGAGCACGTCGGCGGCCGCCTCGATGGACCCCACGTCGAAGGAGATGAGGCCGCCGAAGCCGCGCATCTGGCGCGCGGCGAGCGCGTGGTGGGGATGCGAGGCGAGGCCCGGGTAGATGGTCTGCTTCACCTTCCGGTGGCCGGCGAGGTACTCCGCCAGCGCCATGGCGTTGGCGTTGGTCCGCTCCATGCGCACGGGCAGCGTCTTGGTCCCGCGCAGCACGAGCCAGCTGTCCATGGGTCCCAGAATCGCGCCCGCGGCATTCTGCACGAACTTCATCCACTCCACGTCGTCGGCGTGCTTCAGCACGACGATGCCGCCCACGCTGTCGCTGTGGCCGTTGAGGAACTTGGTGGTGCTGTGCACGACCATGTCACAGCCGAGCTCGAGCGGCCGCTGGAGGGCTGGGCTCGCGAAGGTGTTGTCCACGATGACGCGGACGCCGTGCCCGTGCGCGATCTCCGCCGCGGCTGGCAGGTCCGTGACCCGCAGCATCGGGTTGGTCGGCGTCTCGATGAAGAGGTACTTCGTCCGGCTGGTGATCGCCGGTGCGATGGCGGCGAGGTCCGACGTGTCAACGTAGGTGAAATCCAGGCCGAACTTGCGGCGCACGCGCTCGAAGAGCCGGAACGTGCCGCCGTAGGTGTTGTCGGAGACCACGAGATGGTCGCCCGACTCGAGCCGCGTCAGGATGGCGTCGATGGCGGCCATCCCCGAGGCGAACGCAAACGCCGCGGTGCCGGCCTCGATGGCGGCGATGTTGGCCTCGAGGGCCATGCGCGTCGGGTTCTGCGTGCGTCCGTACTCGAAGCCCTTGTGCTGGCCGAGTCCCTCCTGCACGTAGGTGGACGTCTGGTAGATCGGAACGGTGATGGCCCCCGTCGTCGGATCGGGCACCTGGCCCGCGTGGATGCAGACGGTGGCAAAGCGCGCGGTGTCTGTGAGCTTCACGGCTGTCAAACGATACTCTGTTATGATCTTGCGGCGCAATCGCGCCGGTGAATGCCCCAGTCAGTCCGCCCGCCTGCGCTGCCCCCCGCCGTGCCGCTCTCGCGCGTGGACGCCGCGCGCGCGTGGCTTCGGCAGTCCCTTGCCGGACGTGCGCTGGTCATCGGCGTCGCCATCAAGATCCTGACGCGGCTCATCGGCCTCGTCGTGTCGCCCCTGCCGACAGCGATCGAGGTCGTCGACACGGCGGGCAGCCTCGCGCTCGTCTTCGCGGTCGCCTACCTCCTCACGCGGGTCGTCGTGGGGGCGCGGCGGCGGCTGCTCTGGCGCGTCCGGCGGCGGCTCATCCTCTCGTACGTGTTCGTCGGGCTCGTGCCAGGGCTGCTCATCATCGCGTTCTTCCTCGTCGCCGGGCTCCTGCTGTTCTTCAACGTCAGCTCGTACCTGGTCCAGTCGCGCGTGCGCGCGCTGGTCGACCAGTCGCGCTTCCTGGCCGAGTCGACGCTGCTCGAGCTGCAGCGGGCGGCGACGGCCGAGGCGGTCCAGGAGCTGCTCGATCGCCGGCAGGCGGCCTTCGAGAGCCGCTACCCCTTCCTGTCCATCGCCGCGCTGCCGCTGTCGGGCCTGCGCTGCGAGGTCGAGCCGACGCGGGCCGCCCGCGTGCCCCGCGCACTGCCGGCACCGCTGCCGCGCACGGCCGGTCCCTGGCGGCATCTGCCGCCGCCTGCCGAGCTGCCCACGTGGATCGGCTGTGACGGCTTCGCGGGCCTGCTGGCCTATGAGGTCGTCGGCGAGCCCGGGCTGGAGGTCGATCCGCAGGACCGCGAGCGGCTGGTCGTCCGGGCCGTCGCGGTGCCCGAGATGGCGAACCCCACCTGGGGCATCGTCCTCGACCTGCCGGTGACCGTGGCCGTCGAGGAGCGCATCCACGCGGAGACCGGCATCCGCCTCGGCGAAGTCAGCGCGCTGCCGTTCGCGGCCGCTGTCGGGCGGCCCACGGGGCGTCCGCTGGAAGCCAGGCCGCACCTCGCGGCGGAGTTCGCCACGACGCCGATGATCGGCAACTGGGTGGCCTTTCTCGACTACGTCGACTGGTCGAGCGGCGCCGCGTCGAGCGCCACGGTGGCCATCTGGGTCAACGCGTGGGAGATCTACGAGCGCATCTCCACCATCTCTCCGGGCCGGCTCGCGGGCTGGAGCTTCGGGCAGATCATGCTGGCGCTGCTCGCGGTCGTCGGCACGCTCTTCCTCGTCATCCAGTTCGTCGCCCTGGGCATCGGCTTCGTGCTGGCCAAGCAGATGACCGGCGCCGTGCACGATCTCTTCACCGGCACGCAGCACCTGCGGAACCGCGACTTCACGTATCAGATCCCGGTGCGCGCGCGCGATCAGCTGGGCGAGCTGGCCGAGTCGTTCAACCAGATGACCGCCGAGATCACCACGCTCATCCGGGAGGTCGCCGAGAAGGGCCGGATGGAGCAGGAGATGCTCGCGGCCCGCGAGATCCAGCGGAAGCTGCTGCCTTCAGGGCCCCTCGGGCGGCCCGGACTTGCCGTCTCGGCGTTCTGCGAACCCGCGCGCGAGGTGGCGGGGGATTACTACGACTTCCTGCCGATCGACGGGGATCGGACGGGGGTGCTCATCGCGGACGTATCCGGCAAGGGGCTGCCGGCCGGGCTCTACATGGCCCAGCTCAAGGTGCTGGTGCAGTCGGTGGCGCGCGTCCACGTGTCGCCCCGCGACTTCCTGGTCGCCGTCAACCGCGTCGTTGCCGACAACATCGACTCGCGCAGCTTCATCACGATGGCGTACGCGGTCGTCGACGTCCGGGCGCGCCGGATGACGCTCGCCCGCGCGGGCCACTGCCCGGTGATCCTCGTGCCGGGCGATCAGCCTCCCGGCCTCAGGAAGGCCCAGGTGCTCACGCCCGACGGCCTCGTGCTGGGCCTCAAGATCGACGACGGGGAGATGTTCGAGAGCATGCTGCAGGAGGTGACCGTGCCCCTCGCGCCGGGCGACCTGGTGGTCTTCTTCACCGACGGCATCAGCGAGACGATGAACGAGGCGTTCGACTGCTTCGGCGAGGGACGTCTCGCGCGCGTGCTCGAGGAGTACGCGCACCTGCCATTTCCGCAGCTTCGCTCGTACATCAACGCGGAGCTCCATGCCTTTTCGGGCGGGCGGACCGAGCAGCACGACGACATGACCATGATCCTGCTGCGCGTCGAGGAGACGGCCGAGACGGCCGTGGCGTGACGTGAGCGAGCTGACGGTGGTCTTCCGCACCTCGTCGGAGATCGAGGCCAGCGTCGTCCAGGCCCTGCTCGACAGCCACGGCATCCGGTCGGTGCGGTCGGCGGGCTCCCTGCCGAGCGTCTTCGCCTTCCGCGTCAACCCGCTTGGCGACACGGCCGTCTCGGTGCGGGAGGAGGACGCCGAGGAGGCGATCCGCGTCATCGAGAGCCATCGCGAGCAGGTGGGCGGCGGCCTGGTGGTGCCGCTGCCGCAGCAGTTCGCCGAGCTCGAGCGGCGGCTCGGGTACCGCTTCCGCGATCGCGGCCTGCTGGAACACGCGCTCACGCACAAGTCGAAGGCGCACGAGGATCCGAGCGGCGGCGTCATCGACAACGAGTCGCTCGAGTTCCTCGGCGACGCCGTGCTGGGGCTGGTCGTCGCCGACGCCCTGTTCCGCGCGTTCCCCGACTACTCCGAGGGCCAGAAATCGAAGATCAAGGCCTCGCTCGTCTCGACGTCCACGCTCGCCGAGGTCGCGGAGCGGCTCGGCCTGGGCGAACACATGATTCTCGGCCGGGGCGAGGAGAAGACCGGCGGCCGCCACAAGATCGCCCTGCTGGCGGACACCTGCGAGGCCGTGATCGCCGCGCTCTACCTCGACGGCGGCCTCGATGCGGCCCGCCAGTGCATCCTGCGCGAGCTCGGGCCCGGCATCGAAGAGGCGCGCGTGCCCGGATACTTCGGCCGCGATCACAAGTCGCGGCTGCAGGAGTTGCTGCAGGGGCTCGGAGGTCCGCTGCCGGTGTACCGCGTCACGGCCGAAGTCGGACCGGACCACCGCAAGGTGTTCCAGGTCGAGGTGGTCGTGGGCGACGAGGTGATCGCCCAGGGCGCGGGCCGGACGAAGAAGGAGGGCGAGCAGGATGCCGCCCGGCTCGCGTTCGAGCGGCTCAGTCGATCTCGATGATGCCCCAGGCCTTGCGGTCGCCGGGGCCGGTGCCTGCCAGGGCCATCGACGGCTCGCCCTGCGGGAGGCGGGCCGCCGCGTACGCCTGCACTTCACGCGCCACCTCGTCGACGAGCGGAGGCGTGGGGCGGCAGTGCAGCCGGACCCACAACCGCGTCACCGGGTCCGCGAAGCTGTAGCGCTTCTGACGCGCCACCACCAGATCCACGTCCTCGAGCCACGACAGGTAGTCCTTGGTGGAGCCCGGCGTCCGCTGGAGCCGCTGGGCGATCTCGGTCAGCGTCAGCGGCTCGTCCTCCGCGAGGATCTCGAGGATCGCCTTCAAGGCGCCGTACCCCCGGGCGCGGTGCAGGCGCAGCTCGTAGCGATAGCCGCACCAGGCCGTGAGGGCGCCGTCGGTGGTGAGGAGCGCCGTCAGCGCCGAAACCGGGTCGCCGCTCGATCCGCTCATCCCGGCACTGGCCTCGGCCAGGGCGCGCACGTAGGCGGCGCGGCCGTCGGCCAGCGCCTGGATGGCGCGCGCGAGGAACTCGCGGTCATCGGCGCCGGTCTCGCCCATCGGCGGCAGCATCGCGGCCACGTCGGCGGCCGACAGGGGCGGCAGGTGAATGACCTCGAATCGCGCGCCGGCGTCGCGCAGCAGGCGGTGCGCGCGGGCCAGATACCGGGAGGTGAGCACGAACCGGTTGCCGCTCTCGGCCAGCGCCTGCAGCAGCTCGCGCAGCACGTGGCGCAGCCCCGGGAAGCTCTCGAAGGTCCGGAGCTCGAGGATCTCGTCGAGCAGGAACGTGGCGGGCTGGCCGCCCGTGGCGCGCGCACGTGCGAGGTAGGCCAGCGTGCGGTCGAAGGCGTCGCGGGCCGACGACGGCCCCTCGCCCGCCTGGGCGTCGCCGAAGGGCGAGGTGCCCACCAGCGCGCGGTGGAAGCGCTCGGGCGTGCTCGCGGCACGCTCGACGTCCACATACTGGCTTCGCTCGCGTCCCAGGCGCTCGCCGAGGGCGTGGAGGAGCGTCGTCCGGCCGGTGCCGCAGCCGGCCAGCACCACGGGAATGCGCGGCGGCGTCGCGTCGAGTGCCGCGAGGACACGCCGCTCGAGTCCGGCGTGCGGCGCCATCATGACCGGCCCTCCAGCATGGGCATGCGCACGCCGCGATCGCGGGCGGTCCGGATCGCTTCCGGGTAGCCCGCGTCCGCGTGGCGCACCACGCCCGTGCCCGGATCGCAGGTCAGCACGCGCGCCAACCGCTCGTCTGCTTCGGGCGTGCCGTCCGCGACGACGACCATGCCCGCATGGATCGAGTAGCCGATGCCGACGCCCCCGCCGTGATGCACCGACACCCACGTGGCGCCGGCCGCCGTGTTCAGCAGGGCGTTCAGGATCGGCCAGTCGGCGATCGCATCGCTGCCGTCGCGCATGCCTTCGGTCTCCCGATTGGGTGAAGCCACCGACCCCGTGTCCAGATGGTCGCGGCCGATGACGATGGGCGCCTTGACGGCGCCGTCGCGGACGAGCTGATTCAGCCGGAGGCCGAAGCGCGCCCGCTCGCCGTATCCGAGCCAGAAGATACGGGCGGGCAGCCCCTGGAAGGCCACGCGCTCGCCGGCCAGACGGACCCAGCGGCAGAGCGCCTCGTTGTCGGCAAACATCTCGAGCGCCGCGCGATCGGTCACGCGGATGTCCTCGGGATCCCCCGACAGCGCCGCCCAGCGGAACGGCCCCTTGCCTTCGCAGAAGAGCGGGCGGATGTACTCGGGAACGAAGCCGGGAATCCGGAACGCATCCTCGATGCCGGCCCGGACCGCCTGCGCGCGGAGGTTGTTGCCGTAGTCGAACGTCACCGCGCCGCGCGCCTGGAGGGCGAGCATCGCCGCGACGTGGCGCCCGCACGCGGCGACGGCGCGGCGCTCGTACTCCGCCGGGTCCGACGCGCGCAGCGCCAGCGCGGCCGGCAGGGACATCCCGTCCGGCACGTAGCCGTGGAGCGTATCGTGCGCCGACGTCTGATCGGTGAGCACATCCGGGGTCACGCCGCGGGCGACGAGCGCCGGCAGCACCTCGGCGGCGTTGCCCAGCAGGCCGACCGACCGGGGGACGCCGGCGGCGCGATACCGGTCGACGGCCGCGAGCGCCGCATCGAGGGTGTCGACGGCCTCGTCGAGGTAGCGCGTCTGGAGCCGGCGGCGAATGCGGTCGGGATCGACCTCCACGACCAGGGCCACGCCCTCGTTCATCGTGACGGCGAGCGGCTGGGCGCCGCCCATGCCGCCGAGCCCGGCCGTCACGACGAGCCGGCCGGCCAGCGAACCGCCGAAGTGCCGGCGCGCAAGCTCGGCCAGCGTCTCGTAGGTGCCCTGGAGGATGCCCTGCGTCCCGATGTAGATCCAGCTGCCCGCCGTCATCTGGCCGTACATCGTCAGCCCGCGGTCCTCGAGATCGCGGAACGTCTCCCAGGTCGCCCACTTCGGCACCAGGTTGGCGTTGGCGATGAGGACCCGCGGCGCGTCCGAATGCGTGCGGAACACGCCGACGGGTTTGCCCGACTGCACGAGCAGCGTTTCGTCGCGCTCGAGGCTGCGCAGCGCCTCGACGATGGCGTCGAAGCACGCCCAGTTTCGGGCGGCCTTGCCGGAGCCGCCGTAGACGATGAGCTGGTCCGGCTGCTCCGCCACGTCGGGATCGAGGTTGTTCATCAGCATCCGCAGGGCGGCTTCCTGTGGCCATCCCTTGCACGTCAGCGACGTGCCGCGAGGCGCGCGGATGAAACGGGTGACGGTGGTCATCGGAGACGCACGGAGGGCGAACGCGAAGCTTAGAAGCTAAGCACCGCTGGTCGCGTTGTCAAATCCAAAATGCGATGCGAAATCATTTGACATGGTCACCGGCGGCGTACTCAAGCGCCCCGTCCGCAACGAGCGCCGCGATGGCGGCGATGTCGGGGGACGGCGGCCGGTCGTTTGCGAGCGTCGGAACCACCTCGCGGACGGCGCGATGCACCCGCATGAGCGTCTCGGAGCTGGTGAGCGGCGCCAGCAGGTCCACCGCCTGGCACGCGCACAACAGCTCCACGGCGATCACATTTGTCGCCAGCTGCAAACCCCGTTCCGCCTTGAGCGCGGCGCCCATGCTCATGCTGACGTGATCTTCCTTGTTCGCCGATGTCGGAATCGTGTCGACGCTGGCCGGATGCGCGAGTGTCTTGATCTCGGACGTCAGGGCGGCGGCGGTCACCTGCGCGAGCATGAGGCCCGACTCCAGCCCGCCGTGGCGTGTGAGAAAGGCCGGAAGGCCGCTGAGCGCCGGGTTTACCAACCGTTCCGACCGCCGCTCGCTGATCGTGCTGAACTGAGACAGGGCGATGACGAGAAAGTCGGCGGCGAGCGCCACGGGCGCGCCGTGGAAGTTCCCGCCCGACACGATATCGCCGCCGTCGGGGCCGAGCGGCGGCGCAAACACCATGGGGTTGTCGGTACCGGCGTTCATCTCGACGGAGACGACCTGCCGCACCCAGGCGAGCACGTCCCGCGCCGCGCCGTGAACCTGCGGAGCACACCGCATGCAGTAGGCGTCCTGCACGCGACCGCAACCGGCGTGCGACCGGTTGATGGGGCTGCCCTCGATCAGGCGCCGCAGGTTGGCGGCCGATGCCTGCTGACCGGCGAACGGCCGGGCGGCGTGAATCCGGGCGTCGAACGGCGCGATCGAGCCGCGGAGCGCGTCGATGGACAGGGCGGCGGCGATGTCGGCCGCGCGCGCCAGCCGTTCGGCGCCCGCCAGGGCGAGCCCGAGGACGGCCGTGGAGGCCTGCGTGCCGTTGATGAGCGCGAGCCCTTCCTTGGGCTCGAGGCGGACCGGCGCGAGGCCCGCCGCGGCGAGCGCCTCGGCGGCGGGCATGGGTGCGCCGTCGACGGTCGCCTCGCCTTCCCCGATGAGGGCGAGGGCGATGTGGGCCAGCGGCGCGAGGTCGCCGCTGGCGCCCACCGAGCCACGGCTCGGTACGACCGGATGCACTCCGCGGTTGAGCATCTCCACGAGCGCGTCGAGCGTGCCGGGCCGGATGCCGGAGTAGCCCTTGGCGAGGACATTGGCGCGCAGCGCCATCGCGGCGCGGACGTCGCGGACGGGGAGCGGCTCGCCGACGCCCGCGGCGTGGCTGCGCACCAGGTTCACCTGGAGCGCGGCGAGATCCTCCCGCGCGATCCGGGTTTCGGCGAAGCTGCCGAAGCCGGTGTTGATGCCGTACACCGGCGCGTCGTTGGTGAGCCGTGCGTCGACGACGGCGCGTCCGGCCGCGACGCGGGCGCGGGCGGCCGGGGCGATCGCGACCGGGACGGCCCCGTCCGCGATGGCCACGAGCGCGTCGAGTGTGAGCGACTCGCCGTCGAGCGTCACCATGATCACCTGAGGATACCTCACCGCCAGCGGGCGGGGCAGCGGGCGCAGGGTTCTGAGGTATGCTCGACACGATGAACATTGCGGTCGTGGGTGCCCAGTGGGGCGACGAGGGCAAGGGCAAGATCGTCGACCTGCTCACGCCGAACTTCTCGGTGGTGGCCCGATATGCCGGAGGCCACAACGCGGGCCACACGGTGTACGTGAAGGGGCAGCGGTTCGTCCTGCACCTCATCCCGTCGGGCATCCTCCACGACGGCGTCACCTGCGTCATCGGCAACGGCGTCGTCGTCGATCCGCAGGCCCTTTTCACGGAGATCGAGGAGCTCGGGCGGCTGGGAGTCGAGGTCGGCCGCCGGCTCCTCATCAGCGACCGCGCTCACCTGATCCTGCCGTACCATCGCGAGCTCGATGTGCTCAGCGAAGCGCGGCGCGGCGAGCGCCGGATCGGCACGACTTCGCGCGGCATCGGCCCGGCCTACGAGGACAAGATCGGCCGCCGCGGGATCCGCGTGTGCGACCTGCTGCAGACGCAGGGCCTGGCCGACGCCGTCCGCGAGAACGTCCACGCACGCAACCAGATCATCCGGGACTCGCACCTCGACTGGCACAAGGTCTACGAGGAGCTGCTGGCGTACGGCGCGCGCATGCAGGACTGGATCGGCGACGCGTCGGCGTTTCTTGCCCGCGCGATGGCCGAGGGGCGCCGCGTCATGTTCGAGGGCGCGCAGGCGACGCTGCTCGACATCGACCACGGCACCTATCCGTACGTCACCTCCTCGAGCGCGTCGGCCGGCGGCATCTGCACGGGGCTCGGCGTGCCACCCCGGGCCGTGCACGGCGTGCTGGGCGTCGCCAAGGCGTACACCACCCGTGTGGGCGAAGGCCCGCTGCCGACCGAGCTGCATGGCGACATGGGCGAGCGGCTCCGCGAGAGCGGGCAGGAATACGGCGCCTCCACGGGCCGCCCGCGGCGCTGCGGGTGGTTCGACGCCGTCGTCGTGCGGTACGCCGCGCGGATCAACGGGCTCGACGCGCTCGCCGTGACGAAGCTCGACGTCCTCGACGGGCTCGACGCGATCCAGCTCTGCACCGGCTACCGCGTCAACGGGCGGCTCCTGGCCGACCTGCCGGCAGACCTGGCCACGCTCAGCGCGTGCGAGCCGGTGTACGAAACACTCCCCGGCTGGTCCGAGCCCACGCGCGGCGCGCGCGAGTACGACGATCTGCCGTCGGAAGCGCGGCGCTACCTGGATCGGCTGGAGGAGGCGAGCGGCGTGCCCATCAGCATTGTCTCCACCGGCTCCGATCGCGAGGAGACGATCGTCCGCGCCGGCTCGGTGGCCGGCCGCTGGTTCGACGCGGGGCGCGCCGTGTCCGGACGGCAGGAAGTCTAGCCGCGCTTGTGGCGCTCGGCGTAGGCCGCGAGCGCCTCGGCATCCGCCGACGTGAGATCGATGCCCGCACGATACCGCGTCGGACGCCCCTTCGGCATCTCGAACGAGGCCCAGGCGATCGTCCCCATGCAGCGGATGACGCCCTGGCCGTCGGAGAAGGATACGCGCACGCGCTGGTTGGGCTTCAGCACCGTCGACGACAGCACCTGGGCGCCGACGACCGACAGGTCCACCAGTCCGGCGGCGTTGCCGTCGACCAGCGCCTCGACGCCCTCGGCGATCCGGACGCGCGGCGCGCGGCGCGTGCCGCGCTGGTCGAGCGCGGGCTTGGGCTCGTCGACGGCGACGGCGGGGCCGTGCCCGCGGCGGACCGCGACGCGGTTCACAGTGCTGTCGTGTGCGACGACGCGGACCTCGCAGTCGGTGAGCGAGGGATCGTCCTTGATCCGGTTGATGAGCGCCGTGCCGCGAGATGTGGTCGAGAACTCGTGTTCGAGCGCGATGATGCGCGGCTTGTAGCGGATGATGTGGTCCAGCGCCTCGAGGGCCTCCGCGTCGCTGAACGACGTGAGATCCGCCCCCGAATCGAGGCGGTCGCGGAGGGCGGGCAGGGCGTCGGACGGACCGATGATGACGATGGTTGAGGGCACGACCGCCCCTTAGTGTATCCGCAGACAGGCGCGGTTGCGTCCGAAGACGCCGGTGATGACCCAGATGACCAACATGACGCCCGTCGCAGGCGCCCCTGGCCGGGACGCCACGGCCCTGCGCTGCCGGGGCATCGTCAAGCGGTACGGCTCCGTCGTCGCCGTCGACGGGCTCGATCTCGAGGTGCGCCGCGGCGAGTGCTTCGGACTGCTCGGGCCCAACGGCGCTGGCAAGACGACGACCATCGAGATCCTCGAGGGGTTGCTCGCGCCCGACGCGGGCGAGGTCGAGGTGCTCGGACGCCGCTGGGCCGATCACGCGGGGGAGTTGCGCGCGCGCCTCGGCATCCAGCTGCAGGACACGCAGCTGAGCGACAAGCTGACCGTGGCCGAGACGCTGCGCATGTTCCGGTCGTTCTACGGCTCCGGGCCCGACGTGGACGAGCTGCTGGCCATGGTGCAGCTCGAATCGAAGCGCGACGCCTGGGTGGTCAAGCTCTCCGGCGGCCAGCGGCAGCGACTGTCGGTCGCCTGCGCGCTGGCCGGGCGGCCCGAGCTCCTCTTCCTCGACGAGCCGACGACGGGCCTCGACCCGCAGTCTCGGCGCCAGCTCTGGGACGTGCTCGCCCGCGTGCGGCGCGACGGTGCCACGGTGCTCCTGACCACGCACTACATGGACGAGGCCCACGCGCTCTGCGACCGCGTCGCCATCGTCGACCGCGGCACGGTGATCGCGCTCGGCACGCCGGAGGCGCTGGTGGCCTCGCTCGGGGCGGAGCACGTCGTGGAGTTTGCGGTCACCCCGGGCTCGGCGCTGCCGCCGGGCGCGGCGCTGGCCGCGCTGCCTGGGGCGCGCGACGTGCGCCACGAGAACGGGACGGTGGCGGTGACGTCGACTGCGGTGCACCAGACGGTGCCGGCGCTCCTCGACGCGCTCGCGGCCGCGGGCGCCCAGCTGAGCCTGCTGACGACGCACAGTGCGACGCTCGAGGACGTGTTCGTCGCGCTCACCGGGAGGCACCTGCGCGATGGCTAGCCGCGGCGGCGCGTCCCATCCGCTCGTCGAGCTCACGCTGGCGCGGTTCCGGGAGTTCCTGCGGGAACCCGAGGCGGTGTTTTGGGTCTTCGCGTTTCCCGTGATCATGACCTGCGCGCTCGGCATCGCGTTCCGCTCGCGCGGCGACGAGCCGACCATCGTGGGCGTCGCGGCCGGCGACGGGGCAGCCGCCGTGATCGACACGCTCGAGCGCGCCGGCGGCTTCACGGTTCGATCGATTCCGCCCGAGGGCGTCGAGCGCGCCATCCGCGACGGCGAGGCGCCGGTGGTGGTGGTGCCCGGCCATCCGCCGACGTATCGCTTCGATGAGGCGCGCGCGGAGAGCCAGGTGGCGCGGCTCGCCGTCGATGCGGCGCTGCAGCGCGCGGCCGGCCGGGTCGACGCCTTCACGGCGGCGACCGTGCCGATCGAGACCGTCGGCTCACGCTACATCGACTGGCTGGTGCCGGGCCTGCTCGGAATGAACATCATGAGCACGGGACTCTGGGGCGTCGGCTTTGCCATCGTGCAGGCCCGCACGCGCCGCCTGCTCAAGCGCCTCGTCGCCACGCCCATGTCGCGCGCGCACTACCTCGCGTCGCACGTGCTCAACCGACTGGTGTTCCTCGTGCTGGAGGCCGTCGTCATCATCGGTTTTGCGTGGCTGGCGTTCGACGTGCCGGTGCGGGGCTCGGTGGCGCTCCTTGGCGGCCTGGCCCTCGCCGGCGCGCTCGCGTTCGGCGGCCTCGGACTCCTGCTGGCCAGCCGCGCGCGGACCATCGAGGCGGTCTCCGGGCTGATGAACCTGGTGATGCTGCCGATGTGGGTGCTGTCAGGCGTCTTCTTCGCCTCGAGCAACTTCCCCGAGGCGATGCAGCCCTTCATTCAGGCGCTGCCGCTGACCGCGCTGAACGACGCCCTGCGCGGCGTGATGATCGAGGGCCTGACGGCGCAGGCGCTGGCCGGGGAACTGGCCATTCTCGGCGCGTGGGGCGCGGTGTCCTTCGCGCTGGCACTGCGGCTGTTCCGCTGGCAGTGACGCTCAGTCGAGTGCCGCGAGCTCGTCGTCCAGACGCTGGTCGAGCGCCGGTGGCGCCGGCGGGCCCGGTGGCGGTGCCGCGCCCGCGCGGGTGAATCGCCCGACGAGCGCCAGCACGAGCAGGCCCGACGCGACGAGGAGGACGACCGGCAGCACGTACAACGTCGTCGCGAAGCCGGTGGCCGGCGGCACGACCAGAATGCGCGTGCCGTAGCGGGCCACCACGCGCTCCCGAATCTGCTGGTCGGTCAGGCCGGCCTCGACGAGCGCCCTGAGCTCCGCGCGCAGCTCGTCGGAGGCGGGCGAGCGGTGCACGTCGACCGTCTGGCTCCAGCAGCACGGCGCCATGAACTCCGCTTCGAGCGCCGCCAGGCGCGCTGGATCGGGCGGAATCGCCAGCGGCGCGGCCGCCAGCCAGATCAGGATTGCCCACATGCCGACCTCCCCGGGGTGAGATGCAGCAGACGGCGCGAGGTGACGGACAGGGGTCAGGACGCCCTGAGGGTCCGCTCCAGCCGATCGCGGACGGCGATGAGCAGCGAGTCGGGCGTGAAGGGCTTGAGCAGGATGTCCGACTCCGGCGTGCCGGCATCGACGCCGGGCTCGTAGCCGGTCATGAAGAGCAGCGGCAGATTGGGCCGGAGATCCTTGAGGCGCGCGGCCAGATCGCGCCCGTTCATCACCGGCATCACGATATCGGTAACCACCAGATCCACCTCGACGTCGGGCGATTCGAGCAGCGTCAGGGCCTCGCGGCCGTTCGCGGCGAGGATGGCCCGGTAGCCCTCGGCGCCGAGGACGGCGCCGATGAGGCGACGGACGGCGTCCTCGTCCTCGACCACCAGCACGCGACGGCGCGCAGCGACCGGGCCCGGCGCGGGGCGTGCCGCCGCCGCCGGCTCGGCCGTGGCGGCGCCGAGTCCGATGGCGCGCGGCAGGTAGACGCGAATCGTCGTGCCGCCCGGAGCGGTCCGCGCGACCGCGACCCCACCGCCGCTCTGCTTCACGATGCCGTACACCGTGGAGAGGCCGAGCCCCGTTCCTTCACCGGGAGGCTTGGTCGTGAAGAACGGCTCGAAGATGTGTGGCAGCGTCTCGGGATCGATGCCGGTCCCGGTGTCCTCGACGTCGAGCCCCACGTACGCCCCCGCGCGCAGGCCCACCTGCCGCGCGGCGCCCTCGTCGAGATCCACGCGCGTCGTCCGGAACGTCAGCCGCCCGCCCTCGGGCATGGCATCGCGCGAGTTGATGGCCAGGTTGATCACCACCTGCTCGAACTGGGTCGGGTCGACGCGGGTGACGGCGCCCTCGGGGGCGAGCTGCAGGTCGATGTCGATGTGCTCGCCGATCAGCCGGCGGAGCAGCCGGCCGATGTCGGCGAGCGCGTGGTTGAGATCCAGGTCGACGGGCGAGAGCCGCTGTCGGCGACTGAAGGCGAGCAGCTGCCGCGTGAGCGAGGAGGCCCGCAAGGTCGCCCGGCGGATCTCCTCGGCGTGGCCGACGGCCGGGTGGGTGCCCAGCGCGCCGATGAGCAGATGGGTGTACCCGAGCACCGCGGTCAGCAGGTTGTTGAAGTCGTGGGCGATGCCGCCAGCCAGCCGGCCGATGGCTTCCATTCTCTGGGACTGCCGCAGCTGCGCTTCGGCGGCCGCGCGTTCGCTCATCTGCCGGCGCAGCTCCGCGTTGGCGGCCTCGAGCTGCCGCGTGCGCTCCGCCACGCGCTCTTCGAGCGCCGCCTGCGCCGCGGTGAGCTCCGCCTGGCGGCGGCGCAGCTCGGCGTTGGCCTGCAGCAGCTCCTGCGAGCTCAGCTCGAGCGACCGTTCGAGCATCGCCCGGTCGGCGTCGAAGGCACGATAGGCCTCGTCGACGGCGTCGACGAACGGCCCGAGCTCGACGGGCGTCGGCCCGTCCCCGAAGACCCGTTTGAGCTGCCGCAGCAGCAGCGAGTGGCGAGACTCAGACACGCGTCAGCGCTCCGAGAGGGTCGTGATGGTCATCGTCTGGTTGTGCAGCTCGCAGCGGGCGCTGGGCGTGAACGGCGAGATCTCGCCGTAGGAGTAGAAGCCCGTGGCCGTGGTGCCGGCGCCGATGGCCTCGAGGGCCGCCTCGACTTCCTCCTCGACCCGCTGCCGCAGGACCATGCGCCGGCCGACGCAGCTGATGAGGAGCGCCAGGTCGGGCCGCGAGCCGCGCAGCCGATCGCCGCTGATGCGGCCCGCCTCGGCCGCGCCGTCGATGAGCCGGTCGAAGTTCGCCTTCATCAGCCGCACGTAGCCGCCCTCAGGGATGTCGCCGGCGAAGGTCATCGACTGGGCCGCCTCGTCGATGGCGAGAATCGTGCGCACGACCGGGGCCGCGTCGTCGACGCGGAGCGACAGCGGGAAGAGGAGGCCCGAGGCGGGCAGCCGCTGCGCGTGCTCGCCGAGATAGGTCTTGTAGAGCGCCAGCGCGGACTGGCCATCGAGTTCGAACAGGACGTTGCGGTCGGCGCGGGTGACGAGCCGCTCGGGCCCGAAGGGGTCCCAGCCGCCGAAGGAGCCGTAGCCGACGCGAAGGCTGGTGCCGTACAGCCCCACGGCGGCGATGCCGTGGGTGCAGAGCTCGCGGCCGCAGACGACCAGGGTCTCCCCGAACCGCTCGCCGTCTGCGGCCAGGCCGCCGGTCACGGTGACCTCCGCGGGCAGACTGTCGCCGAGTCCCCGGACAAGCTCGCTGCCGTTGATGTCGATGCCTTCGGAGAAGACGAGCACGTGAGCCAGGTCGGGCGCGACCATCTGCTCGGCGAGGCGGCGTCCGGCCGCCCGGCTGTCGCCCCCCGTGGCCTTGACCGTGGCGGTCGCGACCCTCGTCTGCTCGAACCCCACGACGGTCGCCACGATGCAGCGGTCGATGACCGAGGCGCCGCGGATCTGGCCGGCCGTCGAGCAGCCAACGACGATGGCGCCCGGAAACCGGTCGCCCAGCTCGGCAAGGGCCGTCGGCGAGCCGAGGGCCTCGCGGTCACCGAAGACGAGCGCCAGAGAGGCGGGCGAGGTCGGCGGGGCCGCGCCGTCCGACGCCCACCCGGCTTCCTCGGTCCATGTCAGCTGACGCACCCACACGATCGACACCCCCCCGACAGGAGTTCTATCGGCGTCCTTCGAGGGTAACACCAGTGCCGGGCGCCGTCTCGCGAATCCGCTTACTCCTGCGCCGGCTCGTGCGTGGAGTACCAGTCGAGCAGGAACCGCTGCGCGTTGAGCGGGCTCGCCCCCTCGGGCGGGGCGGCGCGGACGTACCGTCCCTCGGGGCGGAGCAGCCAGGCGCGGTCGGTGTCGCTCAGCAGGGCCTCGAGCACCGTGTCGCGCAGATGCCGCTTGAGCGTGGCGTCGGCGATGGGGCAGAGCACTTCGACGCGCCGGTCCAGGTTGCGCTCCATCAGGTCGGCGCTGCCGATGTACAGCTCGTCGTCGCCGCCGTTGTGAAAGTAGTAGATGCGGGAGTGCTCGAGAAACCGGCCCACGATGGACCGGACCGTGATGCGGTCGCTGACGCCGGGCACGCCCGGCCGGAGGCAGCAGACGCCGCGGACGATCAGGTCGATCTGGACGCCCGCCTGCGCCGCGCGGTAGAGGCTGCGAATCGTGGCGTGGTCCGCGACGGCGTTGTTCTTGATGATGATTCGGGCCGGCCGTCCGGCCCCGGCGTGCGCGATCTCACGCTCGATGAGGGCGCGGAAGCCCTGCCGGAGGCCCACCGGCGCGACCAGCAGCGCGTGATAGGCGCGCTTGTTCGAGTAGCCCGTAAGGTAGTTGAAGACCTCCGTGACGTCGTCGACAAGGCGTGGATCGGCGGTGAAGAGGCCGATGTCGGTGTAGACCTGGGACGTGACGCGATTGTAGTTGCCCGTGGCGATGTGCGCGTAGCGCCGGATGCCGTCGGCTTCCTTCCGCACGACCAGGCAGAGCTTGCAGTGCACCTTGAGGTTGACGAGGCCGTAGACGACGTGGATGCCGGCGGCCTCGAGTCGGGTGGCCCAGGCGATGTTGTTCCGCTCGTCGAACCGCGCCTTGAGCTCCACGAGCACGGCGACCTGCTTGCCCTCCTCGGCCGCCTCGACGAGCAGGTCGACGAGCGGGGAGTTCGCCCCGATGCGGTAGAGGGTCATCTTGATGGCCACGACCTGCGGGTCGTGAACCGCGGCGCGCAGGAAGGTCTCGACGGAGGTGAACGAGTCGAAGGGGTGGTGCACCAGGAAATCCTGGTCCGCAATCTGCTCGAACACCGAGTCGGCCTCGTCGGGCCCCCAGAGCGTCCGGGGCTGGAACACCGGGTCCTTGAGGGCCGGGCGGTGGAGGCGCGTGAGCGCGTGCCAGTCCCCGAACCCCATGCGCTCGGTCGTGCGAACGACGACGTCCTCGTCGACCTCGAAGTTCTCGACGAGGGTCGACAGCACGCGCGCGGGCATGTCGGCCTCGACCTGCAGCAGCGACAGCGCCCCGTACCGCAGCTGCTTGAGTCCCCGGTCCACGGTTTCGAGCAGGTCGTCGGCCTCGTCCTCCTGGATGACCATGTCGGTGTCGCGAATCACGCGGAAGAGGTGCGCGCTCTCGACATGCGTGCCGGGGAAGAGCGCCTGGATGTTGCGGCGAATCACGTCCTCGAGGAACGCGAACGACGTCGAGCCGGGCTGCGGCGCGAGCTGGTCCGGCAGGGGCACGAAGCGGGGCAGCATCCCGGGGACCTTGACCCGGGCGAACTTGATGCGCCCGCCGTGCTTCACGCGCACGGCGAGGTTCATGCTGAGATTCGAGATGTACGGGAACGGGTGGCCAGGGTCGAAGGCGAGCGGCGTCAGGACCGGAAAGACGTGCGTCGAGAAGTACTGGGCGAGCCAGGCGTCGATGGCCGGCGTGTACTCGCCCGGCTCGAGGAAGTGGATGCCTTCGGCGGCCAGCAGGGGCCTGAGGGACTGGCGCCAGCACGCGCTCAGCTCGTCGGCCTGCTGCCCGGCGCGATGCCGGATGGCCGCCAGCTCCTGCTCGGTGTTCAGGCCGTCCACCGAGACCTCGTCGATGCCGGCGCGGAACTTCTTGAGGATGGTCGCCACGCGCACCATGAAGAACTCGTCGAGGTTGGTGCCGGTGATGGCGAGGAACTTGACCCGCTCGAGGAGCGGATGCGAGGCGTCCTGCGCCTGGGCAAGCACCCGCTGGTTGAACTCGAGCCAACTCAGCTCGCGGTTGATGTAGAGCGCCGGGTGCCCCAGATCGGCCGGGTCGAGCGTGGACCAGTCGGGAAGGGGCACCGGCCAGGCGGGAACATCGGATCGGGTCTTCTTGCGTCGGGACCGGGTCTGCGCCATGCGGTAGACGTCCAGCATATCAGAGCGCTGTCAGGGGGCGTTGCTGGGCGTCTGCAGGTATTAACAATGTTAAATCACGAAAGCTGGTAGAATTAACATTGTTAAATATGGCGACGGGCATTTCCGGCTCCACCATCCACCCGCCGGACCTGCGACAGGCCCTTGTGGCGGCTGCAGCGGAGCTCGCCGCCGAGTCAGGCAGCGCCGAGATCTCGCTCCGGGCCGTTGCGCGCCGGGCGGGCGTCTCGGAGGCGGCGCCGTACTATTACTTTGCCGACAAGGCCGCGCTGCTGGCCGCCGTGGCTGTCGAGGGGTTCGCGCGACTCGACCAGGCTCAGGCCGCTGCGATGGCCGCCGCCGGGCCGCACCCCGGCCAGCGGCTGGCCGCGCTCGGCGTCGCCTACCTCCGCTTTGCCGTCGAGCAGCCCCACTATTTCGGGCTCATGTTCCGCGCGGCGGTGCAGCGGCCGGCTGACCGCTACCCCGACGTCGAGGCCGTCGCCGGGCGGGTTTTCGATCGGCTCGTCGAGGCGACGCGCGCCGCGCGCCAGGCCGCCGGCCACGACGATGCCGACGCCGACGGGGCGGCGCTGGTGGCCTGGGCGGCCATGCACGGGCTCGCGCGCCTGTGGCTCGATGGGCCCGCGTCGCGGGAAGCCAGCCCGCGGCGTCTCGAGCAGCTGCTTGCGGGCGCGGTGCAGGCTCTCGCCGGCGTTGCGCTCGCTGAGCCGGACAACCCCGACGGCGCGCTCTGAGGCGACCGGCCCGCTCAGCCCGTCGTCCAGAGCAGGATCGCGAAGAGCACAATCGTCGCCGTCACGGCGCGCTGCAGCCAGCGGTGGCCGCGGAGGACGGCCAGCCGCACACCGATGAGCCCGCCGGCGAAGTTGCCCGCCCCGAGCGCGAGGCCGAGCCCCCAGTGGACGTGCCCGGCGCCGGCGAAGATGGCGAGCGACAGGACCGTCAGCAGCAGCATGCTCAACACCTTGATGGCGTTGCCCCGCACGAGATCGAGACCCGCCCAGGACGTGGCGGCGAGAACGAGAAACCCGACCCCAGCCTGCAGGAATCCCCCGTAGAGTCCGACGAGCACGAAGCTGGTGATGACGGCCGGATGGCTGGCGGGACGGACGGATCCGGCCACGACGGGCGAGGGCCTGATGACGGTCCAGAGCGTGATGGCGAGCATGGCGAGCGCAAGCACGCGGCGGAACGCGAAGTCGGGGATCACGAGCGCCGCCCAGGTGCCGACCGTGGCGGCAGCCACCGCCGGGATGCTGGCCGTGAGGGCCCAGCGCCAGTCGAGGGCCGCGTGGCGATGGAAGCCCCAGACGCCGCCCACGTTCTGGGCGAGGACACCGACGCGGTTCGTGCCGTTGGCCTCGGCGGCGGGCAGCCCGAGGAAGAGCAGAATCGGCAGCGTCAGGAACGAGCCGCCGCCGGCGATGACGTTGATGACGCCCGCCACGAGACCCGCGGCGGCGCACAGCAGGTAGGCGCTCTCCGGCACGGCCGTCGAGCTTATCGCGGAACCCGGCGCCGGTGGGCTGGCGGGGCCGCCGTGTACAGTAGAGCGCGTGGAAGCCCACGGCCTGCTGCAGGAACTGGTGCTCGTTTACGCCGTCGCGGTCGTGCTCCTGCTCGTCGCGGGCCGGCTGCGCGTGCCGGGGATCGTCGCGCTCATCACGGCGGGCATCGTGGCTGGTCCGTCGGCGCTGGGCCTCATCACGAGCAAGGAAGACGTCGACGTCCTCGCCGAGATCGGGGTCGCGCTGCTGCTGTTCATGGCGGGCCTGGACTTCTCGGTCGGGCAGCTGCGGCGCGTCTGGCGGCTCATCGTCGTCGGCGGCAGCGGCCAGGTGATCCTCACCGGCCTCATCGCGGCAGGCCTGGCGCTGGCGCTCGGCGGCGGGTCGGCCACGCGGCTGTTCATCATCGGCCTGTTCGTCGCGCTCTCGAGCACGGCCATCGTCATCCAGGTGCTCTCGCGCCGCAACGAGGTGCACGCGCCGCACGGGCGTCTCGCCGTGGGCGTGCTGCTGCTGCAGGACGTCGTGGTCATCGGCGTGCTGGCGCTCGCGCCGCTGCTCATCGCCGGCAGCGACGGGGCCGGGCTGGCGCTGGCGGTCGGGCGGCTGCTCCTCGTGCTGGCCGGGCTGGCGCTCTTCAGCCGGCTCGTGCTGGCGCGGCTGCTGCGCTTCGTGACGGTGTCGAGCCGCGAGGCGTTTCCGATGGCGGTGCTGCTCGTCAGCATCGGCACGGCGTGGCTGGCGTCGCTGCTGGGGCTGTCGATGGCCGTCGGCGCGTTTCTGGCCGGACTCGTGCTGGCCGAGAGCGAGTTCAGCCACCAGGTGCACGCCGAAGTCCGGCCGCTGCGCGACCTGCTGGCGAGCCTCTTCTTCATCTCGGTCGGGCTCCTGGTGAACGTGTCGCAGCTCGTCTCGTCGCTGCCGCTCGTGCTCGGCCTCGCGACGATCATCGTGCTCGTCAAGATGGGCGGCGCCGGCGCGGCGATGCTCTTCGCGGGCTCGCCCGTGCGGGTTGCGGCGGCGAGCGCCCTCGCCCTGGCGCAGGTGGGGGAGTTCTCGTTCGTGCTGGGCCGGACGGCGGTGGAGGGCGGCGTGCTCTCGTCGAGCGAGTGGCAGACGCTGCTTGGCGCGAGCGTGCTGACCATGGCGGCGACGCCGCTGCTCGTCGGCGCGGCGCCGCGCTTCGGCGCGGCGGTGGCGGCCCGGCTCTCGCGCCAGCCGGCGCGCGCCGTGTCGGGCGAGGACCCGGTCCGCCGGGCCGGGGAGGGCCATGTCATCATCCTCGGCTACGGCGTGGGCGGCCGCATCCTGGCGCGGGCGCTCCGCGAGCTGCGCGTGCCGTACCTCGTCATGGAGCTGAACGGCGCCACGGTGCAGGAGGGCATTGCCGCGGGCGAGGCCATCCGCTACGGCGATGCCACGGTGCCGGAAACGCTGCTCGCTGCCGGTCTGCCGCACGCCGCCGCTCTGGTGGCCGTGCTGAGCGATCCCGACGCGACCGAGCGGGCCGTGCGCGCCGCGCGGGGCATCTCGACGGAGGTGCCGATCATCGTGCGCACCCGCTTCCGGCTCGAGGCGCAGCGGATGGCCCAGGCCGGCGCGACGCTGGCCGTGGCCGAGGAGCTCGAGGCGTCGCTCGAAGTGCTCGGGCAGCTGCTGGCGCGCCTCAACGTGCCGGGCAACGCCATCCAGGTGCTCGTGGACGGCTCACGGCGGGCGGCGGGCGCGGCGGAGGGACGGCCGGCGCGGGCGCCGCGCGTGCCGCTTGGGGAACTCCCGACGGGTCTGGCCGACGCACCGGTGGAGACCCACCGGCTCGACGCGGACGCCTGGGCGGTCGGCCGCACGCTACGCGAGATCGACTTGCGCGCCCGTACGGGCGCGACCGTGCTGGCGATCGCGCGTGGGGGCGTGTCGACACCGCTGCCGGCGGCGGACTTCACGCTCGAGGCGGCCGACGTGCTGTTTCTGCAGGGGGAGGACGCCGACGTGGCGCTGGCGCGCCACCGTCTCGTCCACGGAGATTTGTAACTTTTCGTCACGAGCCGGCATTCGGGGTGTAGAATCCGACCTATCGTTGTCACTGCAAGCCTCTTAGCGAGAGCCCGCAATCCCCAAAGGAGGAGCCCATGTCGCTGACCCGTCGGCGACTGTTCCAGCAGCTTGGCGTTGTCGGCACGGCCCCGTTCACCGGCGAGTGGATCGCCGCGCGCGGACGGGAAGACGCCGTGGCGACCGGGTCGCCGGAAGCTGGACAGATGTCCGCGTCAGGTCCGAAGCCCATTCGGATCGCCAGCAATGAAAACCCGCTCGGTCCCGGCCAGCACGTCCTCGACGTCATCGTCGGCAAGTTCCCCGAGGCCGGCCGGTACCCGTTCAACGCCCGGCAGCAGGAGCCCGAGCTGGTCAAGGCGATCGGCGCGAAGTTCGGCGTGGCGGCGGATCACGTCAGCCTCGGCTGCGGCTCCGGCGAGATCCTCACCAACGCCGTACGGGCGTTCTGCTCGTCGTCGAAGCCGCTCGTGACGGCGTGGCCGTCGTTCGAGAACCCGCGCGACACGGCGCAGAAGATCGGGGTGCCCGTGCGCGCCATCGATCTCGACGCCAACCTGCGCATCGACATCGACAAGATGGTCGAGGCCTCGAAGGGCGCCGGGATGGTGTTCTTCTGCAACCCCAACAACCCGACGGCGACGGTGCACGGCGCCGCGGCCGTGGCGGACTTCGTCAAGCGGGTGCGGGCGGCGTCGCCGGACACGGTGATCCTCCTCGACGAGGCGTACCACGACTACGTGACGGATCCGAACTACCAGAGCGCCATCGACATCGTGAAGACGACGCCGAAGACGTTCATCGCGCGGACCTTCTCGAAGGCCTACGGCATGGCCGGCCTCCGGATTGGCTACGCGGTCGGGGATCCGGCGCTCATGGCGGAGCTGAACCGGTACCGCATGCCGTACAGCGTCAACCTGCCGGGCATTGCGGCGGCTGTCGCCGGCATCACCAACCAGGCCCACATCGACGCGGAGCGCAAGCGCAACACCGAGGTGCGTGCGTTCACGCTGCGCGCGTTCGAGCAGATGGGCTTCAAGGCCACCGACTCGCAGACGAACTTCATCTTCGTCGACCTCAAGCGCCCGGCCGCCGGCTTCCGCGACGCGTGCCGCACGGCGGGCGTGATGGTGGGCCGGGACTTCCCGCCCTACGAGAAGACCCACTGCCGCATCTCCATCGGCACGATGGAGGAGATGCAGAAGGCGGTGGACGTCTTCAGGAAGGTGCTTGGCGCCGCGACCAACACGGCGAACCAGGCGGGGCGGTAACCAGGGTGTGAAGGTGAAGGAGGATTCCGTTATGTCGCTGTCGCGACGTCGATTCGTTCAGACCCTGTCCGCCGGCGCCGCCGGGGTGTGGGTAGCCAGCCGCGGCCGCGAGGCCGCGATGTTCGGCGGCCTCGACCTCGAGACGCTGTACGCGCAGGGCCAGTCTCCGATGATCCTGGCGAGCAACGAGAACCCGCTCGGTCCCGGCAAGGCCGTGCTCGACGCGGTGCGTGCCGGCTTCGGCGAGGTCGGACGCTACCAGTTCGCCACCGCCGAAGAAGTTCGCGAGCTCGTGGCCCGCAAGCACGGCGTGAAGCCCGAGAACGTGCTGCTCGGGTCGGGCTCGACGCAGATCCTGCGGACGACGACCCACGTCTTCTGCTCGAAGTCGGCCCACCTCGCCGCGCCGATTCCGGCCTACGAAGAGTGCGCCGGCTACGCCGCGCTGATGGGCTATCCCATCAAGACGGTCAAGCTCAAGGAGCCGTCCCTGACGATGGACCTCGACGCGCTGCTCGGCGCGGCGAAGGGCGCCGGGATGGTGTTCTACTGCAACCCGAACAACCCGGTCGCCACGGCCGTGAACGGCAAGAACAGCCGCGACTTCTTCGCCGCGGTGCTCAAGGACTCGCCGAACACGACCATCCTGGTCGACGAGGCGTACTTCGAGTACGCGACGATGCCGGGCTACGAAACCATGATCCCGCTCGCCGTCGAGAACCCGCGCATCGTCGTGGCGCGGACCTTCTCGAAGGCGTTCGGCATGGCCGGCCTCCGGATCGGCTACGCCGTCGGGCACCGCGACGCCATCGCCAAGATGTCGGCGTGGGACGGCATGGGCTCCATCAACGTGCTCGGTCTGAGCGCCGCCCGCGCGGCCCTGCAGAAAACCAAGGCCGAGATGGACGCCGAGAGCCGCCGCAACGCCGAGGCGCGGGCGTTCACGATGAAGTGGTTCTCGGATCGCGGCTACACGCCGACCGACTCGCAGACCAACTTCATCTTCGTCGACATCAAGCGCCCGGTGCGCGGGTTCCGCGAAGCGTGCGCCAAGCAGGGCATCCTGGTCGGCCGGGACTTCCCGCCGTACCAGAACTCGCACTGCCGCATCTCCATCAGCACGATGGAGGACATGCAGCGCGCGGTGAAGGTGTTCGAGCAGGCGCTCGCGACGCCGGCCGCCGCCGCGTAAGCCATCGCCGCCGGGGCCCTCCGGGACCCCGGCGCCCGCGGCGCCAGCGCCAGCGCCGCCGTCGAGCCGGGATCTTCT
>JBFMCA010000057.1:0-27018 GCA_040754955.1 Acidobacteriota bacterium | reverse complement strand
GCGCGCAATCCCCCGCGGGGCGTCGCGGCCGCGCATAGCGCGGCCGCCCGGGCCGTGGCGCCCACCGAGCGGGGGCTGCCCCCGCCGATGCTCGAAGCGCAGCTCTGGCGCTGGCCCGTGACCACCTTGAACCCGACGAAGGTGCAGATGGTGATGCTCATGGGCCAGCAGACGCTGCCCGCGCGCGGCCGTCGCGACGCAGCCGCCACGCTGGCCGTGCGCGAGGCTGCGATGGTGGAGGCCGACGAAGGCCTGGTTCGCCAGAATGTGGTTGAGGCAGTCAGCCTCGCATATGTCGGGCTCGTCACGGCCCGCGCGTCGCTCGAGGTCTACGCGCGCGCCGTCGAGACGCTCCGGCAGATTGGCGATGCATCGCTCGCGCGCTACGCGTCGGTGTCGACGGGCGTCGGCCAGCAGGACGTGCTGCAGAGCATGCTGGCGCTGTCGCGCCTCGAGCAGGATCGCATCAGGGCGCGCGAGGACGTGCGGCGGGCCGAAGTGGCGCTCGCCACACTGCTCGGCCGCGACCCGGCCTCGCCCGTCGAGCCGTTGAGCCCGCCGCCAGCCCCCCAGCAGGCCGCGGCCGCCGCCCTGGCCGCGCGCGCGGTCGAGTCCGCCCCAGAGATACTGCAGGCGCAAGCGGCGCTCGCCGCCGCCGACGCGGCCGTCGCGCTGGTCGACTTCGATCGCAAACCCGAGTTCGTCGTGCGGGGCGGCTACATGCTCGAGCCCGGCGGGGCCGGCGCCGTGACCGCGTCCGTCGGCGTCACGTGGCCGCACGCGCCGTGGAGCCGCTCGCGCCTCGACGCTGTCGAAGCCGCGCGCCGCGCGCGGCGCGCGGTCGCGCAGGCAGCCGTCGTCGCGGCGAAGCAGGCGGCGCGCGCCGCCGTCCACGACGCGGCGGCCCGTCTCGACGCGGCCCGCGCGCGGGCCGCGATCGTGCGGACAACAGTGATCCCGCAGGCGCGCCAGACGCTCGACGTCGCGCGGGTCGCCTACACGTCGGGTCAGGTGGACTTCCTGACCGTCATCGACGGCCAGCGCCTGGAAATCGAAGCCGAGCTCGAAGCCATCCGAGCCGAGGGCGAGGTGCTGCTGGCGGCAGCCGCCCTCGATCGCGCGTCTGGAGGTGTGCGATGACCCGTCTGCCCGCCCGGTTCCGCGCGGCGATCGCGCTGGCGCTCGCCGTCCCGCTCGTGGGCGCGTCGGCGTATACCTTCCGCGACACGCTGGCCTCGCTGCCGCTGGTCGGTGCCCTCTTGGCCGACGCCCAGGCGCCCGCGGCGGCGCCGGTGTACGTGTGCCCGATGCACCCCGACGTCCGCAGCCACGCGCCCGGCCGCTGCCCGCAGTGCGGCATGGAGCTGGTGCTCGAGGACCCCGCGACTGCCGAGCAGGCGCACGCGGCGGCGCACGGCGCGCATGCCGAGGCCGCTTCGCCCGCGTCGGCTGCCGTGGCCACTACCGGCGCCGTGGCGCTGCCCTCCGAGCCGCGCGCCCCCGTGACCCTCGACGCCCGCCGTCGTCAGATCCTCGGCATCCGCACGGTGCTGGCCGCCCGGGCGCCGCTCGCGCGCCAGGTCAGGGCCACGGGGCTCCTCAAGGCCGACGAGACGCGGTACACCGACGTGACGCTCAAGATCGACGGCTGGGTCGAGGACCTCTTCGTGGACTACACCGGCCGCGCCGTCCGGAAGGGCGAGCGGCTGTTCACGCTGTACAGCCCCGAACTCGTGGCCGCGCAGCGCGAGTACATCCTCGCCGCCCGCGCCCGCGACCACGCCCACGCCGGCACCGTCGCCGCCGCGCGGGCGCTGGCCGATGGGCTGCTGGCTGCCGCGCGCGACCGGCTCCGGCTCTGGGACCTCACCGAGGAGCAGATCGCCCGCCTCGAACAGTCGGGCGAACCGGCGCGCACGGTCACGTTCTACGCGCCGGCGTCGGGCGTCGTCCTCGAGAAGACTGTCGTGAAGGGTTCACGGGTGATGGCCGGCCAGACCCTCTTCCGCCTCGTCGATCTGTCGCGCCTGTGGCTCGAAGCGGACGTCTACGAGCGTGAGCTGTCCGTGCTCGGGAAGGGCGCCCGGAGCGTCGTCACGCTCGAGGCCTTCCCGGGCGAGGCGTTCGACGCGACGCTCACGTTCGTCTGGCCGCTGGTGGATCAGGCGACCCGGACGGTGCGCGCGCGCTTCGAGCTGCCCAATCCCGGCGCCCGGCTGAAGCCCGGGATGTTCGCCACCGTCGCCATCGCCGAACCGACGCGCAACGTGCTGGCCATTCCCGCCGACGCGCTCCTCGACACCGGCGTCCGTCAGATCGTGTTCGTGGCCGAAGGCGAGGGCTACTACGCGCCGCGGGACGTGCAGGTCGGCGCGCGCGTCGACGGACACGTCGAAATCCTCGGCGGACTCTCGGACGGCGAGCGGATCGCGGCCTCCGCGCTCTTCTTCCTCGACTCCGAAAGCCAGATCCGCGGAGCGCTCGAAGGCTACGCTCCCGGGCCGCCCGTCGAAGCGGCTGCGCCCGCCACGGCTGCGCTCAGCATCGATCTGACCTCGCAGCCCGATCCCCCGCGCGCCGGAAGGACGACCTTCATCGTCACCGTCGCGGACTCGAACGGCCAACCCGTTGCCGACGCGGAGGTCACGCTGGCCCTGTACATGCCGCCCATGCCGTCGATGAACATGCCCGCGATGCGCAGCGACGGCCGGCTCGTCCCGGCCGGCGGCGGCATCTATCGCGGCGAGATCGACGTGCTGATGAACGGCCGATGGGATGCGACCGTCACCGTCACCCGCGACGGCGCGCGACTGGGCGCCCGCCAGCTGACGCTGGTGGTGCGGTAGGAGGCCGCCATGATCGAGCGACTCATCGACTGGTGCGCCTCCAACCGTTTCCTGGTGATCGTGGCCGCCCTCACGCTCAGCGTGTGGGGCGCGTGGACGATGGTGCGGGTGCCGCTCGACGCGGTGCCCGACATCTCCGACGTGCAGGTGGTCATCGCCACCGAGTGGTCGGGCCGGAGCCCCGACCTCATCGAGGACCAGATCACCTACCCCATCGTCACGGCGCTCATCTCCACGCCGCGGGTGCGGTCCGTCCGTGGCTTCACCGACTTCGGCGTCTCGTACGTCTACGTGATCTTCGACGACGGCACCGACATCTACTGGGCCCGCAGCCGCGTCGTCGAATACCTGCAGGGGATCCGCGGACAGCTTCCCGACGGCGTGAACCCGCAGCTCGGCCCCGATGCCACCGGCGTGGGCTGGGTGTTCCAGTACGCCCTGATCGACACCACGGGCCGGCACACGCTGGCCGACCTCCGCGGGTTCCAGGACTGGTATCTGCGCTACTGGATCGCCAGTGTCCCTGGCGTGGCCGAAGTCGCCTCCATCGGCGGGTTCGTGAAGCAGTACCAGGTGACGCTCGATCCCACGCGGCTGGCCGCCTTCAACCTCTCGTCACGCGAGGTTGTGCGCGCCATCCAGCAGAGCAACCGCGACGTGGAGGGACGGCTGCTCGAATTCGCCGGCCGCGAGTACATGGTGCGGTCGCGCGGCTACCTGAAGTCGGTGTCGGACCTCGAACAGGTGGCGGTCGGCGCCGGCCCCACCGGCACGCCCATCCTCGTTCGCGACGTCGCCCGCGTGCAGATCGGACCCGACCTTCGCCGCGGCATCGCCGAACTCGACGGCCAGGGTGAGGTCGTCGGCGGCATCGTCGTGATGCGCTTCGGCGAGAACGCGCTGCGCGTCATCGACGACGTGAAGGCCAAGATCGAGGCGGTCAAGGGCGCGCTGCCGGAAGGCGTGGCGCTCGTGCCGGCCTACGATCGCTCGGGCCTCATCCGCGATTCCATTGCGACGCTGCAGACGACGCTGCTCGAAGAAGTGCTCGTCGTCTCCATCGTCGCCATCGTGTTCCTCTTCCACTTCCGGTCGGCGCTCATCCCCATCCTGGCGCTGCCCATTGCCGTCGTCGCGGCGTTCGTGCCCATGTATTACATGGGCGTCACCTCGAACATCATGTCGCTGGGCGGCATCGCCCTCGCGATCGGGGAGCTGGTCGACGCGACGATCGTCATGGTCGAGAACGCGTACCGGAAGCTCTCGGAGCCGGGACCGGACGGACGGGTGCCCCCGCCGGAGGCGCAGCGCGGCGCGGTGATCGCGGCCGCCCGTCAGGTCGGGCGACCCATCTTCTTCTCGCTGGCGATCATCATCATCTCGTTTGTGCCCGTGTTCATGCTCGAAGCGCAGGAGGGCCGGATGTTCCGGCCGCTGGCGTACACGAAGACGTTTGCGATGGCGGCGGCGACGCTCCTGTCCATCACGTTCGTGCCCGTGCTCATGACGCTCTTCCTGCGCGGCCGGCGTCTTCGACCGGAAGGGCGGAACCCCGTGTCGCAGCTCTTCACGGCCATCTACCGGCCGGTGCTCAGCGGCGCGCTGCGATGGAAGTGGACCGCCCTGCTGATCAACCTGGCCATCATCCCGCTGACGGTGCCGCTGTTGCTCCGGATCGGCACCGAGTTCATGCCGCCGCTCTACGAGGGGTCGCTTCTGTACATGCCGACGGCGCCGCCCGGCCTGTCGGTCACCGAGGCCTCGCGCATCCTGCAGACGCAGGACCGCCTCCTGCGGGAGTTCCCGGAGGTCGAACGCGTGTTCGGGACCGCCGGACGCGCGACGACGCCGACGGACAACTCGCCCATGGGCATGGTGAACACGGTCATCACGCTGAAGCCGCGCCGGGAGTGGCGGCCCGGGATGACCATCGAGCGGCTCCAGGCCGAGATGGACGAGGCGCTGCAGATTCCGGGCTTCCCGAACACGTGGACGCAACCCATCCGCAACCGGCTCGACATGCTCTTCACGGGCATCAAGACGCCGGTGGGCATCAAGATCCTTGGCGGCGACCTGGCCGCCATTCAGCGCATCGGCCAGGACATCGAGCTGGCGCTCCGCGACGTGCCCGGCACCCGCAGCGTCTACGCCGAGCGGGCCGCTCAGGGCTACTTCACCGACATCGTGATCGACCGGCTCGCGATCGCGCGCCACGGTCTGACGGTGGACGACGTGCAGGAGGTGGTGCAGACGGCCGTGGGCGGCGAGACCGTGACGCGGACCATCGAGGGGCGCGAACGCTATCCCGTCAACGTGCGGTACGAGCGCGCGTTCCGGAGCGATCTGCCGTCGCTCGAGCGCGTGCTGGTGAAGACGCCGGCGGGCGCGCAGGTCCCGCTGGGCGAGCTGGCCGCGATTACCCTCACGCCCGGCCCGGCGATGATCCGCAACGAGAACGGGCTGCTGGCCGGGTATGTCTACGTCGACTCCACGTCGAGCGACATCGGCGGTTTCGTGGCCGCCGCGCAGGCCGCGATCGCCGAGCGCGTGACGCTGCCGCCGGGTTACACGCTGGCCTGGACGGGCCAGTACGAGTTCCAGGTGCGCGCCCGCGAACGGCTGCAGGTGCTCATCCCGCTCGTGCTCGGCACCATTTTCCTGCTGCTCTACATGACCTTCCACTCGGCGACCGAGTCGGCCATCGTCATGCTGTCGGTGGTGTATGCCATGACAGGCGGCGTCATCGCGCAGTGGTGGCTCGGCTACAACTTCTCGGTGGCCGTCTGGGTGGGCTACATCGCGCTCTACGGCATCGCCGTGCAGACCGGCGTCGTGATGGTCGTCTACCTCCACGAAGCGCTCGACCAGCGCCTGGCCGAAGGCCGCGTGCTCACGCCGTCGGACATCTGGGACGCGACCGTGGCGGGATCGGTGCTGCGGCTCCGGCCCAAGCTGATGACGGTGGCCACCACCGTCGCGTCGCTCCTGCCCATCATGTGGAGCAGCGGCGTGGGCTCCGACGTGATGAAGCCCATCGCCGCGCCAATCCTCGGCGGGATGATCACGTCCACGGTGCACGTGCTCATCATCACGCCGGTGATCTTCTACATCATGAAGCTCTCCGCGCTCGGCCGCGGCACGCTGCGGGCGTCGGGGATGGCTGGGTAGGCAGGCCTCGGGCGTCAGGCTTCAGGCGTCACGCCCTGGGCGTCGGGCCCCGGGCCCGTGAAGCCTGAAGCCCGACGCCCGACGCCCGCTACTCCCCCGGCCGTCTGGCGCGGCTGGACGTGTGCGAGTGGCGGATCCGCCAGCCCTCGGGGTCCTTGTAGAAAATCATCGTGGCCAGGCCCACCGCGTCGATCTCGCGGGTGCCCATCTTCGTCTTCAGCATGTACCGCGCGGCCACGTACGCCGTCGTCCCGCCCGGCAGCAGCGTCACCTTCACGTTGCTGTGCCCGAACTGCAGGTTCTCGAAGGCCTTCAGCTCGGGGCCCAGGTGGTGGTCGCGGTAGTCGGCCCACCCGTTGTTGATGCCGCCGCCCTCGTAGATGGTCACATCCGGGTGGTAGAAGGCTGCCAGCGCGTCGAGGTTCTTCGCGTTGAACGCCGCGTCATACCGCTCGATGAGCCGCGTGATCTCGGCCACGTCGTCGACTGGCTGTGCCGCGGCCGGCGTGAGCTTCGTCACCGGCGCGGGCCGGCGATCGCCGGCCGGCCCCACCCAGTCGGTGGTGGTGCCGTCGGCGAAGTGCTGATGCGCCTTCCAGGCCAGGTCGGCTGTCGACGCCGGGTTCCGGGCCCGGAAGAAGAACTCCCCCACTTCCTTCGGTGGAATCGTCTTCGTCCAGGTGATGGCGACGATACGGCCCTCGCGCGTCTCGGTCTGCGACGTCACGCCGTCGGCGCGTTCGATGTCCAGGACCGTGACACCGTCCGGAATCTCGACGCGGACCGACGTGGTGGCCGCGGCGCCCTCGGTGGGGACGCGGACGGTGTACCGTTCTTCGGCGCCCGGCTTCGACTCACGCGGCCGGATGCCGACGTGCGCCGCCGCGAGCGACGGCGCCAGAACGGCAGCGATCACCAATGCGGCGACAGACATGCGGCGCATGGATGTCGCTCCTACTGGGTCGCCGGCGCGGCGCCGATTTCGATGGTCTTCGCGATGAGCCGTTCCTTCTCCTCCGCGGCCGTCACGACGACGCGCATGCCCGTCTTCACGTCGGCGATCTTGGCGGGCTTCTTGTCGCGGAGGATCTTCGTGTCGGCGTTCACCATCACGGTGTGGTCCTTGCCGTCACGGTCCTTGAGCATCACGTGGTCGCTCGCGGCCATCGTGACCGTGCCCAGGATCTTGTGGTCGTGGCCCGGGTGCGCCAGCCCCGAGGCCCCGGGCCGCGCGACCAGAGCGAAGGCCGCCAGCGCGGCCGCGAGGATGAGTCGTCGAGTCATCGAATGCTCCCTTCCCGTCGAATTGGCCAGGATTCGCCCTGGTCCATCCTACATCCAGAACCGGACGCCGAGCGCCAGGCGCGCGCCGCCCGTGCCGTGCCCCTCGGCCCGCGCCAGGTCGGCCGTGCCGAAGAACTTCTTCTCCCACACCACGCCCACATACGGGGCGAACTCGCGGCGGATCTCGTAGCGGAGTCTGAGCCCCATGTCCGCATAGCTCAGGCCGCGGCCCACGCCTCGGGCCGGATCCGCCTTCCCGAAGACTTCCAGCTCGACGAGGGGCTGCAGCACGAGCCGATTGGTCAGCAGCAGCTCGTACTCGGTCTCGAACCGGAAGTGGGTTCGCCCGGATGGTCCGATGTACGCCGTGGCCTCTACCTCGAACCACTGGGGCGCGAGCCCCTGGATGCCGACCGCGGCCCACGTCCGGATCGGCCCTGGACGCAGGTCCTGCTCGACGCCCACCAGGACGTCCCACCAACGGCTCATGGCACGCCCGTAGGTGACGAGCACCTTGGCCTGCTCGATGCGCTCGTCGCCGAAGTCGCCCTCGGTGCGGAACCAGATCCGGCTCCGGTCGCCGCCGACCCACCCGCGCGTATCCCAGCTCGCGCCCGAATCCGACGAGCCCGCCTGCCATTCGAACTGGTCGAACAGCACGAACCAGTTGATGGCCGCATCGTGGACGCGGTGCCCGTCGACGTCGGGGAATGCCGCGGCCCGGTCCGCGTCGGTGAGCGGCGGAACGTGCGGCGGCAACGTCGCGGCTGCCGCGGTCTCGTGGCCGGCGTGGGGGCTGTGATCGTGCGCCGTGGGTGGCAACGGCGCGGCGGGCGTCGACTGCGCGCCGTGGTCGTGGACATGCACCGGCGCTGCAGGCGGCTGCGGCTGCTGGGCAAACGCCACACCGGACCCGCTCGCGGTCACAAGAAGCGCCGCGGCGACAATGAGGCGCGCGCTCATTCCTCCACCCTCACTTCCCGGAACATCCCCGCCTCCATGTGGTACAGCAGGTGGCAGTGGAACGCCCACCGGCCGAGCGCGTCGGCCGTGACGCGGAAGCTCCGCCGGGAGCCCGGCGGCATGTCCACCGTGTGCTTCCGCACGAGGAAGTTCCCCTCGTCGTCCTCGACGTCGCTCCACATGCCGTGGAGGTGAATGGGGTGCGACATCATCGTGTCGTTGACCAGCACCACGCGCACCCGTTCGCCGTAGGTCAGCCGGATCGGCTCCGCGTTCGAGAACTTCACGCCGTTGAACGACCAGGCGAATCGCTCCATGTGGCCGGTCAGGTGCAGCTCGATGGTGCGCCCCGGATCGCGCCCATCAGGATCGGGAAACGGGCTCCGCAGGTCGCCGTACGTCAGCACGCGCCGGCCGTTGCCGCGCAGCCCGATGCCGGGATCGTCGAGCTTCGAGGTCGGCGCCTCGGTCTGCATGTCGACGAGCGGGTTCCCCCGCTCGCTTTCGGGGTGCGACACCGCGCTGCCGGCGGCGCTCCTCTCGTGGCCCGCGTGCGGGTCGGTCGGCCCGGGCATCACGTGACCGGCGTGCGGATCGGGCGTGGCCGCCTGCGGCATCGCATGGCCCGCGTGCGGGTCAGCTGCGCCTGCATCGGCAGCGGGCATCGAGTGCCCCTCGTGGCCGCCGTGGCCCATGTCCGCCATGGACAGGTACGGCCGCGGATCCAGGGCCGGCACGACCGCCGACAGCCCCTCGCGCACCGCCAGCGTTCCCGCCGCGTACCCGGTCCGATCCATCGCCTGCGCGAAGATGGTGAACGCCTCCTGGCCCGATGGCTCGACGATAACGTCGAAGGTCTCCGCTGTCGCAATCCGGAACTCGTCCACGGTCACCGGGCGCACCGGCAACCCGTCGCTCGCGACAACGGTCATCGTCAGGCCGGGGATGCGGACGTCGAAGTACGTCATGGCCGACCCGTTGATGAACCGCAGCCGCAGCCGCTCACCCGGCCGGAAGAGTCCGGTCCAGTTCGCTGCGGGTGCCTGGCCGTTCATCAGATAGGTGTAGGTGTAGCCCGACACGTCGGCGATATCGGACGCGCTCATGCGCATCTCGCCCCACGCCGTCCGATCGGCGAGCGTGGCGCGCAGCCCCAGGCGCCGCACGTCGCGGAAGAAATCGCCCACGGTCCGCTGATGGAAGTTGTAGTAGTCCGACTGCTTCTTCAGCTTGCCGAACAGCCGGCCGGGGTTCTCGTCGGTCCAGTCCGAGAGCAGGACGACGTGCTCGCGGTCGTAGGCGAGCGCCTCCGGCTCCCGGGCGTCGATGACGAGCGGTCCGTAGATGCCGCGCTGCTCCTGGAAACCCGAGTGGCTGTGGTACCAGTACGTCCCCGACTGGCGAACGGTGAACTGATAGACGAACGTCTCGCCCGGGTGGATGCCGTGGAAGCTCAGCCCCGGCACGCCGTCCATGTTGGCCGGCAGCAGGATGCCGTGCCAGTGGATCGACGTATCCTCGTCGAGCCGGTTGGTCACGCGAAGGGTCACGCGGTCGCCTTCGCGCCATCGCAACGTGGGCGCCGGCAGCGTCCCGTTCACGGTAAGCGCCACCCGGTCGGCGCCGGTGATGTTGATGGGCGTCTCGCCAATCGTCAGGTCGAACTCGGTGCCCTCGAGCCGCGCGGCCGGCATCCGCCGCGATCGCGCCTGGCCCCAGGTTGACGTCGGCCACAGGCCCAGGCCGGCAGCCGCGCCGCCGACCGCAAGTCCCTTGACGAACGTCCGCCGGTCAGGAAGACGCCGCTCCTCGCGGCGCGTCATGTCGGTCTTCATGGTGGTCGTGCTCACGCAACTCTCTCTCTCGCTGACGAGCCGCCCGGCGGCTCCTTACACGTCCCGATCGGTTAGGTGCCGGCCCCGTCGGCGGCGTATCCGCGGCGCCGTGACGAGGCCGCGGGCAGGGGCATCGTGCCGGGCAGGCCCGATCAGATGCGGAGAACGAGCGGAGCGGAGACGGGAGACGGTGGAGAGAGGACGTCGCAGCCGCCGCCACCAGCCCGACAGGGTCGGGCGTCTGCGGCGAACGCGGCGGCGGCGCGGGAGGCGCTGCCCGTCCACGGGTAATCGCCAGCGGGCGCCGGCTGAAACGCCACGGTGAACGGCGCGCTCGGACGGACCGACGCATCCAGGTCGATGCAGCCCGCGCACGATGTGGCCGCCGCTTCGAGGGCCGTCACCGGCCCCTCGCGATCGTGGCCGGCCTGGTGGTGGGCGTGGCCCGTTCGATCCGCGGCTGCCTGACCGCCGTGATGACCGCCATGCGCGCCGTGGGCAGTGGGTAGATCGACCGCGGCAATCTCGGCGCCGGCGTCGGGGCCCGACACGCACCACGCCTCGCAGGCCGCCAGCACGGCTGGCCCGCCCGCCAGGGCGAGGCTCGCGCCGACGCTCGCGATCAGGCGTGTCAGGGAACCCACGTCGTCATTATACGACGCCCCCCAAGGGCCGGTGGCATCGGGATCGGAATGGGCGTAGCATCAGCCGCAGGAACACACCATGCGACGATTCCTGCAGACGACATGGCACCTCCTGGCCCTCACCGGGCTGGCGGCCCTCGTAGGCGCCGCCTGGTTCCTCGCACAGGGCATCAGCGCCCGGCCGGCGCCGCCTGCGGTCGAGGCCACTGTCGCGCGTACGGCGCGCAACCTCCTGATTCCCGCCGCCGCCGCGCGCCGGCCGAACCCCGAAGCCGTGACCCCGGAGAACATCGCGAGCGCCATGGCGCACTACGCGGATCACTGTGCCGCGTGCCATGCCGCCGACGGCAGCGGCGACACGGCGATGGGCCGCGGCATGTACCCACGGCCGCCGGATATGCGGCAGGCCGCCACGCAGGGACTGAGCGACGGCGAGCTGTTCTATCTCATCGAGGAAGGCGTGAAGCTCACGGGCATGCCGGGCTGGGCCACCGGGACACCGGAAGGCGAAGCCGACTCGTGGCACCTCGTGCACTTCATCCGGCGGCTGCCCACGCTCACCGAGGAGGAAATCGCCGAGGTCGAGGCGCTCATGCCGCTGCCCGAAGCCGCGTGGAAAGCGCGCGAAGAGGAGCGCCGCTTCCTCGCCGGCGAGCCGGCGCTCGAGGGTGAGCTGCGCCTCGGACCGCGCGACACCGAGCACGTCCACGCTCCGCCGAAGCCGCTGCCCGGCGGGAACCCGCCAGACGGCCAGCGCTAGCCTCGCGCCGCCGCCGCCATCCGGGCGGCGACCCATGGCATGAAACCTGCTCGCATGTCAGGCGATGTTGGTGCGCCTGCGCAAATTGGAGTGAGGCACTCATGCCTGTTCTTGCGTTCCTGGCAATCGTCCTTGTCAGCCTGTGCCTGCCCGCTTCCACTGCGGCTCAGACGGCGGCGCCTGGAAAGATCACGGCGGCGTTCGCCAGCGGCCTCGTCGCCGGCCACGGCGATGTCGGCGCCTCGCTCGGCGCGACGATCGCGGCAGACCTGACGTCCCGCGTGTCGCTGGAGGGGCGCGGCATCTACCTCGGTCGCGGCCGCGGCGCCGACGCGCTCGACCTGCACGCGAGCCTCCTGGTCGATCTCACACCGCCGCGGCGCGCCACGCCGTACCTGGTCGCCGGCGCCGGCCTGTACCGCGCGCACTTCGACCTCGATACGCAGGCCAACCTGCTCCTGCGCGATCGCGGCGGCATGATGGCCGGGCCCATTCCCGGCGGCGCCACGTTCGGCGGCATGTTCGGCACGCCCGGTGCCGGGCCCGGCGGCATGTTCGGCGCGGGACGGATGCCCGCCTTCTACGCGGACCGGGTATCCGGCATCCGCATGGGTCAGGACGGGCGCTGGGGTATGCACGGGTTCACCGATCCCAGCGTGAGCCTCGGCGGCGGGCTTCGGTTCGATCTGACCGATCACTTGGTGGTCCGGCCCGACGTCCGAGCCCTTGTGATCGTTGGCGGCGGCATGACGCATACCGTCACCACGGCCACGGTGGGCATCGGCTACCGCTTCTAGCCCACATCGGCTCCGGGTTCGCCGCCCCGCCCCGCCTGAGGTAGCATGGGCAGCGGAGGCGAACCCGGATGTTCCACCCGACACGCACACTCGGCCTGCTGGCGGCCATGGTCGGCGTCAGTGCCGGTGTCGTCAACCTCGGACTCACCACAACCGCCGCGGTGGCGACGCGCGCGATTGAGGCCGTACCGCTCGCGAGCCCCGCGGGGCCCAACAGCGCGCAGCCGCAGCTCTCCGTGTCGGACCGGGGCGTCCTCCTCAGCTGGATCGAGCGGCGCGGTCCCACCGCCACGCTCAGGTTCTCCGAGCTGGCGTCGTCCGGGTGGAGCGCGCCGCGCGACATCGCCTCGGGTGACGACTGGTTCGTGAACTGGGCGGACGTCCCCTCTGTCATTCGCCTCGACAACGGCCACCTTGCCGCCCACTGGCTGCAGAAGAGCGGGTCCGACACCTACGCCTACGACGTGCGGCTCTCGTATTCCACCGACGACGGGCGCACGTGGGCGCCGTCCTTCACCCCCCACCACGACGGCACCAGGACCGAGCACGGCTTCGCCTCGCTCTTCCAGATGCCGGGCGGCGGTCTCGGCCTGGTCTGGCTCGATGGACGCGCCATGCAAGCCAGCCATGACGGCCACGGCAAGGGCGCCATGACGGTGCGCTTCGCGACGTTCGACACCGCCTGGAAGCAGACCTCGGAGATGCCCATCGACCTGCGGGTGTGCGAGTGCTGCCCCACCGCGGCGGCCGTCACTGCCGACGGACCGATCGCGGCCTATCGCGACCGGAGCGACGCCGAGGTGCGCGACATCTACGTCTCGCGTTTCGAGAACGGCCGGTGGACGCCAGGTGCGCCCGTGCACGCGGACAACTGGGTCATCCCGGCATGTCCGGTGAACGGCCCCGCGCTCTCGGCACGCGGCCGCGACGTGGTCCTGGCGTGGTTCACGGCGAAGGGCGATCAGGGACAGGCGTATCTGGCCTTCTCGAAGGACGCGGGCCGCAGCTTCGGTGCGCCCATTCGCGTCGACGATGCCGGCACGCTGGGACGCGTCGATGTCGATCTGCTGCCGGACGGCTCCGCGGTGGCCACGTGGATTGAGTTTGCCGACCAGCGCGCGCAGTTCCGGACGCGGCGCATCACCTCGTCCGGCGAGCGCGGCGAGGCGTCCCTCGTCGCCGGCATCGCCGGCAGCCGGTCGAGCGGCTACCCGCGGCTCGCGCGCCGGGGTGATACCTTCGTCTTCGCGTGGACGGAGTCGGGCGAGGGCGGCGCCCTGCAGGTGCGCACCGCGACCGCCGCCGTGCCGGGCACGACGAGCCGGTAGCGCGCACCGCCCGGGCGCCCGCCGTCAGGCGTATCGAATCTCGCGCGCCATTCCCGCCTCCATGTGGTACGCATGGTGGCAGTGCATGAGCCACCGGCCCGGGTTGTCGGCGGTGAACTCCACGGCCACCTGCCCCATCGGGTCCACAATGACGGTGTCCTTCAGCGGCCCGCGCCCGGCGCCAGTCAGCACCTCGAAGAAGTGGCCGTGCAGGTGCATCGGGTGGCGCATCATCGAGAGATTGCGGAAGACCAGACGCACGCGCTCGCCCTCGCGAACGGCGAGGGCTGCCGCCGACTCGAAGGTCTCGCCGTTGATGGTCCACGCGTAGCCCGGCGCGAAGCCGAGCGTCAACGGAACCTCGCGGACGGGGACCACCACCGGCGGCGGCGGCGCCAGCGGGCGAAGCTGCTCGTACTGGAGGCGCCTCCCCCGCAGGAGCGTGGCCGGCCACGCGAGCGGTCGCCCCGTCGTCCGGGGCCCGCCGTCAACCACGATGGGCAGGGCGATCGCCGGCACCCTGGCGTCGACGTTGCCGGCAAACAGGGTCCACGGGCCCGCGTCATCCGCCCGGAAGGTGACGTCGTACCGCTCCCCCATCCCGAGACGCACCGTATCGACCACTACGGGAGCGACGGCCTGCCCGTCGGCGTGCGTCACCGTAAGGGGACGGCCCTCGACGCCGACCACGAACGTGGTGGACGCCGCGCCGTTGATGAGGCGGAGCCGCATGAGCGCGCCCCGAGCCACGCTGAGCGGCATCGGGTCGGCCACGGCGCCGTTGGCCACGTAGCCGTCGTAGGCCACCTCGCGCATGCCGCCCATCATCCCGAAGCCCGGCTGGCTCCTGAGCGCCGCGAACGCGTCGTCGGGATTCCCCGCCAGCCAGTCGTCCAGCAGGACGACGACGTCGACATCGGCGCGGACGGGGTCGTCGGGATCGGTGACGACCAGCGGGCCCATGAGTCCGCGATCGAGCTGCAGGCCTGCGTGTGAGTGGTAGAGATACGTGCCGGGATGCGTCAGCTCGAAGTCGTAGCTGAAGACGTCGCCCGGCTGGACGGGATCCTGTGAGAGCCCCGGTACGCCGTCCATGCCAGGGGGCACCGGCAGGCCGTGCCAGTGGATGGTGGTCGGCTCGGCCAGTTCGTTGCGGAGGTCGAGTCGGAACCTCGTGCCTCGTGCGCCGCCCAGCACGGGGCCGGGGACGCCGCCCCCGTAGGTCCAGGTCGCCCAGGATCGGCCGCCCCCGAGATCGACGGTCGAGGGGCGGGCGACCAGCTCGCGCGCCGGCGCTTCGTTGGCCAGCAGATCGACGAATCGCGCAAACGGCCGAGCGACGGCCGCGCCGCCGGCCGCCGTCAGTGTCTTCAGCAGGGCACGCCGGGTGAGGGTGTCATGGGCTGGCACGGGTCCTTCGTTTCCGGGGACCGATCGAGGGGGTTGACCGCAGCAGCGCCCGCACGCGCGCACGGGCACGGGCCTGCACGGCCGACGGCAGGCGCGGGTGTCCCGCGGCGCGGCACGCGTCGATGGTGCGCCTCAGGCTCGCGGCCAGATCGCCGCAGCACTCGCACGACGCCAAGTGGCGCTCCAGCGCGGCGCAATCGCGGGGATCGAGCTCGCCGTCGAGGTAGTCGAAGAGCCGCTCGAGCCGCGCCCGGCAGTCACCGCGTGGCATCGCGCACCTCCAGGGCATGGCGCAGGTGGAGCCGCGCCCGGTGCAGCCGGGTCTTCACGTTGGCTTCCGAGATACCCAGCACCTTCGCGACCTCGCGGGTCGACAGCCCTTCCATCTCGCGCAGGAAGAGCACGACCCGCAGCGCGCCGGGCACCGACGCCATGGCCGTCTGCACGCGGCGGCGCAGCCGGCGATACGCCACCACATCGTCCGGGCGGGGCCGCGGGTCCACCGGATCCAGCGCCTCGCGCTCGCCGTCGGGCGTGGGCAGCAGCTCGTCGATCGACTGCAGGTGACGGGGCTCATCCACCCGGAGCCGCCGCTTCATCAGGCAGGCGTTCCTGACCGTGCGATAGAGCCACGTCCGGAAGAACTCGGGTTGCTTGATCCGGCCGACGTGCCGGTAGGTCTTGAGGAGGGCTTCCTGCATCACGTCCTCGGCATCGTCCGCATGGCCGCACGCCACGACGCTGAAGCGGTAGGCCACATGCTGGGCCGCGAGCAGCAGCGCTTCGAGAGCGGCCGAGTCCCCATCGGCCGCCTGGCGCACGAGGCCCTCGTAGTCGGTGCCATCGGTCCGGTCATGGCGTCTGGAGGGGAGATGCGGGGGCGTCGCGTTGGTCACACCGGCCACCCTCGAATTGTAACCTCCGGTCCGAACCCGCATCTTTCCACCGGTCATGCTGCGACGTGCCCTGACGATGGTCCCGGTGCTGGCCGTAGTGTGCGCGGGAGGCGCTGCCGCGCAGGAACGCCTGCCGTTGAGCGAGGCGGTCTCGCGGGCGCTGGCCGCCAATCCCGACCTGAGGGCCGTGTCCGCGGAGGTCGACGCCGCCGCGGCGGAAGCGGATCGCGCCCGGGCCGGCTACCTTCCGCGGGTCGACCTCGTCGAGGCCTGGCAGCGGGGCGACGCGCCGCTTTTCGCGTTCAGCGCGCTCCTGGGAGCGCGCTCGGTCACCGCGGGCGACTTCGCCCCGTCGGTCCTGAACGACCCGGATCCCGTCTCGCTGTTTCGCACCGGGCTGGTCGTACAGCAGACGGTGTTCGACGGCTTTCAGACGGCGAGTCGGGTCGAAGCGGCCCGGCTCGGCCGGGAGGCCGCCGCCGCGACTCTCGAACATCGCCGCCACGCGGTGGCGCTGCACGTCGTCGAGGCCTACGCGCGAGGACTGGTGGCCGCCGCCCACGCGCGCGCGGCGGCGTCGGCGCTGGCGGCGGCCGAGGCGGACGAGGCACGGACGCGCGACCGGCGCGACGCCGGGCTGGCGACCGACGCCGACCTGCTGGCGCTGGCGGTCCACGTCGCCGACGTCCGGGCGCGCGTGATACAGGCAGAGGCCGACGTCGATCTGGCGCAGGCGCGCCTCAACCGCTTGATGGGCGCGCCGCTCGACGCAGCCTACGTGCTGGAAGAGCCCGGGGTGCCGGCGATGCCGGCGCCCGAGGGATCGGAGGCACAGGCCGTGGCCGCGCGTCCCGACCTGCGGGCGGCGACCCTCGGCCGGTCGATCGCCGAGGCCGGCCGTCGCGCCGCCCGGGGGGCATGGCTGCCGACCGTCGGCGTCCAGGCGAGCTACGACTGGACGGGCCGCGACTTCGCCGACAGGCCGGGCGCCTGGGTCGCGGGCGCCGAGATCCGCTGGAATCTCTTTGCGGGTGGCGCGGACCGCGCCCGAGTCGCGGCCGCCGAGGCGAGCGTGCGGGCGGCCGATGCCCGCCGCGCATCGGCGGAAGCCGAGGTGCGCGAATCCGCTCGCGCCGCGCGGCGTCAGCTCGACGCGGCGCGCGCGCGGGAGGCCGTCGGCCGCGCGGCCGCCGCCGAGGCCCGCGAAGCCGAGCGCGTCACGCGCGAGCGCTTCGAGGCCGGCCTGGCCACGGTCACCGACCTGCTGCGCGCCTCGACCGCCACGCTCGACGCCGAACTGCGAGCCACGACGGCCCGCCTCGACGTGGTGGTGACCGCCGCCCTCCTTCAGCAGAGCGTGGGCCAGCTTCCGGGACTCCCATGAGACATCGACTGCCGATCTTCCTCGCGCTCATCACCGCCCTGTCGGCCACTCTCGCGTGCGGCAGCGACGCGGGCGACTCCCCGCTGCCCGTCGCCACGCTCCCGACGGAGGGCGGCATGCTCGTCGCCGCCGCGCGCGTGGAGCGGCCGCGCCTGCTCGAGGCGGGCGGCATCGTGCAGGCCAGCACGACGGCTCTCGTCTCGTCCCGCATTGTCGCCGACGTCCGCCAGGTGCTCGTCCGCCCGGGCGACCGTGTGCGCGCGGGGCAGCCGCTCGTTCGGCTCGACGATCGGCAGTCGGCCGCCGAGCGCGCGCGCGCCGTTGCGTCCGCGGAGGCGGTGACGCATATGGCCCGTGCCGCCGACGCCGAGCGGACGGCTGCCGACGCGGCGGTGGCCCTGGCCTCCGCGACGGCTGCCCGAATCGAGCGGCTCCACGAGCGGAAGGCCGCCACGACGCAGGAGCTCGACGAGGCGCGCGCCGCGCTTGCGGGCGCGAAGGCCCGGTTCGCCGCGGCCGAGGCGCGCGTCGCCGAGGCAGCCGCGGCGACGACCGCCGCGGTGGCCGCCGCCCGGACCGCGGACGTGGCGGCCACCTACACCACACTGACCGCTCCGTTCGACGGTATCGTGACCGAAACGCTCGTCGAGGCCGGCAACCAGGCGGCGCCGGGGATGCCGCTCCTCCGCATCGAATCCGCCACGCGGCGACTGGACGTCACCGTCGATGCCTCGCGCGTCTCGAACCTGGCCGCCGGCGATGACGTGGACATCGTCATCGGGGAGACCGAGGCGGCCGTGCGCGGCACGATCACGGAAATCGCGCGCGCGGCGGCGGCGCTGTCGCAGGCCGTGCTGGTGAAAATTGCGCTGCCGGAGTCCGCCCCCATCAGGTCCGGCCAGTTTGCCCGGGCCCGCCTCGTCGTCGGCCGCGAGGAGGTACTGACCGTGCCGGCCGCCAGCCTCCGGCGCCAGGGGCAGCTTACCCAGGTCATCGTGGACGAGGGTGGGCGTCGGACGCTCCGTCTGGTCTCGGCCGGCGCGGTGATCGGTGAGCAGGCCGTGATCCTCGCGGGCCTGGAAGCCGGCGAGCAGGTCGTGGTCCCGGGAGCGGCGCGATGAACGACCGCTCCCACCCGACCGGCGTCGCCGGACGGCTCGCCGCAGCCTTCGTCCACTCGAAGCTGACGCCGCTCATCATCGCGGCGTCGATCCTGCTGGGCCTGCTCGCCGTCGTCGAGCTGCCCCGCGAAGAGGAGCCGCAGATCATCGTCCCGATGATCGACGTCAGCGTCGAGATGCCCGGCGCATCGCCGGAGGAGGTCGAGCAGCGGGTGACGCGGCCGCTGGAGCGACTCCTGTGGGAGGTGCCCGGCGTGGAGTACCTCTACTCGACGTCGAGCCCCGGCCGGTCGATGGTCATCGTCCGCTTCCTGGTGGGCGAGTCCGAGGAGCACGCGCTCGTGCGGCTCAACCAGAAGCTGGGCGCGCACCTGACCCTCATCCCGCCCGGGGCGTCGGCGCCGCGGGTGCAGCTGCGCTCCATCGACGACGTGCCGGTGATGGCGCTGACATTCTGGGGCCCCGGCTTCGACGACCACCAGCTGCGGCTGGTCGCCGCCGAGGTGGCGGCGGAGCTGAAGCGCGTGCCGGACACCTCCGAGATCACGATCCTCGGCGGCCGTCCGCGCGAGGTGGCCGTGGCACTCGACCCGGCGCGCCTCGCGGCGTATGGGCTCGATCCGCTGCTCGTGGCTCGGGCGGTCGCAGCCGGCAACGTCCGACAGTCAGCGCCGGGCCTGACGGCCGGCGGACAGGCCATCGACGTTGAAGCGGGTCGCTGGGCGGCCTCGGCGGCGGATCTCGGGGCCCTTCGCATCCCGGCGCCGCATGCGCCGGCGCCGGTGCGGCTGGACGATGTCGCGACGGTGCGGGATGGCGACGCCGAGCCCTCGTCGTACGTGCGGATGCACACGCGTGAGTCGGGCACCCATCCGGCCGTCACGCTTGCCATCGCCAAGCGGAAGGGCACGAACGCCATCGAACTGACCCACCGGCTCGACGAGCGCCTCGAGGCGCTTCGCCACACGCTCCTGCCCGACGGCCTGCAGGTCACCGTCACGCGCAACTACGGCGAGACAGCGGCCGAGAAGTCGAACGAGCTGCTGCTGCACATGCTCATCGCCGTGGTGTCGGTGTCGCTCCTCATCTGGATCACGCTGGGCCGGCGCGAGTCGATCGTCGTGCTCATCGCCATCCCGGTGACGCTGGCGCTCACGCTGTTCCTCTTCTATCTCTACGGCTACACGCTGAATCGGATCACGCTCTTTGCGCTCATCTTCTCCATCGGCATCCTGGTCGATGACGCCATCGTCGTCGTGGAGAACATGGTGCGGCACGCGCGGATGAGCGGCGGCGCCCAGCGGCTCTGGACCGTGGCGGTCCGCGCCGTGGACGAGGTCGGCAACCCGACCATCCTCGCAACCCTCACGGTGATCGCCGCCATCCTGCCGATGGCGTTCGTCGGGGGCCTGATGGGCCCTTATATGCGGCCGATTCCGGTGGGCGCGACGGCCGCGATGATCTTCTCGCTGGTGGTCGCCTTCGTCGTCACGCCGTGGGCGGCCGTGCGCCTCCTGCGCGCCGGGCACGCCCACGCGGGCCATGGCGCCGAAGATCGCCTCACGGTGATCTACCGCCGGGTGATGGGACGGCTGCTGGCGACGCCAACGGCCCGCGTCGGGTTCATCGCGGGCGTCGGCGCGCTGCTGCTGGCCGCGGCCGCGCTCGTGCCGCTGGGCCTCGTCAATGTCAAGATGCTGCCCTTCGACAACAAGAGCGAGTTCCAGGTCGTCGTGAACATGGACGAGGGCACGCCGCTCGAGGACACGGCTCGGGCCGCCGCGGCGCTCGCCGAGGCCGCGCTCGCCGAGCCCGACGTCGTGTCGGTCCAGTCGTACGTCGCCGCGCCGTCGCCGTACAACTTCAACGGTCTCGTCCGCCGCTACTTCCTGCGGCAGTTGCCCCACCAGGCCGACCTCCAGGTGCTGCTGCGTCCGAAGAATGCGCGCGATGCGCAGAGCCACGACATCGCGCGGCGCGTGCGTGAACGGCTGCTGCCGCTGGCCCGCGAGCTGGGCGCGCGCATCCAGGTGGCCGAGGTTCCGCCGGGACCGCCGGTGCTGCAGACCCTGGTCGCCGAAGTCTACGGCCCCGACCCCGACGCACGCCTCGCGCTGGCACGCGAGGTGCGTGCCAGGCTGCAGGCCACCGACGGCGTCGTCGACGTCGACTGGTACGTGGAGGCCGCGCAGCCGAAGTGGACGCTCGAGGTGGATCCCGACCGCGCAGCCATGGCCGGCCTCGCCCCCGCCGATGTCGCCGCCGTCGTCCGGATGGCGGGCGCCGGCGAGCGCGCGGGACTGCTGCACGATCCCACCTCGCGCGAGGACGTCCCCATCGTGCTGCGCCTGCCGCGCGGCGAACGGGACAGCGTCCAGGCGCTGCAGGCCATCCGCCTCGTCGGCCGCGCGCCCGTGCCGCTGGGTGAAATCACGCGTGCCGGCTACGGGACGGCGGACCGCAGCCGCTACGCGAAGAACCTCCAGCCGGTAACCTACGTCGTCGGCGATGTCGCCGGCGGTGCCGAGAGCCCCGTCTACGCCATCGTCGCGATGAACGAGGCGCTCGCGTCGCTGTCCTCGCCCGAGGGGCGGCCCATTCGCATCTACAACGCCTCGATGCCGTCGGACTCGGCCGAGTACGCGGTGAAGTGGGACGGCGAGTGGCACATCACGCTCGAGGTGTTTCGCGACCTCGGCCTCGCCTTCGCGGCCGTGCTGGTGCTCATCTACATCCTCGTGGTCGGCTGGTTCAGGAGCTTCACGACGCCGCTCGCCATCATGGCGGCCATCCCGTTCTCGCTGGTCGGCATCCTGCCCGCGCACGCGGCGATGGGCGCGTTCTTCACCGCGACGTCGATGATCGGCTTCATCGCCGGCGCGGGCATCGTCGTCCGCAATTCGATCATCCTGGTGGATTTCATCGAGCTGCGGCTCCGCGAGGGCATGCCGCTTGCAGAGGCGGTGATCGACGCCGGGGCGGTGCGCTTCCGTCCGATGCTGCTGACCGCCTCGGCCGTCATCGTCGGCGCCGGCGTCATCCTCTTCGACCCCATCTTCCAGGGGCTGGCGCTGTCGCTCATGGCTGGCGAAGTGGCGTCGCTCCTCCTGTCGCGCGTGGCCGTGCCGGTGCTCTATGCCGTCCTGCACGCCCGCGGATCGGCGCCCGTGGCCGGAGAGGCGCTTCCCACCGCCAGCGCCGTGTGAGGAGTGACGTCATGTGGACCTTTCCTCCCAAGCGCATCGTCGTCGGGGTTGATTTCGCGCCGGCCTCCTCCGCGGCGCTCGCCGTGGCCGGGTTGCTCGCCCGGCAGTTCTCGGCGACCGTGACCGCCGTGCACGCCGAGACGTTCGAGCCGCCGCCCTACTTCACGGCCGAGCAGATGCAGGCGCTCGGGCAGCAGGACCAGGCGCTCCGGCGCCAGGCCGAGCAGCATCTCGAGCGCCTCGCGTCACGCGACGCCGGCGTGGCGGTTCGAGCCCGCGTCGAGCCCGGCAGCGCCGCCGACGTCGTGCTCGCGATTGCACGCGACGCCGACCTCATTGCGGTCGGCACGCACGGGCGCAGGGGTCCGTCACGCTGGTGGCTGGGCTCGGTCGCCGAGCGGGTCGTCCGCGGCAGCGGCGTCCCCGTCCTCGTGCTGCACGGGCCGGCCGGACCCGCGCCATTCATGCGGATCGGCCTCCTGGTAGGCCCGCACGGCGCCGTCGGCGCCAGCGCGAAGTACGCCGAGGGGCTCGCCAGCCGCTTTGGCGGGCGCGTGATGACGGTGCCCGCCGAGGGCGTGTCGTCCACCGTGGCCGGCCTCGACGCGGGAGTCGTGGTCGTGCCCGCTCCGCACGACGCGGCGCCCGCATGGCTCGGGCAGGTGTCCGACCAGGTGTTGCGCGGCTGCACGGTGCCGGTGCTGTTCGTGCCCTAGGGCAACTGGGAGGCTCTACGAAGCAGACTCTTCATCTCCCGGCTTCCGCGGCTCCGGGCTTCCGTGACGGCATGGCCGTCAACCAAGGTCACGGAGACGCGGAAACACGGAGACGTACTCAGCAGACTCTTCTCGGCCCTGCCACCGTGGTTCCGGGTTGCCGTGGCGGCCTGGCCGTGAGGCTCTCAGATTAGGAGGATCAGATGAACGTGGAACAGTGGCTGCGTCTGGTTGCAGGCTTCTTCGTGGTCGCGAGCGTGCTGCTCGGCATGTACGTCGACACGCGGTTCCTGTGGTTTACCGTGTTCGTCGGCGCCAATCTCTTTCAGTCGGCCTTCTCGGGCTGGTGTCCGATGATGACGTTGCTGCGCAAGGCCGGCGTGCGGGGGTAGGTCATGGAGGCGACCAGTTACGGCAAGCGGGTGGCGCTGCCGGTCCCGTTCGAGCAGGCTGTGGCGCGGGCCACCGACGCGCTCAAGGCCCAGGGCTTCGGCGTGCTGACCACCATCGACGTCAAGGCGACGCTCAAGGAGAAGCTCAACGCCGATTTCCGGCGCTACGTGATCCTCGGGGCCTGCAACCCCCCGCTGGCGCACCGCGCCCTCACCGCCGAGCTCGAGATCGGCCTGCTCCTCCCCTGCAATGTCGTCGTGTACGAGACGTCGGCCGCCACGAGCGTCGTCTCGGCCATGGCTCCCCAGGCGGCGCTGGGCATCGTCGGCGACAACGAGGAGCTCGCGGCCGTGGCTCGGGAGGCCGATACCCGGCTCACGGCGGCGCTGGAGGCGCTGGCACGCGGCTGACGTGGCACAATAGGGGCACCTGACGCATGCAGATTGCCTCTGTGCTCTGCCCCGTGGATTTTTCCGAGCACTCCGACCGCGCCCTCGCCGTCGGCCTTGGCCTCGCCTCGGCGTTCGGCGCCCACGTCACCGTCCTCGCCGTCAACGACGCGCTGCTCGACGCGGCGGCGCGCGCAGCGGGGCGATCGGACGTGCTCGCCCGCCAGACGCAGGACGAGCTGCGGGCGCTGCTTCAGCGCCATCAGGCGCTCGACGGATCGCCATGGACCGTGCCGGCGGTGTCCGTGCAGGTCGGCGATCCCGCCGAGGTCATCGTCGCGACCGCGGGGGACTACAAGTCCGACGTGATCGTGATGGGCACCGAGGGCCTCGGCGGCCCGAAGAAGTTCCTCCTGGGCTCGACCACCGAACGCGTGCTGCGGATGGCCGCCAGCCCGGTGCTGGCTGTGCCCGCAGGCCCCTCACGCGTGCGCCATGGAGCCGAGGGGATCGAGCTCCGGATCGGTCGCGTGCTGGTGGCCGTTGACGTCGAGCATCCGCTGGGCGAGTCGGTGGCAGCGGCGGGTATGCTCGCGCGCCGGTTCCGTGTGCCCGTCCAGATGCTCGCCGTGGTGCCCGAGAGCGGCGCCCGCGGCGCCTGGAAGGACACGGCCGCGGCGGCCGCCGACGAGCGTCGCACGCGCGCGAAGGCGGCGCTCGACGCGCTCGTCCCCCGGCTCGGCGAGGGAGTGGAGGTCGACGTGGAGGTCCGGGCGGGCCGCCCCGCCGACCAGATCACGCAGGCGGCCGCCGAGCGGGGCTGTGGCCTCATCGTCATGGGCAGCGGCACCCGGCATCGCCCAGGCACCACCGCCTACCGTGTGCTGTGTCAGGCCGACGTGCCGGTGCTCGCCGTGCCGGCCGCCGGCTGATCGCGCCGCACCGTCACGTTCACCGGTATCCCCTGCCGGATGCTGCCCGTCACGGTGCAGAAGTCCTCGAAGAGCGAACGACACCGATCCAGCCGCGCGGCCTGATGCTCGCCCACGGCCGGCACGAGCGTCACGTCGATGGTGCTGATCCGGAGGCGTCCCTGCTCGTTTCTGTCGACCCGCACCGTCACGTCGATGTCGAGCGCGGGCAGGTCGACGTGCGCTTTCTGCAGGCAGAACACCAGGCTGGCGCCCAGGCAGTTGCCGACGGCCGCGCCCAGCAGCGCCGCCGCGCTCGGCCCGTGGCTCTCCCCGAGCGGGGGTGGCTCGTCCAGGCTGATGGTGGGGTCGACAACGACCTCCGGGAAGCCGGCAACGAAGCGGTACCCGCGTTCGAGCGTCAGGTGCACGCGGTGTTCCTTGTGCTCTGCCATACGACCTCCCACGAAATCAGCCGCGCATGACGGCCAGCGCGGCTCCGAGCACCAGCGCCTGGGCGGCGAGCACGAGAAGCACGAGCCTCCGGAAACCGGGAGCGCCGACCGCCCCCGCGATGGCGCCCTTGAGCAGCGTGTTGGCGATGACTCCAGCCGCAACCGCCGCCGCTGCCGTCGCCGGCGGCGTGCCCCGGTCGACGCGCTCGGCCATCGACAGCGTCAGCGCATCCGTATCGGTCAGGCCCAGCACGCCGCCTGAGAGCAGCAGGCCCATCTCGCCCAGCCGATCGTAAGCAAACGACACGCCGAGGAGCACCACCTGGAACAGCAGCGCCATCTCGAGCGCCGACCGGACCTGCAGCGGGTTGCGCAGGTCTCCCGCCCCCGTGGGCCCGGCGGGCTCCTGGCCGCGCATCGCATGTGCGGTGACCCCGAGGCCCAGCACGAACGGCGCCACGAAGTACGGGACGAGCGCCGCGGCGAGCGCGGGGCTCAGCACCATCGCGGCGAACGCGACGCGCGCGTACAGCACCGTGCAGGCCGCGATCACGCCGAGTCCGAGCGCCTGCGCCGCCTCCCGCTCGGTGCGGCTCAGCCTGGAGAACGTCAGCGTGACGCTCGTCGACGACAACAGCCCGCCGAGCAGGCCGGCCACCGGGTAGCCGCGCCGCCCGCCGACAATGCGGCGGGCGACGTAGCCGGCGAAGCTCAACCCCGAGAAGAACAGCACCAGCAGCCATAGCTGCCGCGGTCGCACGCCTCCCAGCGGCCCGTACGGTCCCTCGGGGAGGAGCGGCAGGATGACCACCGCCATCACGCCGAAGCGGATGGCGGCGCGCATCCCGGCATCATCGAGCCGCGTGACCAGCCCGTGGAGACGCGTCTTCTCGATGAGCAGCAGCGCCGTGACGGCGATGACGCCGCTCGCGAGCCGCGTCTCGCCGAGTCCGGCGGCCACGCCCGCCGTCAGCACGACGAGGGCCGCCACCTCGGTGGTGCCATCAATCTCGCGCCGGCTCGCCGCCACGTACGCGGCGACGACGACCGCGCCGGCGGCGGCCAGCAGGATGGCGGCGAGCGTCGTCGCGCCGGCCACCCACATGCGCCCCGCCAGGCCCGCGAGCCCGCCGAGCATGGTGAACGTGCGGAGGCCCGCGAAGCGCGCCTCGGGGCCCGAGGCGTGGCCCGACCACTGCCGCTCGGCGCCGATCGCGGCGCCGCCCAGCGTGGCCACCACGATGGGCCAGAGCGCGTCGTCCACCAGCCTACGATACGACGTCCGCGGCCGGGTCGTAGCTGCAGTACGGCTCCTCGCCCAGGTAGCCGCCGCCGGCAGCGTGCGCTCTCGCGCGGCATCCGCCGCAGATGCCCTGGTACCGGCAGATGCCGCACTTGCCGTCGAGCGCGTCCGGATCGCGCAGGTTGCGGAACACCTCGGCCTCCTGCCAGATGCGCCCGAACGCCTCGCGCCGGACGTTGCCCGCGCTCACCGGCAGGTAGCCGCACGGGAAAACGTCGCCCTCGTGCGACACGAAGCACACCGCCGTGCCGGCCAGGCACCCGCGCGTGAGGCTGGACAGCGGCCGGCCGCCGGCGGGGTCCGGCGCCGCTTTGAGCCGGGTCCCGTGCGCCACGAACGGCGTGGACCGATCGCCCTGCCGCCGCTCGTCGACGATGCGCTGCGCGCGTACGCGGAAATAATGGGGCGCGCAGGTGGCTTTGAGGTCGATCGCGACGTCCTTCGACCGATCGTAGAACCAGTGCAGCACCCGCTCGTACTCGTCGGCGGGCAGCATGGCGCTCTCGGCGAGTTCCAGGCCGCACCCCACGGGCACCAGCATGAAGATGTGCAGCGCGTCGGCGCCGAGCGAGAGCGCGAGATCGAGCATCGCAGGCAGCTCCGTCACGTTGTGCTTCGCGATGGTCGAGTTGATCTGCACGGAGACGCCTTCGGCGCGCAGGTTCCGGATGCCGCGCAGGGCGGCCCGGAACGCGCCGGGCACGCCCCGGAATCCGTCGTGCGTGGGCTCGACCGCGCCGTCGAGGCTGACCGACACGCGGGAGATGCCGGCGGCCGCTACCCGGCGCGCCACGGCCTCGTCGACGAGCGTGCCGTTGGTGGCAAGCGCCATCCGGAAGCCCTTGGCCACGCCGTACTCCGCCAGATCGAAGATGTCGGGCCGGTAGAGCGGCTCGCCCCCGGAGAGGATGAGCACGGGCTTCGCCACGACGCCGATGGCGTCGAGCAGCGCAAACGACTCCGCGGTATCGAGCGTGGTGGGCCCGATGCCTCTCTCAGGCACCGCGCGGCAGTGCCGGCACTCCAGGTTGCAGGCCTTGGTGGTCTCCCAGAACAGGAGACGAAGCGGCGGCGCCGGCGCCGCCGCCGGCATCACCCGGACACCATCCGGATGGACGAACTGCATGGGTAGCGTGGGGACCATGGTCCAATCTCCCGAATCGCGAGAACCCCGCGACGAAACCCTCGTGACGGAACCCCGTCTACATG
>JBFMCA010000056.1:0-27253 GCA_040754955.1 Acidobacteriota bacterium | reverse complement strand
AGGCCCGACCCCCATTTATCCTGTCGGCCTCGGGAGGACATATGCGCCAACACTCGGGACGGCTCTGGTCCCTCGCCGCCGCGCTGGCGGCTGTCCTGGCGGCCGGACCCGCGCCGCCGGCGGCGGCACAGGCCGAACGCACCAACCCGCTCGCGGGCAGCGACACCGCGATCCGGCAGGGCCGCAACATCTACCGCGGCCGCTGCGCCGTGTGCCACGGCGTGGACGGCAAGGGCTATCGGGGCAGCGACCTCACGACCGGCGACTGGGTGCACGGCGGCGCCGACGAGCAGCTCTTCCGCACCATCTCGCTGGGCGTGCCCGGCACCGAGATGCCGCCGCATCCCAACGTGTCGGATGAGGAGATCTGGATGCTCATCAGCTACATCCGGACGCTCGTCACGCCGGGCGGCGCCGCGGCGGATACGGGCAACGCCGCGCGCGGCGAGGAGCTCTTCTGGTCGCGCACGGCCGGCAACTGCGGCCAGTGCCACATGATCGGCCCGCGCGGCGGGCGCCTCGGGCCCAACCTCACGCGCATCGGCGCCTCGCGGTCGGCCGCGGCCCTCGCGCGCGAGATCCGGACGCCCACCGAGACGATTCCGGTGGGCTTCGAGACCATCACCGTCGTGACGAAGGACGGCACGCGCATCCGCGGCGTGCGGAAGAACGAGGACACGTTCTCGGTGCAGGTGATGACGCCGGCCGAGGACGTCCTGTCGTTCTGGAAGCGGGACGTGGAAGTCATCTCCGAGACGGAGCGGTCGCTGATGCCGGCCTACGGGCCGGAGCGGCTCAGCGACGCCGATCTCGCGGACATCGTGCGGTATCTGAGAGCGCAGCGGGGACTGCAGGGAGGGCAGCGATGACCTGGCACATTCGCGCCGCGTGGGTGGCGGCCGCCGTCGTGGTGTCCGCCGGACTGCCGGCGGCGCAGAACGTCACCACCGATCAGCTGCTCAAGGGCTTCGGCGACGGCAGCGTGTGGCTCCACTACTCGGGCGACTACACGGGGCAGCGGCACAGCCCGGCCACCCAGGTGACGCCCGCCAACGTGTCGCGCCTGTCGGTGCAGTGGGCGTTCCAGACCGCCCAGCTCGGCAAGTTCGAGTCGGCGCCGATCGTGCTCGACGGCATCATGTACTTCACCGGCCCGAACAACTCCGCGTGGGCCGTGGACGCCCGCACCGGGCGGCAGATCTGGTCGTACCGCCGGAACGTGCCCGACGGCGTCGACCTCTGCTGCGGGCGCGTGAACCGCGGCTTCGCCATTCTCGGCAACCGCCTGTTCCTCAACACGCTCGACGCGCACCTGCTGGCGCTCGACGCCAAGACCGGCGCGGTCCTCTGGGACACGGTCATCGACGACTACGCGCTCGGCTACAGCGCCACCTCGGCGCCGCTCATCGTCAAGGACAAGGTCGTGGTCGGCATCGCCGGCGCGGAGTACGGCATCCGCGGCTTCATCGACGCCTACGACGCCGCGACCGGCAAGCGCGCGTGGCGCTTCTGGACGGTGCCGGGACCCGGCGAGCCGGGCCACGAGACGTGGGAAGGCGATTCGTGGAAGCGCGGCGGCGGCTCGACGTGGGTCACCGGCTCCTACGATCCGGCGCTCAACCTGATCTACTGGGGCACGGGCAACCCCGGCCCGGACCTCTACGGCAAGGATCGCGAGGGCGACAACCTCTACACCGACGCCATCGTCGCGCTCGACGGCGACACCGGGACGCTGAAGTGGCACTACCAGTTCACGCCGCACGACGTGCACGACTGGGACTCGACGCACGTGCCGATCCTCGCGGACATCTTCATTGGCAACGCCCAACAGAAGGTGGTGATGGTCGCCAACCGCAACGGCTTCTTCTACACGCTCGACCGCGTGACGGGGAAGCTGCTGGCCTCGCGCGCGTACGTGCGGACGACGTGGGCGGAGCGCATCCTGCCGAACGGCCGCCCCGACGTGCTGCCGAACACGGATCCGACCGAGGACGGGACGCCGGTGTGCCCGGACATCACGGGCGGCACGAATTTCATGTCGCCGGCGTTCAATCCGAAGACCGGGCTCTTCTACGTGACGGCCCGCGAAGTGTGCGCGACCTACTACGGGTGGGAGCAGGAGTACGTGCCTGGCGAGTACTACTTCGGCGGCGCGGGGCAGCGCATCGGCCGCGGCTACGGCGCGATCCGCGCCATCGACCCGGTGACGGCCGGGGTGAAGTGGGAGTTCAAGCACTTCACGCCGTCCATGGCCGGCGTGCTCTCGACGGCGTCGGGCCTGGTCTTCGCCGGCGACATGGACGGCAACTTCATGGCCTTCGACGCCGCGACCGGGAAGAACCTGTGGCACTTCCAGACGGGCGCGGCCATCTACGCGCCGCCCATCACCTACATGCTCGACGGGCGCCAGTACGTCGTGCTGGGGTCGGGCACGACGGTGTACGCGTTCGCGCTGCCGCGGCCCTAGGCCGCGGCAGCATGCCGCTCGTTCCTCACCGCTGCTGGCGGGTCGCCTCCGGGCGATCCGCCAGCCCGCCCCAGAAGCCGATCATCATCTCCTCCCACGTCTGATCGCCCCACCGGACTTCCTGCGTCGGGTCGGGGTTCGACTTGTTGGCGGCGGAGTTGTCGAAGGTGGCGATCACCTCGAGGCGCGTCCCCTTGGGCAGCAGGCGCGGCTCGGCGAGCCTGTAGGTGTGCTGCCAGTTGAAGTCGTAGTTGGGCACCGACAGCAGGACCTCCGACGTGCCGTCCGGCAGGTGCGCGATGTACTTCATCGACTTGCCGCGCGAGTGCATGTGCGGCGTCATCGTGGTCAGGAGCGAATCCTGCTGCAGCACCTGGCTGGCGCGCACCTCGTGGTTCGGCGCGCCCGGCGGGATGACGAAGCGGCTGTCGAGCACCAGCCCGCCGCGCGGGATCTTGGCCGGCGGCTGCTTCGCCCAGATGACGGCCACCTGCGTCCTGTCCACGGCGGCCGTGCCGTTGGTGGTGTAGTGCATCTGCAGGATGATGTCGCTGCCGCCGCGCAGCAGCCGCGCGACGCCCTCGGGGTAGGTCACGCCCGGCTTGTTCGGCGTCACGCCGCCGATGTTCCCAGGGCCGAACAGCCCGCGGCTGCTGGGCGGCTCGCCGGCGGGCTGCGTGAACGCAATCACGTGATGCACGTGCGGGCGCGAGCCGGGCTTGATCTCGAGCGCCTGGATCCACCGGTCCTCGGCGATCCCGGTGGGAATCCGCATGTACTGGTACGGAATCTCGCCCGAGGCGGGAATCGAGAACGGCTCAGCCATCTCGAAGATCGCGTCGGGCTCGCCGATGCTCCAGCCCTCGGCGAACGTCGGCGGCACCGGCATATCCCGGTCGTCGCCTTTGGGCGCGCCGGCGGTCACCCAGTCGACGATGGTCTTGATCTCGGCCTCGCTCAGCCGCGGGTCGTTGGCGAACCTGCCGTAGGCGGGATCGGCGTTCCAGGGCGGCATGGTGCGATCGGCCACACGCTGGCGGATCGCGCGCGCCCACGGCCGCGCGTCCTCGAAGGTCACGAGCGACATCGGCGCGAACATCGTCGGCCGGTGACACTCCACGCAGTGCTTGTGGAGGATCGGCGCGACGTCACGCGTGAAGGTCACCGGCGGCGCGCTCGCGGCCTGCGCCGACGCGCTCGACGCCCCCAGCCCCAGGATCGCCACCGCCGCCAGGGCGGCACGGACACGACCGACGCTCACGACTCACCTCCGTGGAAGGCCGACTCCGACCGCCGCTACCGGATGCGCTCCCAGAGGAGCGTCTGGGTCACCCGCTCGCCGTTCTTGACCGCGAGCGTCAACTGATTGCCGTCCGACGAGAAGGTGTAGTGCCGCACCAGGTCGCTGCCCACGAACGAGGGGTTCGAGGAGCCCGCGACGTGGTGCACGACGATGCCCCTGGCCTCGTCCACGCTGAACGGGCCGAAGTAGCCGAGGTACCGGCGGTACGCGGCCACGCGCTCCTCGTCGGTCGCCGGGGGCTTGTCAGCCTTCTGCGACGAGTGCATCAGCTGCGCCGACATCTGCCCGGATCGGTCGTAAGTGATCCGGCCGACGTCGTAGGCGCCGGGCCGCGCGGGCTTGCCGTCCTCGCCGATGATCTGATACGTCACGAGGCGCCACGTGCCCACCAGACGCTCCCGCACGGGGGTCGGCTGCTCCGCCCCCGCGGACAGGGCCAGCCAGGGCGCCGACAGCGCTGCCGCGAGTACGAACACCCCCGCCACCCACCTGAGCATGTGGGAGCATTATGGCGAGTCCCGGGCGCGAGTCAACAGTTCCGGCCGCGCGCCAACGGCGCCCATTCCTCGCCGTCGGGCCGCCCGCAACCGGTGCTAGACTCCGCGCCATGCGACCCTTGGCCCTGCTTGCGCTGGCCGCCGCGCTCCTCGTGCCCGTCCAGGCCCAGGCGCCCGCGCCGCCCATTCGACACGTCGCCACCATGAGCGAGCTGATGGTGCGCCTGCTGTACCCGGCCTCCGATGCCCTCTTCTACATCGAGACGCGCACGCCCAAGACCGACAGCGAGTGGCAGGCGCTCGAGGCCCAGGCGCTCATCGTCGCCGAGACGGCCAACCTGCTGATGCTGCCCGGGCGCGCCCGCGACGACCAGCAGTGGATGGCCGACTCGAAGCTGATGCTCGACGCGGGCGACGCGGCCCTCAAGGCCGTGAAGGCGCGGAGCGTCGAGCAGATCACCGCGCTCAACGATCAGCTGTACGAGTCGTGCACCACGTGCCACGAGCACTACCGGCCGGGCTACGCCCGGCGCCCGTGACCCGCCGCGCGCCCGCGCTGGTCGCCGGGGCCGCGCTCGTCGCCGCGACGCTGGTGGCGGGCGCGGCCCAGCAGCCGCGGCGGCCCTCGACCGCAACGGGCGAGTGGCCCACCTACGGCGGCGACCTCGCGAGCACCAAGTACTCGCCGCTCGATCGGATCACGGCCGCGAACTTCGCGTCGCTTCGCCTCGCCTGGCGCGCACCGTCGCCGGACGGCTTCCTCAGCCTGACCCTGCCCGACGGCAGCGAGTGGTGGGCGGAGTCCGCGCTCATCTTCGCCGAGCTGAACCGCCTCGACCCGACGCGGTGGCGCGACGGCCAGCCGCCGCTTGTCGCCAACTACAAGGCGACGCCCCTCATGGTGGGCGGCACGCTCTACGTGAACACGCCCGCGTCGGTCGGCGCCGCCTACGACGCGCGGACCGGGGCGCTCCGGTGGGTCTACAACCCGAAGAGCTACGAGGCCGGCACGACGACGATGTCGCTCCGGTGGAACCAGCGGGGCGTGGCCTACTGGACCGACGGCGCCGACGAGCGCGTGTACTGGGGCACGGGCGACGGGTATCTCGTCGCGGTGGATGCAAAGACGGGCCGGCCGGCGACGGACTTCGGGGCCGGCGGCCGCGTGGACCTCATGGACGGCCTGCCGCGCGCGCGCCGCGGCGCCCGCGACTACCTGAACGCGCTCACCTACTCGGTGCAGTCACCGCCCCTCGTCGTGGGCGACGTCGTCATCACGCCGGCGTCCATCTCGTCGCTCGTGAAGGACAAGGAGCAGATTCCCGGGCACATCCGCGCGTACGACGCGCGGACGGGCCGCGTGCGCTGGACGTTCCACACGGTGCCGGCCCCCGGCGAGTTCGGCAGCGAGACGTGGGCGGACGGCTCGAACGCCTACTCGGGCAAGGTGACGGTGTGGACCACGATGAGCGCCGACGAGGCGCTGGGGCTCGTCTACCTGCCGACGAACACGACGGCGCCGGACTTCTTCGGCGGGCACCGGCACGGCGACAACCTGTTTGCCGAATCCGTCGTCGCACTGGACGTCGCCACGGGCCGTCGCGTGTGGCACTTCCAGACCGTGCATCACGGCCTGTGGGACTACGACAACCCCGCCGCGCCCAACCTGCTCGACATCACGGTGAACGGGACGCGGGTGCAGGCGCTCGCGCAGGTCACGAAGCAGGGGTACGTCTACACGTTCGATCGGGCGACGGGCCGTCCGGTGTGGCCCATCGAGGAGCGGCCCGTCCCGGCCTCCGACGTGCCGGGCGAGCGCGCGTCGCCGACGCAGCCGGTGCCGACGCGGCCGGCACCCTTCGAATACACCGGCGTCTCCCTCGACGACCTTGCGGACTTCACGCCGGAGATCCGCGCGGCGGCTGTCGCGGCGGTGAAGCCGTTCCGCACGGGTCCCCTGTTCACGCCGCCGTCGCTCCAGGGCACCATCAGCCGGCCGGGGACGACAGGCGGCGCGAACTGGTCGGGTGCCGCCGTGGATCCGGAGACGGGCCTGCTCTACGTGCCGTCGCGCAACGCCTACTCGGTACTCGCGCTCGAGCGTGCCGACGCCGCGCTGGGCGGGAACCTCCTCTACATGCAGGCGCAGATGCGCGGCCCGCAGATGCCCGACAACCTCCCGCTCTTCAAGCCGCCGTACTCGCGCCTGACCGCGATTGACATGAACACGGGCGCCCACGCGTGGATGACGCCGACGGGGGACGGCGACCGGATCCGCCGCCACCCGCGGCTGTGCGCGCTCGACCTGCCGCCCGTGGGCGGCGACGCCACGCTCAGCGGCCCGCTGCTGACGAAGACGCTGCTCATCTACGCGCTCACCACGGGCGGCTCGTCCGGCGGCCCGCGCCTGGTCGCCTACGACAAGGCGACCGGCCGGGCGCTGGCCTCCGTGGACCTGCCCGGCGCGGCCATTGGCACGCCCATGACGTATCTGGTGGACGGGCGGCAGTTCATCGCGCTCACCGTGCAGGGGCCCTCCCGTCAGTCCGTCCCCGAACTCGTGGCATTCGCGTTGCCCTGACCGGACCGCTCACGGCGCGAATGGCGGCTTCTCGCGTCATGCACTCGAAAGCCGGCGCCGCGCCCGGCTTCCGCACCGCGTCCCGCGCCGCGGCGCCGGCGCGCCCTCGCGCGCGGGCGTCGGATGTGACAACATCGGTGGTCCGAGGTATCACGCGTTGAGCGAGCCAGACGACGATTTCGCTACCCTGTTCGACGCTTCATCCAAAGCCCGGCAGGTGTCGCGCGGCCAGGCCATCGAGGGCACCGTCGTCGCCATCGGACCCAAGGTGGCCCTGGTGGACATCGGCGGGAAGGGCGAGGCGGAGATCGACGTCGACGAACTGAAGGACGCCGAAGGCCATATCGCGGTCGCTCCCGGCGACCGCATCCTGGCGAAGGTGGTGTCGACCGGCCGCGGCGTTGTCCTGTCCCGGAAAGGCGTGCGCAGCGCCGCCACCGACCGCGAGATCGAGGAGGCGTTCAGGGCCGGCCTCGCCGTCGAAGGCAGGGTCGTGCAGCAGGTGAAGGGCGGCTACGAAGTGCGCGTGGCAGGGGCGCGGGCCTTCTGTCCGCTCTCGCAGATCGACAACGTGCGCGCGGCAGACCCCGCCGTGCACGTCGGGCAGGCGTACGCGTTCCGGGTCATCGAGTTCAAGAACGGCGGCCGGGACATCGTGCTGTCCCGGCGCAGGCACCTGGAAGACGCCGAGCGCGCGGCCGCCGCGGAGGTGCGCAAGGCGATTGTGCCTGGCGCGGTGCTCACGGGCCGCGTCGCGTCCGTCGTGAGCTTCGGCGCGTTCGTCGATCTGGGCGGGGGCATCCAGGGCCTGCTGCACGTGTCGGAGATGGGCTGGGCGCGCGTGACGAGCCCCGGCGACGTCGTGACCGCCGGCGACGCCATCACCGTCACCGTGCTGCGCGTCGACGAGGCCACCGGCAGGATCTCGCTCGGGCTGAAGCAGCTGCAGGACGATCCGTGGGCCGACGTCGCCACGCGCATCCAGCCGGGGCAGGTCCGCACGGGCCGCGTGGCGCGCGTCGCCGACTTCGGCCTCTTCGTCGAGCTCGAGCCCGGGTTCTCCGGGCTCGTCCCGATGGCCGAGACCGGTCTCGAGCGCGAGATGGACCCGCGCAAGGCGTTCCCGGTCGGATCGGACCTGGACGTCGTGGTGCTCGAGGTGGATGAGGAGGCCCGGCGCATCCGCCTCAGCGTGTCGGCCGTGGCCGCCGAACGCGAGCGCGCCGAGGTGCGCGACTACGCAGCCCGCAGAGAGACCTCGCCGCAGCCGTCCGTCGGGAGCCTCGCCGACAAGCTGCGCGGCGCCCTCGGGCGAATCACGGACTGACCCCGCTGCCGCCCTCGACGGGTAAACGCACCTGCCGCCCGGATTGGTATGTGACGTCAAGGAGCTGCACATCGCATGAGGACATGGCTGGGTCTGGCTCTCGCGCTGGCCGTTGGCGGTGACACGCTCGTCGGCCAGCATTGGCCGGCCTGGCGCGGGCCCACTGCCGACGGGGTCAGCACGGAACGCGGGCTGCCGGAGCGGTGGAGCGCCGAGTGCGTGGACGGCGCCGCCGTCGACGCGCCCGGCGCCGGCGGCCCGTCGGCAGAGGACGCGGCGGCCACCGACACGATCGGGCAGCGCGGCGGGCGGCGCCCGGGGCCGGGCCAGAACTTCGAGGGCCGGCCCATCGTGCCCACCGTGTGCGAGAACATCAAGACCAGCAACATCGCCTGGAAGCTCCCGCTGCCCGCGTACAGCGGCTCGACGCCGATCATCTGGGGCGACACCATCTTCCTGAGCGTCGCCACGGGCACCAACACGGGCGTGCTCGAGCTGTGGGCGGTCGATCGGAACACGCAGGCGGTTGCCTGGAAGCGCCGGATCACCGACTCCAACCACATGGAGCGGAAGCAGAACATGTCGTCGCCGTCGCCCGTCACCGACGGGACGCACGTGTGGGTCATGACCGGCCTCGGCGTGCTCAAGGCGTTCGACTTCTCCGGCAGGGAAATCTGGGCGCGCGACATCCAGGCCGACTACGGCAGGTTCGGCCTGAACTGGGGCTACGCCTCGTCGCCGCTGCTGAAAGGCGACGCGCTCTACGTGCCGGTGCTGCACGGCATGAAGACGGACGATCCCTCGTACATCCTCAAGATCGACAAGCTGACCGGGAAGACCATCTGGCGCGTGGAGCGCCCGAATCCGGCGGTGCGCGAGTCGCCCGATGCCTACATCACGCCGGCGTGGATCGAGGCCAACGGCCGCGCCGAGCTCATCATCACCGGCGGCGACATCGTGTCGGGCCACGATCCGGCGACCGGCCGGGAATACTGGCGCGCCGATGTGCTGAACCCCACGCGCAACGGCGCGTATCGCATCGTCGCGTCGCCGACGATCGTCAACGACCTCATCATCGCGCCCACGCGCGTGACGCCGCTGACCGCGATGCGGCCGGGCGGCAGCGGCGACGTGGCGGCCACGCACGTGGCGTGGCAGTTCACGCAGGGACCGGACGTGCCGACGCCGGTGAGCGACGGGACGCTGCTCTACGTCGTGCGCGACACCGGCGTCGCGTTCGCCCTCGATGTGAAGACCGGCGCCACGGTGTACGGCCCGGTGCGGCTGCCGTCCGGCACCTACAGCGCGTCGCCGATTCTGGCCGACGGGAAGATCTACGTGACGACCGAAGAGGACGGCTTGACCACCGTCTATCGCGCCGGGCCGACGTTCGAGATCATCGCCTCGAACCGGCTGCTCGACGACTGCGCGCCCTATTGCCTCAGCACCGTCGCCGTGTCCGAGGGTCAGCTCTTCATCCGCACGTCGTCGTTCCTGTGGGCCATCGGCGAGCGGCGCAAGCGATAGGGCCTGCCCCGGGGCTACAGGCCTTCGATATCGGCGAGATCCTGCAGGCGGCCGGTCGCCTTCTTGTTCCGCACGAACGCCTCGCGGCCCAGGAAGTCCACGGTGAGGTCGCCGAAGCGGCCCGACTCGCGATCCGGCCAGGCCTCGTCGAATGTGAGGCCGGTCAGCTCGGTGAGGATGTCGATGCGACCGGGCGGCACACCGATCTGAAAGACGACGCCCGGCCGGGCGAAGTCGCGCTCAGAGACGTCGGTGAGCGGGGCGCCGAACGACGCGAGCGCCTGCATGACTCGCGGGGCATTGTCGGCGGTCGCGTCGACCCACACATCCAGATCGCCCGTGGCGCGCGGCCGGCCATGGTGGGCCAGAGCGTAGGCGCCGACGATGAGGAATCGAGCCTCAGCGGCGAGCAACGCGCGCAACAGATCGACAAAGTCCGGGTTCATCTGGCCTGCGTCCGAGCAACTGCCACTGTTCCACGGAGAGCCGCCACGCCTGCAGCACGCGTTCGCCGGGCGGCATCTGCTTCCAGTACTCCGCGTCGTTCCGGTCGGCCTCGGTATTCGATTCGAAGCGGCGCATCGTAACGCCCGGGCGCGTCATGCCCGCATTATACGGCGCGATCCACCGCCGGATCCCGATCGCGAGTGGCGTTCGATCATCTCCTCAGTCGCTCACGGGGTGACGCGGTCCAGGTAGCCGTCGCCCACGTACATCCGCACGACCCGGCCGCCCTCCTCGACGAACCGCACGACCTCGCCGACCGGTCCGCCGCCGACCGGCGCGACGTAGCGGAAGCGCCCGCCGCCCAGGGGCTCGAGGCGAATCGGGTTGTCGAGCGTCGTCGCGCTCGGCGTGATGATGACGAGCCGCTCGTGCAGCTCCACCACGTGCTGGTCGCTGCCGACGCTCCGGTAGAGCCCCGCGAAGCGCGACCACGACGGGTCCCACGCCACCGTGGCCGGCTTGGCCGCCATGGCCCTGGCCGCTGCGTCGCCCACCGACTGCATCAGCTCGGCGGCCATGCCTGACGGGTTCGCGTCACCGGCGTTGGTGAGCACGATGACGCCCACCTTGTCGGTCAGGTCGATCAGCGTCTGTGTCGTGTAGCCGGGATAGCCGCCGCCGTGGCCCACCAGCACGCGGTCGCGCTCGCGCGACACGGCGAAGCCGATGCCCGAGCCGCGGCTCCAGTTGTTCTCGAGCATCCGGACGCGGTGCATCTCGCGCAGCGAGCTTGGGCTCAGAATCCGCGGCGCGCCGGACGCGGCCGGGAACTGCGCCGACACGAAGCGCGCCATGTCCTCGACATTCGACGTCAGGCCTGTCGCCGCGGCCATCCCGCGCGCGTCGACGAACGGCATCACGGCGCGCGAGCCGTCGGGCATGCGGCGCGCGTAGCCGACCGCCAGGCCGGGCACCGGCTGGTCGACGCTCGACGACGTCATGCCGAGCGGGGCGAAGATGTGCCTCGCGATGTAGTTCGCCCACCGCTCGCCGCTCACCTCCTCGACGATCATCCCGGCGATGGTGTACGCCAGGTTCGAGTACTTCCACCGGGTCTCCGGCGGAAAGGCCGCCTGGCGCTCCGGCATCAGGTTGCGGAGCTCGGCGGCGGTGGGGAACTCGTAGGTCGTCCAGTGCGCGTTCGCCTCACGCGGGAGGCCCGACGCGTGCGAGAGCAGGTCCTCGATGGTGATGGGCTGGTCGTCGGGTCCCGACGGCTTCACCGAGAACCACGACAGGTGCTTCGAGACCGGGTCGTCGAGGTGCAGCTTGCCCTGGTCGCGGAGCTGCATGATGGCGGTCGCGGTGAACAGCTTGCTGTGCGACGCCATGCGGAACGTGGTCTGCGGCGTCATGGGCGTCTTCGACGCGACATCGGCGAGGCCGAACCCCTGCGCCCAGATGAGGTCGGGACCGGCGACGACGCCGACGACGACGCCGGGGAGATTGCGGTAGGCGAGCTGCCCTTCGATCCAGGCGGTGAAGAGCCGCTTCGCGCCGGCGACTTCGGGGTCGGTGGCCACTGCGCGCGCCGCGGGCGCGCCCTGCGCGGCGAGGTCGGGGCCCGCCCCGGCGAAGGCGATCACCGCCACCGCGCCGATGGCGGCGGCTACGGTCGTGCGGTGACGGATGCGTGCGGCCATGGGAACCTCCTGACGAGCGCGTCTGCGCGTTGAGCGCGGCCGCCGCGGCCTCAGGCCGGGAAGAGCCGCGCGAAGTTGCCGCCGAGAATCTTCGCCCGCGCATCCGGCGGCACGAGCGCGTCGCCGAGCGCCGACTGCTGGCGGTCGTAGACGTCCTTGTTCCAGCCGCGGGGGAAGAACGACGAGTCGGTGCCGAAGAGCAGCCGGTCGGGTCCGGCCACGTCGAGGGCGGCACGGAAGACGTCCTTCAGCGCCAGGCCCGGGACGTAGCGGATCCAGCCGTTCGAGCTCGACGTGTCGAGATGCACGTTCGGGCAGAGATCGGCCAGCATCAGCGCCTCGCGGAACATGCCCGCGCCGAAGTGCGGGACGATGACGGGCACGGCCGGGTGCGCGAGGGCGAGCGCGTGCAGGTCCAGCGGGTTGCCGAAGCGGATGTCGAACGGGCTTGGGAGGCCGAGCTTCCTGCGCACGCCGACGGATAACACGCCGCAGTGGACGAACACCGCGGGCTTGGCCGGATGCCCGGCCGCCAGCGCGAAGATCGTCCCGACGCGCTCGTCGTGGAGCGGGTAGCGCTGCATGGCCGGGAAGAGGCAGATGCCGCGCGCGCCGGCGTCGAGGGCCCGCCGCGCGCGATCGACCGCGTCGTCGGCGAGCGGGTTGAGCATGAAGAACCCGACCAGCCGCGACGGGTGGCGGGCGACGGCGGCGGTGACCGACGCCTCGTCACCCGGCAGGCTGGCGATGAGCGCCGCCCGCGCCACCCCGTGCCGGTCCAGCTCGGCAATCCAGCGGTCGGCCAGCGCGTCGATCGAGACGGGGTCGTCCCAGCCGGCCCTGGCCACGACCGCCGCGGCACGGCCCTCCGGCGGGAGCCCGAGCTGGACGCCGAGCCCGTCGAAGAAGCCGGGAGAGAAGAAGTGGACGTGGGCGTCGCAGAGCATCGGGTTCGGGCGCCGGCAGAGCGGCTGGTCGAGGATACACCGGAGGTTAGTGGTACCATCATCGGATGCCGAGCCCGACCCGCGCCGCCGCCTTGTTCGCCTGCCTGGCCACCGTGTCCCTCGCCGCATGTGGCGGCGGCGGGAGCGGACCGGCGAGTCCCGCCGCCACGCCGGCAGCGCCCACCGACACGGCCGACGGCCCCGGCGTCATCACCGGGAAGATCACCTACGACGGCCCGCCGCCCGCGCCGCGCCCGCTGCGCATGGACTCGGACCCCAAGTGCGTGGCGCTGCCGGGCGCGCAGTCCGAGCTGCTCGTCGTCGGGGCCGATGGCGGGCTGCAGAACGTGTTCGTCTACGTGAAGGACGGGCTCGGCAATCGGACCTACGCCGTGCCGACCGAGCCGGTCATGCTGGATCAGAAGGGGTGCCAGTACGTCCCGCACGTCTTCGGCGTGCAGGTGGGCCAGACCATCAAGGTCGCCAACAGCGACGCGGCGCTGCACAACGTGCACGCCGTGCCGAAGCACAACCGGGAGTTCAACTTCAGCCAGCCGGCGGGCGTGCCGGCCGTGGATCGCGTGTTCGACAAGCCCGAGCTCGGCATCCCGCTCAAGTGCGACGTGCACGGCTGGATGAACGCCTACGCGAACGTCGTCACGCACCCGTTCCATGCCGTGACGGGCGCCGACGGGAGCTTCGCCATCACGGGCCTGCCGCCGGGCACCTACACCCTCGAGCTGTGGCACGAGACGCTCGGCACCCAGACGCAGTCGGTGACGGTGGACGGACAGACGCCGGCGGCGGTGACCGCCGTCTTCAAGCCGGCGGCCTGAGCGGACGGCCGGCGCCAGCCGCGCCGGCGCCTGACGCCCCCACACGCCGTTGACCGCCGTGGCCATCAGCGAACGCGCCGCCCGCCTGCATCGCGAGTCGATCATCATCGACCCGTGCGTGCAGTACCTGCTCCGCCGCACCGACCGCACCGACCGATCGGGCCTCACGGCCGTGGGCCTGACGATCCCGATGCCGAACGAGGACGCGGCCGCGACCTACCCGCGCGTCCGGGACTTTCTCGAGATCATCCACGCCGAGCCGACGTTCTGCCTGGGCGATTCACCCGACGCCATCCGCCGCGCGAAGGCCCAGGGCAAGATGGCCCACATCCTGCTCTCGCAGGATTCGCTCTTCATCGGCGCCGACCCGAAGAACCTGCTGGTCTGGAAGCAGCTCGGCCTTCGCATCTGCCAGCTCACCTACAACGAGAAGAACCTGGCGGGCGACGGGTGCCTGGAACGGCACGACGGCGGGTTGAGCCAGTTCGGGCGGGTGCTCGTCCGCGAGATGGAGCGCTACGGCATCACGATCGACCTCACCCACGCGGGGCGCCGCACGTTCATGGACATCTGCGCGGTGGCCACCCGTCCGCTCATCACGTCGCATTCGAACCCGACGGCTGTTGCCGACAACCCCCGGAACATCGACGACGACCAGATCCGGGCCGTGGCGGCGCTCGGCGGCGTGGTGTGCGTGACCACGTGGGCGCCGCTCATCTGGCGCGGCACGCCCGGCATGCCCACGCTGGACGACTGGCTGCGGTGCCTGGACCACACGCTGGACCTGGTCGGCATCGACCACGTCGGGGTCTCCACCGACTCGATGGGGACCATGGGCGCGTACCCGAAGCACGCGCGCAATCCCGACGCGCTCCCCTACGGGTCCGTCACCGACCAGTTCGACCGGGTGGCGCAACCGCCCGACACCAACAACCGGCAGCCGGCCGACTTCAACGGCATCGAGGATTTCCCGGTCCTCGTCGATCGCCTCTGCCGCCACGGCTTCTCGGACGACGACATCCGGAAGATCCTGGGCGAAAACCTCCTGCGCGTCTTCGACGCGACGTGGAAGGCGGACTGGCTCGGCTGAGCCCTCGTCGCGTGCTAAGTTGGATCTCATGACCCGATGGATCGGAATCGCTGCGGCCGCTCTCTGCCTGCTGCCGTGGGCGCCGACGACGGCTGTCGTCGCCCCGCTCGCGGCTGTCGGCCAGCCAGCAGACGACGAGACGGCGCGGATCAACGCGTGGTTCGACGCGCGGTTCGAAGAACAGCTCGCCTTCAGCCCCATCCAGCAGACCTTCCTGGGCCGGAAGTCGCGCGAAATCGACGACATGTCCCTGGCCGCCCAGGACCGGCAGCTGGCGTGGCGGCGGGAGTCGGTCGCCGAGATGAAGCGTCGCTTCGACTACGCGAAGCTCAGCCCGGAGGCGCAGACGTCCTACGACATCTGGGCCTATCAGCTCGCGCAGGCGGAGGCGGCGCTTCCGTTCCGGTCGAACGCCTACGTCTTCGACCAGATGAACGCCATCCACGGGTTCTTCCCCCAGCTCCTCGTGGCCTTTCACGTTGTCGAGGACGCGGCCGACATGGACGCGTACATCAACCGCATCGCCGAGTCCGGGCGGGCGATCCGGCAGCTGATCGAGTTCTCGAAGCTGAACGCGACGAAGGGCGTGCGGCCGCCGCGGTTTGCCTACGACTTCGTCATCGACGAGTCGCGCAGGATCATCAGCGGCGCGCCGTTCGACGAGAGCGGCGGCGACAGCGCGGTGTGGGCCGACGTCAAGACGAAGGTGGCGAGCCTGCAGCAGAAAGGCGCCATCGACGACGCGCGGGCGGAACGCCTCCGTGCGGCGGCGCGAGCCGCGCTGAGCGGTCCGTTCAGGGCCGCCTACACGGCGCTCATCGCGTGGCAGACCGAGGACCGGGCCCTGGCTCCGGAGAAGCCGTCCGGCGTGAGCGCGCTGCCGAACGGGCTGGCCTACTACAACGAGCGTCTGGCCAACCAGACCACAACCCGGCTGACGGCCGACGAGATTCACACCATCGGCCTCGCCGAGGTCGCGCGTCTCCGCGCGGAGATGACGGCCCTCGAGAACGAGGTGGGCTTCACGGGTGAGCTGTCCGCCTTCTTCGCCCAGCTCAGAGACCGCAAGGACGACCCGCGTTTCTACTTTCCGAACACCGACGAGGGCCGCCGCGCGTACATCACCGATGCGACGGCGGCAATCGATCGCATCAAGGCCGTGCTGCCGCGCTTCTTCGGGATCCTCCCGAAGGCCGATCTCGTGGTCCGCCGGGTGGAAGCGTTCCGCGAGCAGCCCGGCGCCGCCCAGCACTATTTTCCCGGCACGCCGGACGGCTCACGACCGGGCGTCTACTACGCGCATCTTGCCGACATGACGGCGATGCCCAGGCACGAGCTGGAGGTCATCGCGTACCACGAGGGGCTGCCCGGCCACCACATGCAGATTGCGATCGCGCAGGAGCTGACCGGCGTGCCGAAGTTCCGGACGCAGGCCAACTTCGGGGCGTACATCGAGGGCTGGGGGCTGTACGCCGAGTGGCTGGCGACCGAGATGCCGGGCACCTATGCCGACCCGTACTCGCGGTTCGGGCGCCTCGGGTCGGAGATGTGGCGCGCCGTCCGGCTCGTCGTGGACACGGGGCTGCACGCGAAGGGCTGGTCCGAGGATCAGGCCGTGCAGTACTTCCTCGCGAACTCGGCCATCACCGACGCCCAGGCGCGTTCGGAGGTTCGTCGCTACCTGGTGCTCCCCGGGCAGGCGACCAGCTACAAGATCGGGATGCTCAAGATCCAGGAGCTGCGGCGGAAGGCGGAATCGGCCCTGGGCAACCGCTTCGACATCCGGGCCTTCCACGACGCCGTGCTGAGCGGCGGGGCCATGCCCCTCGACATTCTCGAGAAGCGGATCGACCGGTGGATCCGCGGGGCGGCGTCGGCGGGCTACTGACGGGCGGCTTCGGCCGCCAGCCAGGCGTCGAACTCGGCGGGCGGCAGCACGGCGTACACGCCGCGCATCCGGAAGTGCCCGAGCCCGCAGAGCTGCGAGCACGGGATGTCCCACTCGCCCGTCACGGTCGGTGTGAACCACACGGGCTGAACCAGCCCGGGCGTCGCGTCCAGCTTGATGCGCATCTGCGGCAGCGCGAAGCTGTGGATGACGTCCTTGGTGGACAGGTGCACGATCACCGGCTTGCCAACCGGCAGGTTCAGCCGGTTGATGGTGGTGATGTCGTCCACGGCCGCCGGGTCGCGGCGATCGAGGCCGAGCGGGTTGTCGGGGTTCACCAGCCGGATGTCGGTGCGCCCGAAGACGCCGTCGGCGCCGGGGTAGTGCACGTTCCAGGCGAACTGCTCGGCGACGACGCGAACGACCGTGCTCTCGCGCTCCGCGGGCAACGCGTCGACCCGCGCGCTCCACACCGGGATGGAGAAGAACGCCAGGAGCACGATCTCGGCCGCGAGCACGCCGCCCTCGACCCACGACGCCCACCGCGCCCGGGCGCCGTGGTAGTTCGCCACGGGCTGGCGGCTGCGGCGGAAGCGCACGAGCACGTAGACGAAGAACGTGCTCCAGCCCACGAAGAGCACCAGCATCAGCCAGTGCACGAGGGCCATGATGCGGTCGACGTCGGCCGCCTCGGCCGAGGCGGCGACGGGCATGCCCAGCCACTCGATCATCCGCGCGCGTCCTGTCCGGCGGGTGCGCCCACCAGGTGCGCCGCGTTGCGCGATCGCCGCGCGAGCTGAACGATGAAGCGGGCGATGAAGCCCAGCACGACCAGCGTGATCGTCACGAGCACGCCGATGCCGGCCGTCAGGCTGGCCTGGACGGTCTGGTCGTCGCCGCCGAAGCAGACAGGGCACGCCATTATCGAGCTTCCTCCGTGACGTCGAATGCCGGCGCGAACCGCGTGCCGGGCATGTGGCCGGCTTCCGAGGCCAGCGTCAGCGCGATGAGCCCGGCGAAGATGACGCCGGTGAGCGCCAGCATGGCGGGCACCAGGGCCCGCTCGTGCCGCAGGTGCATGAAGTAGAGCGCCACGAGCGACGCCTTGACGCAGGCAATGGCCAGGCCGACGGTAACGGCCCGCGCGCTCGCCATGTGCAGCGACGCGGCGCCCACCGTGGCCACCGTGAGCGCGAGCAGCGCCCCGAACACCACGAGATACGCGCGCACGCCGCCGGCGGTGTCCCTCGTCATCGCGCTACAGCAAGTAGAGCACAGGGAACAGGAAGATCCACACCAGATCCACGAAGTGCCAGTAGATGCCGGCGACTTCCACCCGTCCGGCGAACCGCGCGGGCTCGGTGCGCCACATGGCGGCACCCGGCAGCCAGAGGAACAGGTTCACCACCAGGCCCGCGACGACGTGCAGCGCGTGCAGCCCCGTCAGCGTGAAGTACATCCCCAGGAAGTTGCTGGTCGAGGGCAGGAGGCCGGCCGAGACCTTGTCGCCGTACTCGACAGCCTTGACGACGAGGAAGAGCAGCCCGCCGAGGATGGTCAGGCCCATGTAGAGCCGGTAGCCCGGCAGGCTCCGCCGCCTGAGCGCCGCGAGCGCCAGGACCATGGTCGCCGACGAGGCGATGAGGATGACGGTGTTGAGCGTGGCCAGCGGCACGCTGAGCACCGCCGACTGCACCGGCCACGACGGCGCACCGATGCGCAGCAGCACGTAGGACGCGAACAGCGATCCGAACAGCATCACCTCGGACGCGAGGAACAGCCAGATCCCCAGCTTCGGGTTGGTGAGCCCGGTGTCGGGCCGGATCTCGGCGGTATAGGGAATCTCCACGCCCGTCAGGCTCCTTCCTCGCCCTGCGGCGTGTAGTCGGCGGGCGCGCCGGGCACGCTGTACTCGTACGGCGGCCGGTACGCGCGCGGCGGCCGCGCGAAGTTGCCGTGCGCCAGCGGCGGTGTCGGCGTCGCCCACTCGAGCGTCGTCGCCTCCCACGGGTTGTCGCCGGCCGGCCGGCCCAGGCGCAGGCTCGCGAAGAGGTTGACGATGAAGGGGATCTGGAAGACGGCCAGCGCGATGGCCGCCCACGCCATCGGGACGTTGAGGTAGAGCGTCTCCTGCGCGTGCGTGTAGATGGCGCCAGCGTCCCAGAGGCGCCGGTTCACGCCCGCGAGCCCTTGCGCGAACATGGGCATGAAGATGAGGTTCATGCAGACGAGCGACCCGAAGAAGTGCACGAGGCCGAGCCCTTCGTGCATCAGGCGGCCGGTGATCTTCGGGTACCAGTAGTAGATGCCCGCGAAGAGCGCGAAGATGGTCCCGGGCGCCACCAGGTAGTGGAAGTGCGCGATGACGTAGTTGGTGTCGTGCAGCGGGATGTCGGTGGTCGCCAGGCCGAGCGGCAGGCCCGTGAGACCGCCGATGCCGAACATGGGCAGAAACGCCAGCGCGAAGAGCATGGGCGTGTTGAACCGGATCGACCCGCCGTGCAGCGACAGGATGAGCGCGCTCAGGATGACCACCGACGGAATCGAGATGATCATCGTCGTCGCCTGGAAGAACGCGCTGATGGTGGTGCCCATGCCGGTGAGGAACATGTGGTGGGCCCACACGATGAACGAGAGGAACCCCAGCACGAAGAGCGAGTAGACCATCAGCCGGTAGCCCCACAGCGGCTTGCGCGTGTTGTTGGCGATGATCTCCGCGATGATGCCCAGCGCCGGCAGCACGAGCACGTACACCTCGGGGTGCGCGAGGAACCAGAACAGGTGCTGCCAGAGCAGGGCGCTCCCGCCGCCGGCGCGCTCGACGATCTGGCCGCCGACGACGAGGCCGCTCGGCATGAAGAAGCTCGTCTCGACCAGGCGGTCCATGCCCTGCAGGATGGCCGCGGCCTGGAGCGCCGGGAAGGCCAGCAGCAGCAGGAACGCGGTGATGAGCTGCGCCCAGACGAAGAAGGGCAGGCGCAGCCACGTGAGGCCCGGGGCCCTGAGCTGCACGGTCGTCGTGATGAAGTTCATCGCGCCGAGCAGCGACGAGAGGATGACCAGCAGCATCCCGGCCAGCCAGTAGGTCTGCCCGTCCTGGGCGATGACCGCGAGGGGCGCATACGAGGTCCACCCCGAGCTCGCCGCGCCGCCCGGCATGAAGAAGCTGACGAGCATGACGAGGCCGCCGGCGAGATAGAGCCAGTAGCTCAGCAGATTGAGCCGGGGAAACGCCATGTCGGGCGCGCCCACCTGCAGCGGCAGCACGTAGTTGCCGAACGCGCCCACCGCGAGGGGCACGACGCCGAGGAACACCATGATGGTGCCGTGCATGGCGCCGAGCTGGTTGTAGAACTCCGGGAGCATGATGCCGCCCGGCGCGTTCTCGCCGAGCAGGCCCCCGACGAGCGGCAGCGGCTGGCCGGCGAAGGCGTGCTGCCAGCGGATGAGCAGCACGAGCAGGAACCCGATGAGCAGGAACGTCAGGCTGGTGAAGCCGTACAGGAGGCCGATGACCTTGTGGTCGGTCGAGGTGGCGACACGGACGACGGAGACCAGAGCGCGGAGAATCACCGGGCGGCCATCGTATCAACAGCGCGCCGCCGGTGGGAAGGCGGGCCGGTGAGGCTATAATCCGCGGTGCACGTCACCAGCACAAAGGAGCCGCAATGAGTACCCGATTCGTGACAGGTGTGGCCGGAGCCGCGTTGGCGCTTGCCGTGGCCGCATGCAGCAGTCCCCAGCCGCCGGCCGCCACGAGCGAACCGGCCGCCGCACCCGCCGCCAGCGCGCCGGCCGCCACGCCGCGGGTGTTCTTCGTGACCCCGAAGGACGGCGACACGATCAAGCCGATGTCGACCGTCGAGTTCGGCAGCGAAGGCGTGACCGTCGCCGCCGTGCCGCCCGGCGAGCTGACACCCGAGCAGGTGCGCCCCGGGACCATCCACTACCACCTCGGCACCGACACCGACTGCCTGCCGCCCGGCACGGTGATCCCGAAGGCCGACCCGTGGATTCACTTCGGCGACGGCAAGAACGTCATCGAGATGTCGCTCGCGCCCGGCCAGCACCGCATCGCCGTGCAAGCCGGCGACGACCGCCACGTCACCATCGCCGGGCTCTGCGAGGTGATCACGGTGAATGTGGTGCCTTAGGCAGAATGGCGAAGAACGAATGGCGAATGACGAAAGGGAATTACGGAGGTTCTTTTCGTCATGCGCCATTCGCTCTTCGTCATTCCTTTTGAGCCGCCGTGACCGCCGCGGCCGCGGTGCCGCCGATGAGCAGCGCGGCCCAGATGGTGGCGCCGCCGCGCCACGATCCCAGGTCGGTGGTCAGCGGCGCGCCGAGGAGCACGAAGTGCGTGGCCAGCGCGGCGGCGCTCGCCAGCAGGCCGAACCTGAGGATCACGGTGACGAAGAGCGCCGTGATGATGCCGCCCATCACCAGGTCGAGCGTCGGCGTGCCCGGCATGAACATGCCGGCCAGCACCACCGGCGTGAACGCCACCACCGCCGCCGCCGCGGCGAGCCACACCCGCTTCAGCCACAGGAGCAGCAGCACGAGGCCCGTCGTGCCGATCATGGCCGACTGCAGCGCGTTGGCGAGCTGGAAGAGCGTGAGCCCGATGGTCTCGCGGAAGCCCTGAAACGCCGTCAGCGTGCGCGTGATCGGCATCGGCGGCGGCTGGCCCGCCAGGGGCGGGAGCAGGTTGTGCACCGCGAAGGCCAGCGTCATCGCGAGCCCCACCAGAATGCCGATGAGCACGTCCCGGCCCACCCGCGGATCGCGCCACTGTCCCATCGTCAGGCGACTCCACCCGATGAGCGTGTCGGGGAAGGTGCGCCGCACGAACGGTTCGAGGCCGAGGTAGGCGAGCCAGAGGACAGCGGCCGAGAAGAGGGCGCCGCCGATGGCGTCGAAGGTGCGCCCGACCTCGAGGTTGACATCGGGTACGTGCGTGGCGACGAGCGCCCAGCCGCCGAACTGCAGCAGGAACATGGCGGCCGCGGCTTCGAGCGCCCCGCGCCGATCGCCGCGGTTGAGACGGAGATTGCGGCGGGCGAGCACAGCCGCGCCCACCATGAGCGCGGGCATGATGAGCCCGGCCAGCGCGGAGATGGCCGCGTCGAACGTGGAGGCCGCGGCGGGCTGCTGCCGCGTCGGGCGCGACCAGGGCGCCACGATGACGAAGTGCACGAGCCGGCCGCGATAGGCGCCGGCCTCGATGCGGATCGGCAGACCCGCGTCGGGATGGCTCCCGGTCCAGGCTCGCCGCTCGTCGGCGAAGACCCGCGGCACCCACTCGGGTGTCACCGCCGCGAACGCGTCGATCGACAGCCCCGCCGCGCGGAACACCGTGGCCCAGTCGGTCTCGCCACCTGATGGGACGTCCGCATCCACCTGCGGCGGCATGACGTGCAGCTCGGCAAGGCGGCCGGCGGGATCGGTCAGCAGCGTGACCTGTCCCGAGAAGCTCAACGGTGGGTTGGCTGCGGCCACGGTGAGATCGGATCCAAGCGGTGCCAGGAGTCGCGGGCTGGTGCGATACCAGAAGAACACGGGCGCCGGCCACGGGTGCCGGAGCGACGCCCAGCGATCGGGCGATGCCGACGCGTCGGCGAGGTACTGCAGGTGATCGATCGGTGACAGCCCGAGTCCCCAGGCCACCGAGCGATCCGTCGGCGGATAGCCGAGGTCCTGCAGCAGGGTCTGCGCGCGATCGGCCAGCACGTCTGGCGACCGGTCGAGCGGCACCTGGTTGACGAGCATCACCTGCTGGTAGGCCAGCGTCAGCGCCAGCAGGATGGCCGCAACCAATCCCAGTCCCGCCACGGCCGCGCGCGCCGAGATGACGCCGCTCGTGCCCGCGGCTGCCACCATCTCGGGCGACGGCGTCTCTCCCGCGGCCAGCGCCGCGGCCAGCGGATCGCCGCCAGGCAACGCCGCTGCGACCGCCCGCGCCGACGGCGGCCGCCGCCGCGGGTCGCGCTGGAGGCACCGCATGACGGCGCGGTCCACCTCAGGGCTCAGGTTGCTGACGAGCGACGACGGCGGGGCGATGTCGTCCCGATCGTGGAGCTGGACCAGCTCGGCGACGTTCGCGGCATCCAGGGCCCGGCGGCCGGTGAAGAGCTCGTAGAGCACCAGTCCGATGGCGTAGACGTCGCTCTGCGCCGTGACCTCGCCGCCTGCCAGCTGCTCAGGCGCCATGTAGGCCGGCGTCCCCGCGCGGAGTGCCTCGCCCGCGACGCCGGCGAGTCCGAAATCGGCCACGCGCACCTGGCCGGCGCCGTCGATCATCACGTTGGCGGGCTTGAGGTCCCGATGGATGACGCCGCGCTCGTGCGCGGCGCCGACGCCGGCGCAGATCTGCCGCGCGATGGCGACGGCCCGCTCCTCCGGCACGCGGCCGATGCGCCGCAGCAGCGACGCCAGGTTCTCGCCGTCGACGTACTCCATCGACAGGAACGTGTGCCCGTCCACCTCGTCGATGTCGTAGACGCGGCAGACGTTGGGGTGCGCCACCTGCCGCGCCATCCGGACTTCGCTGTGCAGCTGCATGAGCCGGGCGGGATCGTGGCCGAGCTCCGGCGGCACGAACTTCAGCGCGACGGCCTGGCCCAGCTTGAGGTCGTCGGCGCGGAACACCTCGCCCATGCCGCCCTGGCCGAGCCGCTCGACGATGCGGTAGCGGCCGCCGAGGACGGTGCCGGGAGCGAAGCGGCCGTGTGAGATGGCATCCGACGAACTCAGCCAGCCGGAAGCCGTGCCCGAGCGCGGCGTTTCGGAGCGCGACGTCCGGGCCGCCGGCGGCATCGTCTCCGCCTGGCTCTCCCCGGTCCCGCCCGGCAGACGCGTGACCTCGTCCGCGCCGGACGCCGCGCCGCACGTGGGGCACACCGCGGCCTGCGGGTCGAGCGCGGCGGCGCAGCGGGGACACTGGCGGTCGGGCGACATCAAGGGGCTGATTCTAGCCGGTTGCCGCTGGGCGCGCGCTTGCCATGCGGCGGTACGAACGAAGGGCGGCCACGTGGGCCGCCCTTCGAGGCTCCCGCGGGACGCGAGCTACGGGCACCCCAGCAGCGCCTTGATGGCCAGCGCCATCGAGGTCAGCGTCCCAGCTTCCGCCGCCGTCAGGTGCCTGGCCATCCCCTTGGCGGAGACGTCCTTCAGGAACTTGTCCATCCGCCTGCAGACGCCGGCGCGGTCGCAGTTTGCCGCCTCCCGGAGCGCCTTGTCCAGGTCGTGCGTGAGCCGGTGCTCCTTCCCTTTGCGAAGGTTGAGCCCTTCGACCGTGTCGAGGAGAGCACGAATGGCCGCCACGGCATGGTCGTTCACCGATGCGCACGCGTCGCACGCGTCGCCGATGCCATCCAGATCGAGGTCCGCCTGATCGGCGTTGGGCGTCTCGCGGCAGTTGTCGGCGGCGTCGACCACGCCATCAAGGTCGCTGTCGTCGCAGGCATCGCCAATCCCGTCGTTGTCGTAATCCGCCTGGTCGGCATTCGCCACGGCCGGGCAGTTATCGACGTCGTCGAGCACGCCATCGCCGTCGGTGTCGACGGCCAGCTCGAAGTCGAACGTGGTGTCGGCGCCGTGAACCGCGATCGTGAAGGCGTCCACGTTGCCGGCGAAACCGGACGACCAGCCGCCGCCCGCCTTGAATCCGAGGCCGGTCAGCAGCGGGTTGCCGTTGATGTTGATGCGAGGCCACCGGCGGAGCACGTAGTCCCAGCTGCACGGAGCGGACTGACGGCACACGCCGTTGCCCGGAGCGCCGGTAGCCCACCAGCGGCCCTTGACCGGGCTGAAGGCGCCTCCGACGAATCGTGGCGAGGTCGCCTGCCACGGCTGCCACGCGTGGTCGAGCACAGTCGGTGCGGGTTGCATGACGTACGGCTCGAAGACGAGGCGGCCCTGCCAGCCCGAGTTGCCGTCCAGGAAGTCGTAGTCGACGTTGAACTGGAGCGAGGGAGCGAGCACTGCGTCGCCAACCGACCGATAGGTCCAGTACTCCAGCCTGGTGATGTGCGCGAGCGGCGTGCCGCCGAGGGCCTGAACGCCGAGCAGCTCACCCCCGGTGCCGTTGACGACGAGCTCCGCGGAGCCGGCGCCCATCGGCGGTGTTCCCGGTCCGTTCACGAAGGTGCCCGAGCCCGTCGCCGTCTCCTGCGCGAAGAACCACCCGTGGGGCCCCGTCGGGGTGACCCTGACGATGGTCGGCGCCGCTGGTTCGAAGTCGTAAGTCACCGTCTGGCCCAGCACGGAGATCGACAGCAGGTCGACGGCCGAGTGTGTGTCGGCGTTGCCGCTGCCCTGGTTGACGCCGAGCGAGCCGTGCAGCAGGGGTGTGGGAGCCGATCCGCTGTTGACCGGGGCGTCCGGGTCCTCGAGGATGCGCGCGCCGGGGTAGTTCGACACAAACGTGTTCCACGTGCACGGCGCGCCCTGGCTGCAGAGACCGCCAATCGGATGCGACACCCACCACCGCGCGGTCCCCCCGTTGTAGGCATCCCACTGCTGCCACACGGCGGTCGCGATGACCGGTGTCGGCACCTGCAGATACGGTTCGTAGACGACATACGTGTCGACCACGTCGTCGCCGTCGCGGTCGACGCGGAGGTTGAGCGACGGCAGCACCACCGGCGAGGCGCTGTAGTAGCGGTAGGTGTGGTAGCTAAGCCCTGTAATGTCGGCCAGCGCCACGCCGGAATGGGCGGTGGTCAGCAACTGGCCCTTCGCGCCACCTGACCCCGGTCCGGCAAATGCCGGTGTGGGGTCGAACCTGGGCGTCGACAGGGTTAGGCTGCCGGTTCCGCCGCCGGGGGGCGCGTTGCCCGCTTCGAAGGCGACGACGCCTGGACTTCGCGTGTCCGCTCTCGACCAGCCGGCGCCCACGTTCGCAGGGGTCACGGTGATGGTCTGGCCGGCGGCGAGCGAGGGTGCCGCGGCCGCGGCGAGGATGACGGCGAGACGGATGCTGCGCGCGAGGCGAATGCGGGCGCTCATGAGGCCCCCTGACAGGGAACGGGAAAGGACCGTCGGTCCCGGGGGGCGGCCAAACTGGCCGGAGCGACCGCAGTCCGTGCCGGAGGATTCTGCTCCTGTTCGAGCCGCAGCGCAAGGGTTGCGGGCGACGGGCGTCAGCCTGGGACCGTCTGAAGCCTGGCGATCCGCTTCTGCCAGACCCACAACAGCACCGCCCCCACCACGATGAGCCCCGTCGAGAGGCCCACCCAGAGCCCCCAGACGCCGAAGCCGAGGATGAAGCAGAGCGTGTAGCCGACGGGCAGGCCGATGATCCAGTGGCCGGCCAGGTTGGTCACCATCGCGGTCCGCGTGTCGCCGAGGCCGCGCAGGACGCCGGTGGCGACGCCCTGGAGGCCATCGAACAGTTGAAAGACGGCCGCGACGAAGAGGAGCGACGAGCCGACCGTCAGCACCGCGGCGTCGGTGGAGAAGAGCCCGATGAGGACCCGCGGGATGGCGATGAAGGTGAGGGCCGCAAGCGCCATGAAGCCCACGCCGAGCGCGATGGCCGACCATCCCGCGCCCGCGGCGCGCCGCGGGTCGCCGGCGCCGACGGCGTGTCCGACCCGGACGGCGCCGGCCGAGGCCAGGCCCAGCGGGATCATGAACGCCATGGCTGCGATGTTCAGCGCAATCTGGTGCGACGCGCTCGACACGGGATCGAGCATGCCCGCCAAGGCAGTCGCCGAGGCGAACACCCCGACCTCGAGCGTGATGGTGCTGGCCGCCGGCAGGCCGAGGTCGACGAGGCGCCTCAGGCGCGTCCACTCGAGCCGGCGCGTGGTGCCCTGCAGGTCGCTGCCCCGCCACCGGTCGTAGTACACGATGGCGCCGAGGAGCACCGCGGCCATGTAGAGGCGGGACACGTTGGTCGCCCAGGCGGCGCCCGCCACGCCCATCGCGGGGAAGCCGAGCTTGCCGTAGATGAACGCCCAGTTGCAGAGCGCGTTGACGATGTTGGCGGTGACGAGCGCGACCATCACCGGCGTCACGATGTGCATGCCCTGCAGGTAGCGGCGGAACGCCGCGTACAGGAGCAGCAGCGGCGAGCTCCACAGCACCACGGCGAAGTAGCCCTGCAGGAGCGGCATGACTTGCGGATGAAAGCCCATCCACGGAATCAGCAGGAGCACGACGAAGCAGACCGCCACGAGCGGCACGACGAGCAGGAGCGCGAGCGCGACGCCGTGGAAGAGCCAGCGGTGGCATTCGGCGATGGCCCGCGCGCCGAAGGCCTGGGACACCAGGGTGTCGAGGCCCAGCAGCACGCCCATGCCGAAGATGGCAAACGCCATGTGCAGCGAGGTGCCGATGCCCGCAGCCCCGATGGCCGCCGGCCCGAGCGGCCCCACCATGACGGTATCGACGACGCCCATGAGCATCCAGCCCAGCTCCGCCGCGATGACGGGAACGGCCAGGCGAATCATGGGGCGAAGCTCTGTACGGATGGGCATGGACAAATGACGAATGGCGAATGGCGAATGACGAATGACGAAAGGGGCAGTGCCGAGTCCATTCTAGCCTCCCGCCCCTCGGCGCCCGGCCCTACTTCGCCCTTCGCCCTTCGCCCTTCGCCCTTCGTCATTCGTCATTCGTCATTCGTCATT
>JBFMCA010000055.1:0-27491 GCA_040754955.1 Acidobacteriota bacterium | reverse complement strand
GACGCCGGCGCCCCACAGGAGGAGCGCAAAGGCCGTCGACAGGCTCCACGCCGACAGGCGGTAGCCCGGGCCGGCCGCCGCCACGAGCAGCGCCCCGAGTGCCGACGCGCCGAGCGCGAGCCGCCACATCCAGGTACCCATGGGAGGCATGATAATGCCTGCATGGCGGAGGTTCACACCATCGAGGCGCGCACGCACGGACGGTATCTCGTCGAAGCGCCGCCGGCGGGCGGCCCGTGGCCCTGGATTGTGGGCTTTCACGGCTACGGCGAGAACGCCGCCGTGCACCTCGAGGCGCTGCGAGCCGTCGTGGGCGGGCGCCCCTGGCTGATGGTCAGCGTGCAGGGCCTCAACCGCTTCTACACGCGCCAGGATGGCATCGTGGCCGGGTGGATGACCCGCGAGGACCGCGAGCACGCCATCGCCGACAACATCGCCTACGTCTCTGCGGTGCTCGAGGCCGTCACGCGCCGCTATCCGGTCCGAAGGCCGCTCGTGCTGGCCGGCTTCTCCCAGGGCGTCGCGATGGCCTACCGGACCGCGGCGGCCGTTGAGGGCTGCGACGGCATCGTGGCGCTGGCCGGCGACGTGCCACCGGACGTGGTGCCGACAGCCGCCCGGCTGCCGCCCGTGCTGATCGGGCGCGGGACCGGTGACGCGTGGTACACCGAGGCCAAAGCCGAGGCCGACCTGCAGATTCTTCGGCGGTCCGGGGTCGCGACCGCCGTGGAGGTGTTCGAGGCCGGGCACGTCTGGACCCCGGAGTTCAGCGTGCGCGCCGGCGCGTGGCTCGACGCGCTCGGCTGACGCTCAGAGCGCGGCGGCCAGGCGGCGCGCCAGCGCCATCACAGTCAGCGGCGAGCTGCCCTCCGCTTTGTTGTTCACGAGCACGTATGCACGGCCGCCCCGCCTGAGGGCGCGCCCGACGACGTCGACCACGTCCGCCCGCATGGCCTCATCCGGCTCGACCAGCCGGTTGAACGGCTGAAATCGATCGCGCTGGTCCTCGTACCACGTGCCGGGCCGCAGGAGCAGCCGCACCACCGCGAACGGCATCTGCTCCGGCGCGACTACTTCGGCCTGTTCCGCCGGCATGGGCATGGCGCTCCAGTAGTTGAAGGTGTGGGCCACGCCGTGCTCGCGGATCACCGCCAGATACGCGGAGGTCAGCAGCCGCCGGTCTCTGATCTCCACGGCGTACTCGAAGTCGCGCGGCACGCCAGCCAGAAACCGGCCGAGGCGGTCCGCGAAGGCCGCGGGTTCGAGCGACAGGTCGCGGGGAAAAGGCGGGAACTCGAGGATGAACGGGCCCGTGTGATCGCGGAACGCCACCGCGAAAGGCTCCAGGACATCGGCATGCAGGCGTTCGAGCGAGAGAAACCCCGGGTTCAGCTCCGAACGACCGGCGGATCGATGCGCATACGCGGTCACTGAGGCCGGCACCTTCGCGCAGCACCGGAAGCCTGGCGGCAGCTGCGCGGCGTAGTGCCGGAGGTCGTCGACGGGAATCGGCGCGTAGTAGCTCCGATCGATGCCCACGGTGCGCAGCAGGGGATGCCGGGCGTACTCACTCAGGCCGTTGCGCGCGAGCGCCGTCGCACTGCGCCGCGCGCGGTAGACGAGGCCCGCCCACCCGGGAAAGCTCCACGAGCTCGTGCCGAAGTACAGCGTGGCCGGGAGCGCCGCCGCAAGGGTGCGTGCCTCGGCATGCGACGCCTCCACCTCGCTCGCATACCCATCGTCCGGCGCCTCGGTCTCAAACAGCGAGAGCTGACTCATCCCTCACAACCCAAGGCCCGGCGCCTCCAAGCCTCCAAGCCTCCACCCCTCCACCCCTCCACCCCTCCTGCTATCCTACGACCACATGGACGTCGATCTTGCCACGCTCGGCTGGGACGCTTCCTGGGCCGACGTGTTCCGTCCCCACGAGGGCGCCGGGCTCGAGCCCGCGCGCGTGGCGATCGAATACAACCACATCTACCGCCTCGTCTCGGCCCGCGGCGAGCTCAAGGCCGAGCATGCGGGCCGCCTCCGGCACCAGGCCCAGGGCCGTCATGAGCTCGCGGCGGTTGGCGACTGGGTGGCCGTCCGCGTGCCGGCGGTCCCGCACGCCCATGCCACCATCGAGGCGATACTGCCTCGCCGGTCGAAGTTCTCGCGCAAGGTGGCCGGCGCGCTCACCGAAGAACAGGTCGTCGCGGCAAACATCGACGTCGTGTTCCTGGTGATGGGGCTCGACCGCGACTACAACCCGCGGCGGCTCGAGCGGTACCTGCTGCTCGCGCGCGACAGCGGGGCGCGTCCGGTCGTCATCCTCAGCAAGGCCGATCTGCGGGCGGATCTCGACGCCGTGCTCGACGAGATCCGCGCTCTGGCTCCGGGCGTGCCGGTGCACGCCACCAGCGCGACCGCGCGCCTGGGCCTGGAGGCGATCGTCTCAGCCCTGCCCGCCGGCCGCACCGGCGCGCTGCTGGGGTCGTCCGGCGCGGGCAAGTCGACCCTCATCAACGCCATCGCGGGCCGCGATCTCCAGCAGACCCGCGAGGTCCGGGCGAAGGACTCGCGAGGGCGGCACACGACGCGCCACCGGCAGCTCATCTCTCTGCCGCACGGCGGCCTCATCATCGACACGCCGGGCATGCGCGAGCTGCAGCTCTGGGACGTCGGCGGCGCGGTGCAGGATGCCTTCGACGACATCGACGGGCTCGCCATCCACTGCCATTTCACCGACTGCCGCCATGCCGGCGAGCCGCGGTGTGCCGTGAAAGCCGCCGTCGATGCGGGCGAGCTTGCCCCCGAGCGCCACCAGAGCTATCTGAAGCTGCACGAGGAACTCGAGGCTCTCGAGGCGCGCAAGGACGTCCGCGCACGCATCGACAGCCGGCGCCAGGGCCGGACCATGGCCAAGGCGCTCAAGGAGCTGTACCGCGTCCGCGACCACGAGCGGCGCTGATCGACGAGAGCCCACATCAGATGCTGAAGCTGAAAAAGCTCGAGTACACCCCTGTCCCCGAGGCAGACGTCGCCGCGCGCGCGCGGGCCTTCTACGAGCTGATGGCGCGCCGGCGGACCGTCCGCGACTTCTCCGATCGCCCGGTGCCGCGCGGGGTGATCGAGGACGCCATCCGGACGGCGGGCACCGCGCCGAGCGGAGCCAATCTCCAGCCGTGGCATTTCGCCGCCGTCGGCCGCGACAACGCCGCGCTCCGCCGGCGGCTGCGGGCCGAGGCCGAGGCGGAGGAGCGCGAGTTCTACGCCCACCGCGCGCCCAAGGCCTGGCTCGAGGCCCTCGCGCCGCTCGGCACGGACGCCAGCAAGCCGTTCCTCGAGGTCGCCCCCTGGCTCGTCGCTGTCTTCGTCCGCGCTCACGACGTTGCGCCCGACGGCACGGTCATCAAGCACTACTACGCCGTCGAATCGGTGGGCATCGCGACCGGGTTGCTTATCGCCTCGCTGCACCAGGCGGGCCTCGTGACGCTCACCCACACGCCGAGCCCCATGGGATTCCTCAACCGGGCGCTCGGCCGACCGGCGCACGAGCGACCGTTCGTGCTGCTGGTCGTCGGCTATCCCGCAGACGATGCGCAGGTACCGGACATCTCGAGGAAGGGCCTGGACGAGATCAGCTCGTGGGTGTAACAGCCCGTGGTGAAACGCCCGGCGAGCACCGAGACCGGCGAGACGCCCCGACGGCAAGGCGGGACGACTGAGGAATATCCGTGGATATCCGACGGAGGAGCTACGCAGCCGGCGGGGATGGATCGCCGGTCGAATGCCGGCGGGCGTTTCATCAGGCTGCTAGGATTAGGGCACGGTGCGGGCCGTTTCCTGGCGGCCCAGGATGATCCGCGCGTCGGGGAACGACGGGCTGATCGTCGCGAGCGCGGTGGTGGCGTCGGCCTGCGTCACGAACCTGCCGATCAGGAGCCGGCGCTCCACCGTCCTCGGGGCGGTTTCCACGTCGACGGCGTAGACCGGCGCTTTCAACGCGCGCAGCATCGATTCGACCGCGATGGCCTGGCGCGGCTCGGCGTAGCTGCCGACCAGCACGGAATACGGCCCGTCGGTCATGGGCGGACGGTCAAGGGTGGCCGCGCCCGGCTCGGGGAGCGGAAGCGGCACGAGCGGCTGGGTCATCGCGCGGGTGCCCGGCGCGGGGGGCGACGGCAGATCGCCCCCGAACAAACTGAGCGGGTTCCCGACGAGCGCGACGAAGGCGGCCGAGCCGGCGAGGAGCGCGATCGCCACGAGCAGGACGGTCACGCGCACCGCGCGGCGCGTCGCCCGCTGGATCTGGCCGCGGCGCTGCACGCTTCTCGGGATCGTCAGCCCCAGTGCGTCGGCGCCCTGGCGCACGTGCTCGTCCGTGATCTTGTCGGTTCTGGCGGTGCACGCCGCCATCAGGGCGCGGTCGCAGACCAGGTTGATCATGCGCGGCACGCCCCCCGTGATGGCGTGCACGAGATCCAGCGCCCGCGGGGTGAAGGTGACCGCCGTGGACCCGCGCGCCACCCACAGCCGGTGCGTGATGTACACCTCGACTTCTTGGCGGTTGAGCGGCTTGAGCAGGCACCGGATCGAAATGCGCTGGTCGAGCTGCCGGAGCTGCGAGTTGTGCAGCACGTCCAGCAGGTTGAGCTGGCCTACGAGCAGGATCTGCAGCAGCTTCTGCTCGTTCGTTTCGAGGTTCGAGAGAATGCGAATCTCCTCGAGCACGTCCGGCGACAGGTGCTGCGCCTCGTCGATGATGAGGACCGCGCTGCCGTGCAGCGGCACGAGCGACAGCAGGAAGTCGTGGAGCACGCGCACCAGCTCGTGTTTGCTGGCCGCCGCCAGACGCCCGGCTCGCAGCGCGTCCTTCGACGCGACGCCGAAGTGCAGGAGCACCTCCCGCAGCAGCTCCTCGACCGACAGGAACGGGTTGAGAATGAGGGCCGTGAAGGTCGTCGGATCGAACTGCTCCAGGATCGTCCGGCACAGCGTCGTCTTGCCGGTGCCGATGTCGCCGGTCAGGACGATGAAGCCCTCCTTGCGCCGGATGGCCTGCCACACCTGCTGCAGCGCGACATCGTGAGATTCGCTGCGGTAGAGGAATCGCGGGTCCGGCGTCAGGCTGAAGGGCGGCTGGACGAAGCCGTAGTATTCCTCGTACATGCGAGAAGGAACAGGCGGTCCAGGCCACCGAGCCCCGGGCGCCGGAACTGACACAGCATAACAGGAAGGTGCAGGTCGGTCATTGTTCTGCGCCGTCAAGCTGGTGCAGGGTGTCCTCACCGGGCGCCCGGGCGGACCTCGCACTCCGGTGCCCGGATGGCCCTATCCGCCGCGGGTGGCGCCCGGTGCCACGGGGCTCATCTGTTGGAACCGGCCCGTCGCTCGCCCACGCGGCTCGACGAGCCGGCGCGGTGCCGGCCGCGCGGGCCGACACGTGGCTGTTTCGGGGCCCGGCGACCGCGTGGTACAGTCGGGACCGATGGGGCGACCACCTTCGCGTGCGGCGACCCGCTGTCGCCGCCGCGGTGGATGCGGCCGATCTGGCCTCCGCCTGCACGCGGAATCGGCCGGCTCGATCGATGTCGGAGGTCGGCGTGACGATCCAGGCAGCGACGGTGATGTTCCTGATGGCGGTCTCGGGCGTGGCGGCAGCCGCACAGCGGCCGGCGCGTCCCCCGGCGCCGCAGGCTCCTGCGCCGTTCGTCAATCCCTACTCGCCAGAGGAGATTGCCAACAAGCAGGCCGTCATCGAGACGGCTGCCGGCACGATGGTGCTGGACCTGCTCGCCGACCGGGCGCCGATGCACGTGGCGCACTTCATCAAGACGGCGCGCGACGGCGATTACAACGGCACGTCGTTCCACCGCCTGATCAAGCACGGCATCATCCAGGGCGGCGACCCGCTCACGCGGGATCCGGCGGCCGTCGATCGCTACGGCACGGGCGGGTTGAACCGGCTGAAGCCCGAGCCCAATCCGGAGAAGCACACGCGCGGAGCCGTCTCCGCGGTGCTCATCCCGAACCGTCCCGACAGCGCCGGCACGCAGTTCCTCATCTGCATCGTCGATCAGCCCGCGTTGGACGGGCAGTACACCGTGTTCGCGCGGGTCGTCGAGGGCATTCTGGTGGCGCAGACGATCTCCGAGGCGCCGGTGGACGATCGGAACGCGCCGCTCGAGCGCATCGAGATCCGCTCGGTCGTCATCCGTGACAAGCCGGCGGAGGAGCCCGAACCGTTCTCGACCGAGGGGGTGGAGACGCTGGCCCGCCACCGGGCGGTGCTCGAGACGTCGATGGGCGACATCACGGTGGAGTTCTGGCCCGACAAGGCGCCGGAGCACGTCCGCAACTTCCTGCGGCTGGCCCAGGCCGGCGTCTACGACGGCATGGCGTGGCACCGCGTGGTCAAGGGGTTCGTGATCCAGTCGGGCCACTTGCCGACCCGCACCGCGCCGCTCGGCGAGCGCCAGCAGCGCTACGTCCGCACGCTCAAGGCGGAGTTCAACGACGCCGTGCACGACAAGGGCGTGCTCTCCATGGCGCGGCTGGCCGAGCCCGATACGGCCAGCACGTCGTTCTTCATCGTCACCGCCCCGGCGCCGGCGCTCGACGGCAAGTACACGGCCTTCGGTCGCGTGGTATCCGGCCTGGAGGTGGTCGAGCGCATCGAGGCCGCGGCGCTCGACGGCGAGACGCCGGTCGACCGCATCGAACTGCGTCGGGTGCGCGTCGTCGCGCCCTGAGCGCGAACCGACTAGTGGTCCCGGTCGAAGGGGAGCACGGGTTCCCCCGCGTCAACCACGGCGTCGGGATCGACGAGGTTATGCACGCTCACCCCCAGCAGGCGCACCGGCACCCGTCCGGCGTCGGTGCGGTCGAGGAGTGACAGGGCCCGGCTCGCCAGCCGATCCGGGTCGCGCGTGGCCGGCAGCTCGCTGTGGCTGCGCGTGACGGTCGTGAAGTCGCGATACCGGACCTTGATGACCACGGTGCGCGCCACGAGCCCGCGGCGGGCGAGCCACGCCGCGGCGTCGCGCGCCATCTCGTCGATCTCCCGGCGAATCTCGCGCATCTCCACCAGGTCGGTGGCGTAGGTGCACTCCGACCCCGACGATTTCGACGGCCGGTTGGGCTCGACCGGCCGCGGATCGCGCCCGTAGGCCAGCTCGACGAGCCACTCGGCGAGGCTTCCGACGACCGCGCGGAGCTCGTCGAGCCGGCGCGCGCGGACGTCGGCGAGCGTGGCGACGCCCTGCGATCGCAGCTTCTCCGCCGTCACGGGGCCCACGCCCCAGAGCGCGTCGACGGGCAGGTCGGCGAGGAACCGCTCGACGCGCTCGGGCGCGATGACCGTCAGGCCGTCCGGCTTCTGCCAGCCGGACGCGATCTTCGCGAGGAACTTGTTCGGCGCGACGCCCGCCGAAGCCGTCAACCCGGTCTCTGCGCGGATCCGCTCCTTGATGCGACGGGCCACGGTCACGCCGAGCGGCTCGCCCCATGCGTTCTCGGTGACGTCGAGGTACGCCTCGTCGAGCGAGAGGCCCTCCACGAGCGGCGTCACGTCGCGGAAGATCGCGAACACCTGCTGCGAGACCGCGCGGTACTTCGAGAAGTCCGGGCGCACGATGACGAGGCCCGGGCAGAGGCGCACGGCCCGGGCCATCGGCATCGCGGAGCGGACGCCGAAGCGGCGCGCCTCGTAGCTGGCCGCCGCTACCACGCCGCGCTGGGCCGGGTCGCCGCCGACCGCGACCGGCTGGCCGCGCAGCGCGGGGTTGTCGCGCTGCTCGACCGACGCGTAGAAGGCGTCCATGTCGACGTGGATGATCTTGCGCGGGTCCACCGCCAGCCTCGTCGTCCCCGGCGGATTCAGGCGCCTGTCGAACCGAAGCCGCCCCGCGCGGCCCCCTCGATCTCGTCGACCTCGTCCCACTCGACCCGCGGCGCCGGCAGCACGATGCCCTGCGCCAGCCGGTCTCCGCGCCGCACCAGCACCGGCGCGCCCGTCACGTTGAGCAGCTGCACCTTCACCTCGTCGGTCGGGCCGCAGTAGTCGGGGTCGAGCACGCCGACGCCGTTGGCGACGACCAGGCCGCGCTTGAGCGGGGTGCTGCTGCGCGCGAAGATGCCCAGGAAGTACCCGCTCGGGATCGCCATGACGAGGCCCGTGCCGACCAGGCGGATGGCGCCCGGCGGGATCTCGACGTCCTCAGCGGCGGCCAGGTCGAAGCCAGCGGCGCCGCCGGTGGCCGGGGCGGGCAGCGGGACGGATGGATCCAGGCGTTTGATGCGCAGGCGCATGAGACCATACTAAGGCCATGCCCGCTCGCTTCCGTCTTGCCGGTGTGACGGCGCTCGCCGTCGCCATCGTCGCCGGTCTCCCCGCCGCGCAGTCGGCAACGCCGCCGGCGAGCCAGGTGCCGCCGCTCGATCAGGTCCTGCCCGTCGATCCCGCGGTGCGCACGGGCACGCTGGGCAACGGCCTGCGCTACTACGTGCGCCAGAACGGCCGCCCGGCCAGTCGCGTCTCGCTCCGGCTGGCCGTCGACGTGGGCTCGGTGCAGGAAGCGGACGACCAGCGCGGCCTCGCGCACTTCCTCGAGCACATGGCGTTCAATGGCACCGAGCACTTCAGGCCGGGCGAGCTCGTCGCGTTCCTGGAGTCGATCGGCGCCCGGTTCGGGCCGCACGTCAACGCCTCGACGTCGTTCGACGAGACCATCTACATGCTCGACGTGCCGACCGACCGCGAAGGCTACGTCGAGCGTGGCCTCCTCGCCCTGTCGGACTTCGCCGCGGGCATGTCGCTCCTGCCGGAGGAGATCGAGAAGGAAAGGGGGGTCGTCATCGAGGAGTGGCGCGGGCGGCTCGGTGCGGGGTCGCGGCTCGTCGATCGGCAGCTGCCGGTGCTGCTGCGGGGATCCCGCTACGCGGATCGTCTGCCGATTGGCACGCTCGAGATTCTGAAGTCGTTTCCTCGACAGCGGCTGGTCGACTTCTACGCCACGTGGTATCGCCCCGATCTCATGGCCGTTGTCGTGGTCGGCGACATCGACCCCGCGGTCGCCGTCCGGCTGGTGGAGGAGCGCTTCGGCGGGATCCCCCGCCCGACGTCGCCGGCGCCCGATGTGGCGCGCACCGTGCCGTCGCACCAGGAGACGCTCTACAGCAGCGCCACCGATCCCGAGGCGCAGGGGTGGACCGTCACGGTGGCGTGGAAGCGGGCGGCCGAGGCCCAGGTCACGGTCGCCGACTATCGCCAGTCCCTCGTGCGGCAGCTCGCATCGACAATGCTCAACCTCCGTCTGCGGGAGATCGCCCGCCGGGCGGACACGCCGTTCCTGGGCGCCAGCGCGGGTGGCGGCGGCCTGGTGCGGCCCGTCGAGGTCTTCCAGATGGGCGCGGCTGTTCAGCCCGGGCGGATCGCCGAGGGCCTGACGGCGCTCGTCGTCGAAGCCCGTCGGATGCGCGAGTTCGGGTTCTGGGAGTCCGAGCTGGCCACCGCCCGCGCGCAGCTGCTCGCGAGCTTCGAGCGCGGCTTCAAGGAGCGCGACACCGCGGAGAGCCGGACGCTCGCGGCGGAATACACCCGGGCGTTCCTCGAGCAGGAACCTATTCCGGGCATCGAGTTCGAGTACCGGATTGCGTCAGGGTATCTCCCGACCGTCACGCCAGCCGAAGCGTTGGCGGCCGCGCGCCAGCTCGTGCACGACGACAATCGTGTCGTGCTGGCGGTGGCGCCGGAATCCGCGACGGTGCCCGCGCCGACCGACGTCGCGCTGCGGGACACCATGGCGCGGGCGGCGGCGGCGGCGGTGGAGCCCTGGCGCGATGCCGCGTCGGGCCGCGCGCTCGTCGAACGACCGCCAGCGCCGGGCCGGGTCACTGCCCGACGGACGATCGACGTTATCGGCGTGACGGTGCTGTCGCTGTCCAACGGCGCCGAGGTCTGGCTCAAGCCGACCGGCTTCAAGAACGATCAGGTGCTCTTCAGCGCCTACGCGCCAGGCGGGACGTCCCTCGCCAGTCGGGACGACTTCCCGGACGCCTCGCTCGTCGGGGCGCTCGTGGGCACGGGCGGGCTGGGCGGACACAATCCGGTGGAGCTGTCGCGGCTGCTGGCAGGGTCGATTGCGCAGGCGCAGCCGGACATCGACCTCTACACCCACGGCGTCCGCGGCTCTGCGACGCCACGCGACCTCGAGACCGCGCTCACACTCGCCTTCCTGGTCTTCACTGCCCCCAACCTCGAGCCGGACGCCCTCGGCCTGCTCAAGCGGCGCTATGCCGGCATGCTGGCCAACCAGACCGAGAACCCGGAGTTCGTGTTCGCCGAGAAGGTCGCGCTCGTCAACACGTCGAACCACTACACGGCGAAGGCGCTGACCCTGCAGGACATCGAGGCGCTGGACCTCGACGTCATGCGGCGCTTCTACGCCGCGCGCTTCGCCAACGCCGCCGACTTCACGTTCTTCATCGTCGGCGCGTTTGCCGTCGACGAGGTCGTGCCGCTCGTCGAGCGGTGGGTCGCGTCCCTGCCGTCCACCGGCTCGCGCGCGTCTGCCTTTCGCGACGTCGGCGTCCGGTTTCCGACCGGTATCGTGCGCGAGGAGGTGCGCAAGGGCCGGGAGCCGGCAAGCCAGACGGTCATGTCGTTCTTCGCCGACACGGGCCTCGACGAAATCGAGATGCACCGCGCCCGCGCCGCCGCCTCGGTGGCCGGCATCCGCCTGCGCGACATCCTCCGCGAGCAGCTCGGCGGCACCTACGGCGTCAGCGTCGCATACCAGAGCGCCATGCCGATGAAGAACGACGGCGCCATCGTCATCCAGTTCGGCTCGGCCCCCGAGAACGTCGAGACGCTCACGACGGCCGTGCTGACAGAGGTCGAGCGGCTCAGGCGGGAGGGGCCGTCGGCCGACGACGTGCGGACGGTCCAGGAGCTCGAACGCCGGGATCTCGAGACGTCGCTGCGGCAGAACCAGTACTGGCTGAACTCCCTGCAGACGACCCACCTGCTCGGGTGGGACGCCACGGGCATCGCCCGCCGTGCGGACCGCATCGGGACGCTTACACCGGACGTGCTGCGCGACGCGTTCCGCAAGTACTTCCCGGCGGATCGCTACACGGTCGTGACCCTCAGGCCCGAGCGGTAGCTGCCCTCAGCGCCCGGTGTACCGGAAGCTCTCGGCGATCTGCTGGAAGACGGACACGTACTTGTCGAAGAGCGAATCCGGTGCGAAGTAGCTCAGGATGACGAAGTACCCTGGATACTCGCCGATGACCGAGACGTGCCGGACGCGAACGGCCCGCTGGCCCGCCTGGACTTCGTAGGTGCCCCCGAGCGTGTAGGCGCCGCCGCGCGGCTCGGGCCGCTGCATGCGGGCGTTCGGCTTCGACGATGTGCCTTGATAGACGACGTCGGCGATATCCGCGGCCGACCTCCCCGGCAGGCTGGCCTTCGAGGCGATCTCGAGCTCGACCGTGGCCTCGTACGCTTCGGTGCCGGGTCGTCCCTCGAACACAATCGTGCCGCTCTCGGTCTTGCGGGCCACCCACGTGGCGGGGATCTCGCCGGAAAACGGTGCGTCGTCGAGCGTGAACGGCACCGTGCCGCCGGCGGCGTCGGCCGATGCAGCCGGAGCCGTGGACGGCGCCGGCGTTGGAGGTGGCGGCAGGGCAGCCAGGCGTGCCTTCATCTCGCTGAATGGTGCCGCCGCGCCGGACGGGAACGCGCGATCGGGGAAGAGGGTGACGTAGTCGTTCACCGCGTTCATCCGGTCAATCGAGAACGGGTGCGTCTTGGTCATCAAGTCCCACGACCGGCGGGAGGACGGCTCGATGGACTCGAACCGCCGGAACAGACTCGCCAGCCCCCGAGGGTCGAAGCCGGCGTCCCAGAGCACGTGGATGGCTATGCGATCGGCCTGCGATTCCTGCTCCCGGCTGAACGCCAGCTGCCCGATTGGGTTGCTGAGCGCCATGAGTCGGGCCAGGAACCGCGCGAGGGCACTGTCCTGCCGCTGCAGGGCCTCGAGCGTCTGCTGGTCCTGAGCCGCGCGCGTGACGCTCTTGCCCGCATGCCGCGCCATCGAGTGTGCCAGCTCGTGCGCCAGCACGCCGGCGAGTTCCGTCTCCGACTGCACGGTCTCGAGGATGCCACGGTACACGAAGATGAACCCGGGCACGGTCTGCGCGTTGACGGCGGGACTGTCGAGGACGAACAGCTCGTACTCCCGGGGGAAGCCCTTCGCGACGGCAACGAGGCGCTGGCAGAGCCCGGCGACGTAGGCCACGAGCGGCGCGTCCTGCACCAGCGGAATGCCCGATGCGGCCATTTCGCGCGCGAACTGCAGCCCCCATTCCCGTTCCTCGTCGCGAGAGGCCGCGTTCGGCGCGCCGCCAGCCGGGTTCTCGGCTATCTCCCATTCGCGCACGAACAAGTCCTGCGCGGTGCGCAGCAACTCGGCCGCCTCCTCACGCTCACGAGGCGGGAGGTCCATCTTCGCGTAGCGCTGCCACATCCGGACGGCCTCACGGTGGTTGAGCATCTCCTCGTAGGTGGCGGCGAGGCCGACGATGGCCCGCAAGTTCGTCGGGTCGTTCTTGTAGATGCGCTGATAGCGCTTCAAGGCATCGTCCGGGCGATGCAGCTTGAGATAGGCGTAGGCCACGGCGAACTGGTAGTCGAGGTTCTTGTCGTCGCGGCGCTCGGCCTGGCGCAGCGCCTGCTCGGCTTCCTTGTACGCCCCCTGCTGCAGGAAGACGAGTCCCCTGTCGTAGTTGGCCGCGGCCTCGAGCTGGCTCTTCGTCTGAGCCAGCGCCAGAGAACCCGTCAGCGCGAGAACCGCAAGCCCGGCGGCACCCGTCCTCACCGTCACCAGCGTCGGTTTTGCCTTCATCTCGACCACCGTCCCTCATACGTACCCGAGACCGACGCCTGGCCGGACGTGATCTCGGCGGGGAATTCATGCACGGCGCGTCGGCCGGTGAAGACGTCGATGTCCGCGTCCCACGTCGAGTGGGCCGGAGTCGTGTAGCTCCAGCGCAACTCGCCGGCTACCGTGTACGCCAGGCTGCCGTCGGAGTGGAGTGTGATCTCCATCGACCCTTTGCCGTCGACCGGCCCGGCCGTGCGAAGATCCCGCTCGCGGACCCCCATACAAAGATCCTCGGCCACGCTGCCGGTGAGCGTCCACGAACCACGCACGACATTGCCCGCCAAGATGCCTTCGAGCCTCACCTGAAGCGAGATGTCGGTCGGGCAATCCGGCAAGCCCTCGTAATGAAACGTGGTGGCGAGCGTCCCTTCCGTGCGTCCGTCCGGGCCGATCCGGATCGAGCCGTCGAAAAGCCCGAGAATGTGGCGGGGAAGACCGCTTTTCCCCAAGTCCCCATCCACGTACCCATCCCTGCCGATACGGTGGCCCTCTGGGCTCCGAAGTGCGAGCGTTGAACCACGCAAGTCGGACGGGTCGGCCGGTGACGGTACCGGCGCCGCGGGCGGCCCAGGCGCGTTCGGGCCTGGCAAGCGGCGGGCCGGCGGGTCGGATGACGCGGGCGTCGGGCTTCCGGGCTCGGCGGAGATTACGTCCACCGGTGGTGCTTCCGTGCGGGCCTGATTCTCCCGCTGGCGACGTTCTTCCTCAGCCTTCCGCCGGCTCGCTTCGCGCTCGGCCTCGGCGCGGCGCTGTTCCGCTCTGCGCGCGGCTTCCGCCCTGCGACCCTCGTCGCCGAGCGTCCGCCACCGATCGTCGGTCGCAGGCTGGCCCCGTGAGTAGCGGTCGCGCGCCCCGTCGGCAGCGGCGGCCTGCGCAGCGCTCTTCGCCCGGGCCTCCGCAGCCGCTGCCTGGGCCTGCGCCCTGGCGAGCGCCTCGGCCGCTTCGGTCCGCGCGGCCGCCTCCTGCGCCAGGCGCTCGCCGGATGCCGAAGGCGTCGCCGGCAGGCCGCCTCGAGCCGCCTGGGCGACGCAGCGGTCGCGCTCGGCCTCGGCCTGCGACAGGTTTTCGGCCGTGCACGCTGATCGGTACGCGGCTTTGCACCCGTCGGTGCAGCTGTTGGTGACGCCGCTGTCGCGGCGGGTCCCACACCCGGTCTCGATACAGGCCACGAGCGCGCTCTCCGCACCGGAGCACCCGTCGCTCCAATTCGGCAGTCCTGAGTAGTTCCACGTCCTGTTCGCCTGAATCGCGGCGACCGCGTTGAGGTACGACGCCTCGCAGGCAGCCCGCGCGGCACTGGCCGTGGGGGGCGGTATTCCAGGCCGCGCCGCCCCCGGAGCCCCTTCGCGATTGCGCGCCGTGGGTGTCACGCGCGCGGCCTCCTCCGTCGTCGAATCGACGCTCACCTCGAGTTCGATGCGGTACGGCGTGGTCACCGGCCGCTCGAGATCGAAGCGGTCCGTGAAGCTGACGGTCAGCAGGACCGTGACAGGCCCGGCGTTCGGCCGCGGCGTGAGCACGAGGCGGTACTGGTCCGACTTGTAGGGGCTCCCCGTGGCCGGCCCTCCGTGCGTAATAGGCACGCTGCCGCTCGTCGACACGACGCCGCCGGCTCCCGCGCCGAGGGACGCCGGCCAGCGTCCCGTCAGGCTCCAACCTTCGGCGCCCCGCACCGACAGGTCGACGGTGAGGTCTGGTGGCTGCCCGGGCACGCCATCATATCTGTGGTAGAAGACGGCGGCGTCCTCACGATGCGCCCTCAGCCACTCGGTCAGTCTCTGGACGCCGCCTAGCTCTCCCCAGAGCTTGACGAGGTCCACGCTCGATCGCAGAAACCGCTCGGTACCGAACTCGCGCGTGAAGGACAGCGTAAACGTCACGGCGCGACCCGGCACGGTGGAGCGCGTGCGGCGGAATGGCTGAACGCGTGGAACGTCGATCCCGTCCACCTGGACTGACAAGGGCTCTGCGGGTCGTACGAGCACCGGTGTCTGCAGTCGAATCTGCATCGCGCGGATGCTCTCGGCAACCCGACGGCTGTTCAACCAGTCGGCGGCCAGCTGGCGCGCGAGTCGGTCGGCCGTGAGCGCACCGGCCCCTGCGGTAGCGAAGCCGGTGCCGCCGGCCTCGCGCCATCGCTGGATGAACGCTTCCGCCCACGGGGTGATGCGCAGCCGGAAGTCCTCAGCCGACCGCTCGGGGAAGCGGTAGTACAAAGTCTCGCGACTGAGCCCCGCGAACGGATTCGGCCGCCCGTCGGGAAACTCGGCCGTGCCGAACAGGCTGACGGGATGCCGGGGGTCGAGCACTTCGAGCAGGCGACGCTCGTTGAGGGCGTCGAAGATCAGCGCGTTGCCAGCCCACGTCACGCCGCCGCCGACGACGCTGCGGCCGATCTCGGCGACGAGGACCGGCAGCACCGCCTGCGGCACGCCCCAGCTCATCAGGGCCACCGCTGCTTCCTCGAGACCAGCCTGCCAACCCTCGGTGGCGCCGCGATACGCGACGAGGGCCACGTCAGCCAGCCGCAGCGCGCGGTCCGCAGCTGTCTCGCCGAGCCACGGGCCCAGACGATCGGCGATGGCGGCCGCCGACGTAAGGGTCCGGTCGATGGCCGACGGCTGGAGCTTGCCCGCCCGGCCCAGCCCGTCGATGAACCCGGCGACGTCCGACGTCCGCACCAGGTATGCCTCGGCGTTCCGCATGAACGCCGCGGCGGCAGCATCCACCTCGCCCTCGGACACGCCGAGCGCCCGGGCCACCGCCGCGCGCCGCTCGTCGGGCGACAGATCGGCGGCCTTGATGCGCACGAGTTCGGCCGTCGTCGCGCGTGTGGCCGCATCCGCGCGCAGTACGTCCAGCGGACCACTCTGGTACTGTGCTTCGAGGCCAGGCACGAGCCATTGATCGATGTTGTTGAGGTACTTAGCCGTCGACAGGGCGCGATCGATGTCCGACAGGCCGGTGGCCTGCTGGAGATTCTTGACGAACAGGTAGTTGTCGTCGAAGAACCGCTGCGGCTGCGTGATCTGGGTCGGCAGCGGCCGCCCGGTATCGCGCCAGAAACTGGTCGCCGGCTTCTGGACCACCGTGCCTTCCGGAGTCCACGCGAAGGTGGCCAACCCGTCTGGCGCCTGGCTGGTCGCGTAGTCCAGGACGAACTTCTGACCCGCCTCGCCGCGGAACAGCTCGTCGAAGCGCGTATCTCCGTGGTGGATGAGCTTGATGACGTTGTCGCGCTCCGGGATGAGCTTCGCCAGTCTCGCGTTGATGTCTCTGACCAGCCGTTCCTGGACCCGGGGATTCGGGTGACCGAGTGTCGCGTCGATGTCGTTGACGACGCCGGAGCCCTTCATCCAGCTCCCGACACCGAGCACTCGGACCTCGGCCGCGGCGTCCGGGTTGTCACGGAGGACGTCGCCGATAACCCGGAACAGGAGGTCCTTCTGCTGCTCGACCGTCACGCGCTGCGCTTGCGCGGCCGCCGAGATCGCGATCGCGATGACGCCCGTGCACCACCATGCGGCGCGCCGTGCGAAGGAACGGGGCATCGGGAGACACCTCTTAGAGTGGCTAGGGGCGGGGTCGCGGGGCCAGGATTCGATCGATCACCGCAGCGCGGTCGATGGCGGTCGTGGACGAACCTACGGGCGCTGTGGCGGGTGTGACGGGCCCTGGCAGCACGCGAAAGCCGGCCGCGACCTTGTCGAGCACCGGCGCCACCGCGGCGAAGCGCCCTCTCGGCGCCGCCGCCATGATGCCGTAGAAGATTCGGCTGCGCTCGCCCTGTTCCCGGGGCAGGAGCGTCAGCTTGTACCGCGTCGTGGCGTCCTCCAACACCGCGATGAGCGCCGGGCGGTCCAGCACCACGTCGAAGGCGGTCGAAACCACGGTGCGCGATCCGTCGCCCTTCAGGCGAGCCGCCGCCTTGGCCAGCACGTCGGTGACCAAGGCATCGGTCGGCTCGGTCTGCACGAGCACCATGACGCTGACCCCAGGATCGGCTTTCGGCGCCACGGCGGCGGCAATGCCCGGCTCGGTGGTTTCGACCCAGCCGGTCGGCAGCGAGATCGCGAATCCCTCGGTGGCTTTCGTCACGACGGCCGCCTGCCCGGCGAGGCCGACGGTGCACGCAACAACGGTCAGGAAGAGACAGACACGGGCGTACCCAAAGCGATCGGCCGCCAGCCGCGCGGCAGACACCCCGTCGGGCGAGGCAGGAAGGGGCTGCATGGCAGACTCTCGAAAGAGTCTTTTCCGCGGATTCTAGGCTCAGGGGTCGCCGCTGTCAATGGCGTGGACCCCACACGGGGGCGGCGTTGAGACCGAGGGAGAGCCCCTGCTATAGTGAGAGGTTCTCATGCCCGCGCAATACGTCTACACAATGAAAGGTCTCGGGAAGACGTATCCTCCCGACCACGTCGTGCTCCGGGACATCTGGCTGTCGTTTCTGCCCGGCGCCAAGATTGGCGTGCTCGGCCTGAACGGGGCCGGCAAATCGTCGCTGCTGCGCATCATGGCGGGCCTCGACCACGACTTCAGCGGCGAAGCGTTTCCCGGCGAGGGCGTGACGGTGGGGTTCCTGCCGCAGGAACCCACGCTCGACCCCTCCAAGGATGTGCGCGGCAACGTGGAGGAGGGCGTGGCCGCCGTCAAGTCGCTCCTCGAGCGATACGACGCCGTCAACGTCAAGCTGGGCGAGGAGATGTCGCCCGAGGAGATGGAGAAGCTCCTCGACGAGCAGTCGCGGCTGCAGGACCGGATCGACGCCACCAACGCCTGGGATCTCGACGCCCGGCTCGACATGGCGATGGACGCGCTGCGGCTGCCGCCGCCCGACGCGGACGTGTCCACGCTCTCCGGCGGCGAGCGCCGGCGCGTGGCGCTCTGCCGGCTGCTGCTGCAGTCGCCCGATCTGCTGCTGCTCGACGAGCCAACCAACCATCTCGACGCCGAGTCGGTCGCGTGGCTCGAGCGCTTCCTGAAGGACTACCCGGGCACCGTCGTGGCCGTCACGCACGACCGCTATTTCCTCGACAACGTGGCCGGCTGGATCCTCGAGCTCGATCGCGGCACCGGCTACCCGTACGAAGGCAACTACAGCGGCTGGCTCGAGCAGAAGCAGAGGCGGCTGCAGCAGGAAGAGAAGGCCGAGTCGAAGCGGCAGCGCACGTTGCAGCGCGAGCTCGACTGGATCCGGATGTCGCCCCGTGCGCGGCAGGCAAAGGGCAAGGCCCGCGTCAACGCCTACGAGCAGCTCCTCGCCGAGGACACACCCGACAAGCTGGATCGCGTCGAGATCTACATCCCGCCCGGTCCGCGGCTCGGCGACATCGTGGTCGAGGCGCGCGGCGTACGGAAGGCGTACGGCGACAACCTGCTCTTCGACGACCTCACCTTCACGTTGCCCCGCGGCGGCATCGTCGGCGTCATCGGCCCGAACGGCGCCGGCAAGACGACGACGTTCCGGATGATCACGGGGGAGGAACAGCCCGACGCGGGGACGCTGCGCATCGGCGACACGGTGCAGATCGGCTACGTCGGGCAGATGCGCGAGCTCGACCCGAACACGTCGGTCTGGCAGGAGATCTCCGGCGGCGAGGACGAGATCGAGCTCGGCAAGCGCAAGGTGCCGTCGCGCGCCTACGTGTCGTGGTTCAACTTCAAGGGCGCGAACCAGCAGCGCAAGGTCGGGCAGCTCTCGGGCGGCGAGCGCAATCGCGTCCACCTGGCCAAGCTGCTCCGGACCGGCTGCAACCTGCTGCTGCTCGACGAGCCGACCAACGACCTCGACGTCGACACGCTCCGGGCGCTCGAGGACGCGCTGCTCGAGTTCCCCGGCTGCGCCGTGGTGATCAGCCACGACCGCTGGTTCCTCGATCGCATTGCGACGCACATCCTCGCGTTCGAAGGGGACAGCCGGACCGTGTGGTTCGAGGGCAACTACCAGGACTACGAGGCCGACCGGCGGCGGCGGCTCGGCGCCGAGGCGGACCAGCCCCACCGCATCAAGTACCGGAAGCTCACGCGCAGCTGACACGGCCGCGAAGGAGAACGCCATGAGTCGCGCGCTCGCCACGGCCTGTGTCGCGGCGCTCGGCGTGGCCTGCGCCCCGCCGCCCGCCGACCTGTCCATCGTCAACGCGCGCGTCTTCACGGGCGACGACGCCCGACCCTGGGCCGATGCCGTCGCCGTGCGCGGGGACCGCGTCGTGGCGGTGGGGCCCGTCGCGTCCATTGATGCCCTGGGCGCGCCGCGCCACGGCCGCATCGACGCCGGCGGCCGCGTCGTCGTCCCGGGACTGAACGATGCCCGCGTGCGGGTGGACGTGGCGCCCGACGCGGCGCGCCTGGCGCTCGGCGACGATCCCTCGATAGAGGATCTCGACGCGGCGCTGGCGCGCGCCGTGGCGGCGCCGCCGCTCGACCGCCCGATTCGCGGTGTCATCGGACCGGCCGCGTGGGACGACCGGCGGCTCTCCCGCGCGTGGCTCGACGCGCGCGTGCCGGATCGTCCCGTATGGCTCTCGCTGGCGGACGGCCACGAACGCCTCCTGAACAGCGCGGCGCTCTCGCTCGTCGGGCTGACCGACGACGCCCGACCCCCAGAAGGGGGGCGCGTCGGCCGCGACCCGGCGGGCCGCCTCGATGGCCGACTGGAGGGCTATGCGGGCATGCTGGCCGACCGGCGTCTGGCCGCGGCGGTCGATGCGGCCACGGCCGCGTCGCGCTTTCGAGCCTTCGCCGACCAGGCGCTCCGCGTCGGCGTGACCTCGGTCCATCTTGTGGCCGACCAGCTGCCCGTGGCCGAGACCGTCCGGCGGATTCTGGACGCGGGCACGTCCATTCGCTGGCGAGTGTCGCGGGCGCCCCTCGGTGAGGCAGGCCGGGACCTCACCGACAGCCGGCCGCATCTGCCGCCGCAGCCGGCGCCGACGATGGACGTGCGGGGCATGGTGTGGGTGGTGGACGGCACGATCGCGGTCCGGGGCGCGTGGCTCCGCGCGCCTTACGCCGATCGGCCCGACGACGCGGGCCGCGCGCGCCTCGCGCCCGAGCGTCTCGCCCTGATCGCCGGGTGGGCGTACGGGTCCGAGGATCCGCTCGCCGTCCACGCCGCGGGCGACGGCGCGGCTGAGGCCGTCCTTGCGGCGCTCGAGCGCGCCGGCCGCCCCGAGGTGTGGCGTGCCAAGCGCCCCCGGCTCGAGCGCGCGCTGCTGCTCACGCCCGACCTCCGCGCCCGTGCCCACGCGCTCGGCGTCGTGACGGTATATGTGCCGTCGCGCCTCGCGATCCGCGCGGTGCTCGAAGCGCGCCTTGGCCCCGCGAGAAGCGGGCACGTTCAGCCGCTCCGGTCGATCGTCGACGAAGGCATCGCGCTCGCACTCGGGTCGGACGGTGCGCTCGACCCGTTCGACGGTGTGCTCCGGGCATCGACCGGCGCGGTGAATCCCGCCGAGGCACTCACCCGCGAGCAGGCGGTCATCGCTTACACGCGCGGGTCTGCCTATGCGGAGTTTGCCGATCGCGACAAGGGTCGCCTGGCGCCTGGCGCGCTCGCCGACCTTGCCGTGCTGTCCGCGGACCCGTTCACGGCCCCGCCCCAGGCCGTGTCGGCCATTCGCAGCCTGCTGACGATGGTCGGCGGACGTGTCGTCTACCGGTCCGGCGACCTGCCGTGACCGCGCCAGACGACGCGGCGGCTCGAGGATGGTGGTGATGCGGTGCGACCCGATACGCGGCGAGGCCCTTGCCCTGGCAGGTCGGCCACGCCGAGCGTGGGCGCCGAGCTCGCCACCCGGGCGGCGCGCCCGGCCGGCGTCGTGACAGTGCTGTACAATCGCCCGCGCATGGGCCGTCGGTCGGCGTTCGCCAACGGGCTACTGGCAGTCCTGCTCGTCCTGCCCGCGACGCTTCCGTATCTGAATCACTTCCTCGTGCCACACGGCGATCGCGCGTGGCCGACGGGGCTCGTCTTCCTCGACGCGCCCTACTACCTGGCCAATCTCCGCGAGCACTTCGACACCGGCACGTTCCGGTGGCTCTACGCAAACGGCCACGACTGGACGTACGACACCGAGCACATCTACTTCCAGCCTTGGGCGCTGCTCGTCGCCGTGGGGTGGCAGATCTCGGGGCTGTCGGATCCGCTGGCCGCATGGGTGGTGTTCTGGGCCGCGTCGGCCCTGGTCTGCTGCGCCGTCATCATTGCGCTCTTCACGCGTGTCAACGGCCTGCGTCGCCTGCGCGACCACGTGCTGCTCGTCGCGTTCGCCTGGGGTGGAGGGCTGTTCGCGCTCGCCGGCGCGACCGTGTCGCTCCTCGACGCGGGGAACCTGGACGGCACCCTGCGCTTCGACCCGGTGGGCGGCTGGTGGGCGCTCAACCTGGGTCGCAACCTCGTCTACCCGCACGAGGCGTTCCTGCACGCCCTGTTCCTGGGGGCCCTGCTGACAGCGCTCAACGGCCGGAGGGGGACGACCGTGCTGCTGGCGCTGGTGCTGTCGTTCAGCCATCCGTGGACGGGCATTCAGCTGCCGCTCGTGCTGCTGGCCTGGGTCGGCGTCGAGTGGCTGGCGAGCCGCCGATCCGCGTGGCTGGGCTTCGGCGCGGCGGTCGCCGGCGTGGCAGCCGTGCACATCCTGTACTACAAGGTGTTTCTGGGCTTCTTCCCGCGGCATCGCGTCGTCGAGTCGCAGATGTCCACGATGCACTGGGTATACGGCATCGACACGCAGCTCCTGGCCTTCGGCGTCGTTGGCGCCGCGGCCCTGTGGTGCGTGCGATCGCGGGACGCGGCGCGCGCGCACCTGATCCGGTCCGCCAACCGCCTGTTCGCATCGCTGGCGCTCGTCACGCTGGCGCTGACCAACCACGACCTCGTCGTGTCGAACCCTATCCAGCCGCTCCACTTCGACCGGGGGTACGTTTACACGGGGCTCTTCCTGTTCGGGCTGCCGGCGTTTCACGCGGCCGCTGACGCCATCGGTCGCCTGCGTCCCGTCGTGGCGACACTGCTGGCGTCGCTGGCCATGGGCGTCGTCCTCTCGGACAACGTGGCGTTCTTTGGCGCGTACCTGGTGAAGCCCGCTGACCGAGCCCGGTATGGCTTCAAGCTGACCGACGATGAACGGGCCGTGATGCGCGCGCTCGATGATCCCGAGCTGCGCGGCGCGACCGTCATCTGCTCGAGCCCGGAGTTCGAGTTTCTGGTACCGGTGATGACGCCGCTGCGCGCCTGGGCGTCGCTGAACCATGCCATCCCCGACAACGCGCAGCGTCAGGCGGAGCTGACGCGCTTCTGGTCCGCGGGGGCGATGCCCACCGAATGGTCCAACCGGCGGCTGATCTTCGTGTTCGAGCGCGGGGCGGCGAGCGAGGCCGCCCGCGCGGCCATCGCCGCCACGGGTGCGACGCGTCGAGGCGCATGGCCGTCCTACGAGATGTGGTACCGGTAACCCGCATGTTTCCAGACCTTCGGACGTTTCTCGAACGGCTTCGGCGCGACGGCGACCTGGTCGAGGTGGCCGCGCCCGTCGATGCGCGGCTGGAGGCCGCCGAGATCCACCGGCGCGTCATCGCCGCCGGCGGCCCGGCGCTCCTCTTCACCAACGTCACCGGCGCGGCGTTTCCGCTCGTCACGAACCTGTTCGGCACGGCGCGCCGCGCGGAGCTGGCGTTCGGGGAGCGACCGCTCCGGCTCATCAGGCGCCTGGTGCAGCTGGCCGAGACGATCGTGCCGCCGACCCCTGCGCGGCTGTGGGGGGCCAGAGACGTAGCCTGGGAAGCGCTCAGCGTCGGGCTCCGGCGCCAGCGCCGTGGGCCCGTGCTGGACATCGTGACGCGCGACGTCCGGCTCGACCGCCTGCCCGTCGTGACCTGCTGGCCGGACGACGGCGGCCCCTTCATCACGCTGCCGCTGGTGTACACCGAGCATCCCGACCGGTCGGGGCACAACCTGGGGATGTACCGGCTGCATGTCCACGACGCGCGGACCACCGGCATGCACTGGCAGATCGGCAAGGGGGGCGGCTTTCACTACGCGGTTGCCGAGGCGCGCGGCGAGCCGCTGCCTGCGACCGTGTTTCTCGGCGGCCCGCCGGCGCTCATCCTGGCGGCCATTGCGCCGCTGCCAGAGAACGTCCCCGAGCTCATGCTCGCCTCGCTCATTGCCGGCGAGCGTCTCGGGCGGGTGCCGGGACCGAACGGCCATCCGCACCCGCTCATCGCCAATGCCGAGTTTGCGCTCATGGGCGCCGTGCCTCCGGCGACCCGCGAACCGGAGGGCCCGTTCGGCGATCACTACGGCTACTACTCGCTGCGCCACGACTACCCGGTGTTCCGCGTGAATCAGATGGCGCATCGCCGCGATGCGATCTACCCGGCGACCATCGTCGGCAAGCCCCGGCAGGAGGATTTCTTCATCGGCGATCTGCTGCAGGACCTGCTGTCGCCGCTGTTTCCCCTCGTGATGCCGGCGGTGCGGCAGCTCTGGTCCTACGGCGAAACCGGCTACCACTCCCTCGCGGCGGCGATCGTGCGCCAGCGCTACAAGCGCGAGGCCATGGCGAGCGCCTTCCGCATCCTCGGCGAGGGGCAGCTGTCGCTCACCAAGTTCCTGCTCGTCACCGACCGCGATGTGGATCTCAGGAACTTTCGCGCCACGCTGGAGCATGTCCTCGCGCGCACCGACCCCGAAACCGATCTGTACGTCTTCTCGAACCTGGCGATGGACACGCTCGACTACACGGGGCCGGTTGTCAACGAGGGGTCCAAGGGCGTGTGGCTGGGCGTCGGCGAGGCCAAGCGCGACCTGCCGCACCTCTTCACACCGCCGGCGCCGGTGCCGCCGGAGGTGACCGACGTCCGTGTCTTCTGCGGCGGCTGCCTCGTTGTCGGGGGGCCGCGCTACCAGGACGACGCGCAGGCGGCAGCGCGGCTGGCCGCGCACCCGGCGTTCGCCGGGTGGCCCCTCCTCGTCGTGAGCGACGAGCCTGAACGCGCGACGCGCAGCGTCATGAACTTCCTGTGGACCACCTTCACGCGCTTCGAGCCCGCGGCGGATATCCATGCCGCGCGCACGCGCGTGGTCCGCCACCACGTGAGCTACGAGGCGCCGGTCGTGATCGACGCGCGCATGAAGCCGTGGTACCCAGCAGAGGTCTCCTGCGATGCCGAGACGGCCGCGCGCGTGTCGGCGCGCTGGGCGGAGTACTTCCCTTCGGGCCGCGTTGAGATGGGCGACGCGGAACGGGGGCACCTCGACTAGCCTAGTAGCAGCCCGTGGTGGAACGCCCGGCGAGCACCGAGGCCGGCGAGGCGCCCCGATGGCAAGGGGCGGCGACCGAGGAGACCAGCCTCTCGGTTCAGCCGAGGGCCCACGACGCCGGCGGTCACGTGCTCCCGCCGCCGACGTCGTCCGAAGCCCGTCAGGCCCCTACTCGCGCTCGAGCCGGACCCGCAGGTAGGTGACGTGCAGGAACAGCATGAACAGCCAGCCGCCGAGCGGCATGCCGTTCGTGCAGCGGAGGCGCGCGTGCTCGCCGGGCGCCACGTCGACCACGAGCGTATGTGAGAAGAGCGTGTTGAAGACACGCACGTGGTGCCGGCCCGGCGACACCTCGCGCGTGACCGGCACGCCGTACTTCAGCTTGCCCCAGGGCTCGTCATCCACGAACAGGAACACCTGCCGATCCTGGAAGTCGTCGGGGCTCGAGCGATGCACCGTGAGCTTCGCATCCTTGATGCGCGCGGGCGCCGCCGGCGCCTCCGCATCGAGGCCCTGCCACGCGCGGTACAGTGCCTGCATGGCCGCGCGGTCGTCGACCGCTGGCTCGAGCGTCCCGATAAGCATGTGGAATGACCCGTTCCGAGGATAGCCCGTTTCCGGCGCGCCTCCAAGCCTCCATGCCTCCAAGCCTTATAATCAGTGAGTGAGCGATACCACGACCCACGGCATCCGCGTGAGAGTGCGGACGTCCTACCTCTCGGAGCAGAGCGCGCCCCAGGAGCACAAGTTCTTCTTCGCGTACCACATCACGGTGTCGAACGTGGGCACGGAGCCGGCCCAGCTCGTGAGCCGGCACTGGGTGATCACCAACGCCGATGGCGAGGCGCGGGAGGTGCGCGGACCGGGCGTCGTGGGCGAGCAGCCGGTGCTCGGTCCGGGCGACAGTTTCGAATACACCAGTTTCTGCCCGCTCGACACCCCGGTGGGCACCATGCACGGCAGCTACACGATGGCCGTGCCCGGGGGCAGCACATTTGAAGCGCGCATCGCGCCCTTCACGCTTGCCGTTCCGAACGCCCTCAACTGATCGGATGGCACTCCTCAGACCTGGCGGGCCGGGCATGGCCCGCGCGGAACGCGCATCGACCGGACGCCAGGCCGCGCAGGCGGCCCGGGCGGCGACCGAGCCCATGGCCGGCGAGACACCCAAGAAGAAGGTCGAGATGTCGGCCGCGTGGCGCGAGGCGCGGCAGCTCATCTGGGCGCACCGTCGGCGGCTCGCCATCGGTCTCGTGCTCATGCTCGTCAGCCGGCTGGCGGGCCTGGTGCTGCCCGCCTCGTCGAAGTGGGTCGTCGACGAGGTCATCGGCAAGGGCCGGCACGACCTGCTGCTGCCGATTGCCGTGCTCGGCGGCGTGGCGACGGCCATCCAGGCCGTCACGTCGTTTGCCCTGTCGCAGACGCTCGGCGTCGCCGCGCAGCGAGCCATCACCGAGATGCGCAAGCGCGTGCAGGCCCACGTCATGCGCCTGCCCGTGCGGTACTTCGACTCCACGCAGACCGGTGTCCTCATCGCGCGCATCATGAACGACGCCGAGGGCATCCGGAATCTCGTGGGCTCCGGGCTGGTGCAGCTCGCCGGGGGGCTCCTCACCGCGGTCCTCGGCCTCGGCGTGCTCTTCTACATCAACTGGAAGCTCACGATCGTCACCATCGTCGTGCTCGCCATCTTCGGCGTCGGGATGGGTTATGCGTTCAAGACACTCCGGCCGCTCTTCCGCGAGCGCGGCAAGATCAACGCGGAGGTCACCGGCCGGCTGACGGAAGCGCTCGGCGGCATTCGCATCGTCAAGAGCTACACGGCCGAGCGGCGCGAGGCGCTGGTGTTCACGAAGGGTGCCCACCGGCTGTTCCGCAACATCGCCCAGTCCATGACCGGCGTGTCGGCCACGACCTCCGGCAGCACCGTCATCATCGGCATCGTCGGCGTCATCATGATCTGGCTCGGCGGCGGGGACATCCTTGCCGGCGAGATGACGCTCGGCGACTTCATCATGTACATCTTCTTCATCGGGCTGGTGGCGGCGCCGCTCGTGTCGATTGCGTCCATCGGCACCCAGATCACCGAGGCGTTTGCCGGGCTCGACCGCATACGCGAGATTCTCAGCACGGCATCGGAAGACGACGAGGACGCGAACAAGGCGCCGCTCGGCCCCATCCGTGGCGACATCGTGTGTGAAGATGTCTGGTTCGAATACACCCCGGGGCAGCCGGTGCTGAAGGGCGTCTCGTTCCACGCGCCGCCCGGCACGACAACGGCGCTCGTCGGGTCGAGCGGATCCGGCAAGAGCACGCTGACCAGCCTCATCATGGCGTTCAACCGCCCGACCCGCGGCCGTATCCTCGTCGATGGCCGCGATTTGGCCACCGTGCCGCTGCGCGATTACCGCGAGCAGCTGGCGTCGGTGCTCCAGGAGAACTTCCTGTTCGATGGCACGATCGCCGAGAACATCGCCTACGCCAACCGGAAGGCGACCTTCGACGATGTGAAGGCGGCGGCCCGGGTGGCGCACTGCGAGGAGTTCATCGAGCGGTTCCCGCAGGGCTACGACACCATCGTCGGCGAGCGCGGGATCAAGCTGTCGGGCGGCCAGCGCCAGCGCGTCTCGATCGCGCGGGCGATCCTGGCCCAGCCGCGCCTGCTCATCCTGGACGAGGCCACGTCCAGCCTGGACAGCGAGAGCGAGGAGATGATCCAGGCCGGCTTGAGGGCTCTGCGGTCGGGCCGCACCAGCTTCGTCATCGCCCACCGTCTGTCGACCATTCGGAGCGCCGACCAGATCCTCGTGCTCGAGGACGGCGAGATCGTCGAGCGCGGGACGCACGCCGAGTTGCTGGCGAAGAACGGCCGCTACCGGCAGCTGCACGACAAGCAGTACAGGATCGAGACGGACCGCTTCATCAACCCCGGCGAGGACTTCACGCCGGAACCGCCGAAGGCCGCCGTGGGCGGTCCGCCGCCGTCGTCGGCGCTCTAGCCGGCCAGCCGCCGCCGGCGCCGCTCGATCCCGCCGGGGCACCGCTCGACCGGGCACTGGAACCGTCGCGGGGGCGCGTCGTAATGTTGGGTGAGGTCACACGGTGCTGAACAATCCTGAGCAGCTCCTGTCGATTTTCCTGCGCGGCGCCATGGGCCGCCGCGGCCGCAAGCGCGCCCGACGAGCCGTGAACTTCCTGACCGGCCGCAAGGGCTTTCTCACCGCCAGCACGCTTCTGGCCGCCGCCGGCGTCGCCTGGGGCGTGTACGAGTCGATGCAGGGTGGGGC
>JBFMCA010000054.1:0-27558 GCA_040754955.1 Acidobacteriota bacterium | reverse complement strand
CAGGCCGTTCCGATCCTGGCAGGCGGGCGCATGCTGGGCCGGGGCGCGGGCTTCCAGGTGGGCGCCCTCCACATCCGTACCGACGACAAGCCCGAGGCCAGCGCGGTGGCGACCGACTTCTCCGTCATCCGGATCAACCGCGACATCCTGCGCCGGAGCCGCGTGGGCGTCATCGCCACGCGCCGGGCGCCGGGCGCCGGCGCGGGTCTCGCCGACAACTACGCCTACGGCGCCGATGCCTCGATCAACCCCATGACCGAGCTGTCGATCTCCGGCTACTGGGCGGGCACGCAGACGCCGGGCCGGGCGGGCGACGCCGTGAGCTACCGCGGGCGGTTCGACTGGAACTCGGACCGGACGGGCCTTCAGGCCGATCACATCTACGTCGGCCAGAATTTCAACCCGGAGGTCGGCTTCATGAGCCGCTTGTCGTTCCGCCGGACGTCGGGCGAGGCGCGGTACAGCCCGCGGCCGCCGAACATCCCGGGCGTCCGCAAGCTGTTCTTCGAGGCCGGCGTCGACTACTACGAGCACGCCACCGGGTACGTGGAGTCCCGCGAGGTGCAAGGCACGTTTCGCCTGGAGTTCACCACGACGGATCAGATCACCGTCGAAGTGAGCGACGCCTTCGAGCGGCTGGTGTCGCCCTTCACGGTAGCGCCCGGCGTCACCATCCCCGCGGGCGACTACGCGTTCCAGCAGGCGCGGGTGTTCCTGATGCTGTCGCAGTCGCGCCCGCTCTCGGGGTCCGTGTCGGTGCAGGCCGGCGCGTTCTACGGCGGGACGATCCGGGAAGTGTCGTGGCGCGGCCGGGTGGAGTTCTCGTCGCGGCTCGCGCTCGAGCCGACGATTTCGTTCAACCACGTCGACACGCCTTTCGGCGTCGGCGACACCAACCTCGTGGGCGCGCGCGTCACCTACACGCTCTCCCCCAAGATGTTCGTGGGCACGCTCATCCAGTACCAATCGGCGGCCGACACGGTGTCGACGAACGTGCGGTTCCGCTGGGAGTACGCGCCCGGGAGCGACCTGTTCGTCGTCTACAGCGACGGGCGGGACACGGCCGGCAGCCGGTTCCCGCCCACGCTGCTCAACCGGAGCGTCGTCGTCAAGGCCACGCGCCTGCTCCGGTTCTGATCGATCACGGCTGGGGCTTCTTCGCGGCCTCGCGCTCCTGGGCCCGCGCGCCGCTCAGCACGCCCTCGAGGCCGTAGTTGCCCTCGTGGCAGGCGTACTCGTAGACGTGCTCGCCCGGCGCCATTGCGTTGAAGACGAGCTCGCCGGTGAACGGCGCGGTGAACGTCGCGGGGTCCTCGACCGTGAAGCGGTAGTTGATCGTCGCCGCGTCCACGCGCCGCAGCCGCTCGGTCACCTTCAGGTGCTCCCACGAGTTGCGGAAGCCGTGCTGGGGCAGGAAGTTGGTCGTCTCGATGACCAGCGTGTCGCCCTCCCAGCGGCCGATGGAGTCGCCGAACCAGAAACGCACGGTGGCCGGCGGATGCTGGCCGCCGATGCGGACGATGCGGGCGTCGTGCACCATCTCGGAGAGGATCATCACCGCGTCCTTCGTCTGCACGATGGTGTAGTTGTTGTTGTAGAAGTAGTTGGGCAGCATCGGCGGACCCGCGTTGTTGCCGAACGACGTCAGGCAGCGCTCGCCGAGCGGCCGGAGCTCGGGGTGATCGAACTCCGAGCCGAGCGCCTTGCGCCGCGCGGCGGCCTCGGCGATGCGCGCGCGCGCCTCCGGGGTATACGCCGGCACGCGCCCGTCCGGCGGGTCGATGATGATGGAGCTCCGCGGCTGGCCGTCCACGCGCAGCACACGCTCGCCCGGGTCGATCCAGAACGAGTTGTACCCGCCCACCGTGCCGGCGCCGGCCTGCCACAGCCGCTCGATGAACGTGGGCTGCGCATTGGGGCTCTTCCGGAGCTCGCCGCCCACCGGCGGCGCCTCGCGGTCCGGGTCGCTGTCCCGTTCGCGGAACGCGAGCGCGCGCGCCGTGCTGGCCTCCATCTCGAGGGCGGCCTCGTCGGAGATCACCAGCGATCCGGCCTGCAGCCGCTCGAGCGGCGTGATGGTCGCGTTCGTCCAGTTTCCCTGCAGGTCCGGACGTCCGTCGGACGTCCGGGGGATCGCGCCCTTGCCGGGGGCGGGCCTCGGCGCGGGAGTCTGCGCGGCCGCGACCGCGAGCGCGAGCGCGGCGACGGTGATCGTGACGCCGGCGGTTCTCATTTGATCGGCTCCTTCCGCAGGTGCCCGTACATCAGCTCGGTGACGAACTCGACGCACTTGAACTGGCCGAGGCGCGCGCCGGCCTCGAGCCGGCGGTAGAGCGGCATCCGCATCATCCAGGGGCGCGTGAAGGTCTGCGGGTCCTCGACGGTCGCTTCGTACTGGATGTGATTCGCGTCCACCATCGTGTAGCGCTCGGTGACCTTGAGCCGCTCGCTCGCGTGATTGCCGGAGCGGTCGAACCACGCCTGGCCGTTGAAGCCGGTGACCTCGATGACGAAGGTGTCGCCGTCCCAGCGCCCGACCGACTGGCCCATCCAGCTGTCCACTTCCGGCGGACCGGGATCCGTCAGGTGGACATCGCGCACGGCGCCCGCGTACTCGTAGGCGATGAAGAACTTCGAGTCGCTCTGGAAGATCTGGAACGGGAACGGCATGTAGGTGGCGCGCGGCACGCCGGGGAGGTAGCACTTGATCTCCGGGTCGCGCGTCAGCCAGTTCTCCTGGTTTTCTTTCTTCTTCGCGAGCGCTTCAGGCGTGTACGGGATCTCGTTGCCGACCACCACCCCCATCCCGAACGGCACGGACCCGACCGCGCCGAAGGCGATGACTTCCTTCGCCGGCACCGGCACCACCGGTCCGGGGCGCATGGCCAGCGCAGGCCGCGCTGCATGCGGCTCGATGTCCCAGTTCGCGGTGTTGATCGCCTGCCAGACGCCGTTCAGATCCGGCTTGCCGTTCAGCCGCGGCACCGCCGGCCCCCGCGTCTGTCCCGTCACCGACGCGAGCGACGCCACGGTGACGGCGCCGGCGACGACGCCGGCGACCAGCGACACTTTCAGCACGGATACCCAGCTCATGGTGATGCCCTTCCTGCGGGGCGGATTATAGCCCGCCCGCCGCCGCGCTTCACCGGGCCATCGTCATCACCCGCGCCAGCATCTCGATGCCCTCCCAGAGGTTCCCGATCCGCAGGTTCTCGTCGGGTCCATGCTGGTTGTTGTCGAAATTGACGATGGAGATGCCGACGGTAGGCACGCGAAGCTCGTCGCTGAACACGCCGTAGGGCATGCTGCCGCCGAGCGTGGGCAGGACGACCGGGGCCGGCCCGCCGGCCGAGAGGGCGGCCACGACCGCCAGGCCCATCGGGTCGTCGAAGGGCGTCCGCGCCGCGGCGTTTCCGCCCCGGCGCCGATCGACGCGCGCGAGTCGCGGGTGCGTGACGCGCTCCTCGTCGGTGGGATCGCGATCGAGGACGACGTGGTAGCCGCGGCGCCGGACGTGCGCGATGACGAGGTCGACCTGCTTCGCGGGGTCCAGGCCGTGGACGAGCCGGATCTCCATGCGCGCCGTGGCGTAGGCGGGAATCGCGGTGCGGGCCGGCGCCTTCATGCCCCCGCCCGACTCCATCTGCAGAATCGACAGCGTAGGCGTGTTCAGCTTGCGCTCGAGTCGCTCCTCGGCGCGTTCGGGCTGGGCGACCAGGAACTGCTTCCTGAGCAGCGCCTCCACGTTGGGCGCCTCGTCGAGCGCGCGGCTCTCGGCCGGCGTGAGCGGCGTGACGTCGTCGTAGAAACCGTCGATCGTCACGCGGCCCTCATCGTCCTTCATGGTGGCCAGCAGCTGCGCGAGGCGCATCGACGGGTCCGGCGCCCAGTTGCCGTAGTTGCCGCTGTGCAGGTCGGCGCGGCCGCCGTAGACGGTGAGCGTCAGGCCGGTGCCGCCGCGCACGCCGAAGTACACGGTGGGCCGTCCGCTCGCGTGCCGCGGGCCGTCGAGCATGACGGCCAGGTCGGCCTTGAGATCGCCGCCGCGGGCAGCGGCGAACGCCTCGAAGTTGGCGGAGCCGGCTTCCTCCTGCCCGTCGAGGACGACGCGCAGGTTCCATGCCGGAGCCGACCCCGTGGCCCTGAGCGCGTCCACCGCGGCGAGGAGCGCTACGATGGGCGCCTTGTCGTCGGAGGCCGAGCGGCCGTAGACGCGCCAGTCGGGATCGAAGCGCGTGAGCGCTGCGTCGAGCGCCACCGTCCCGTGCGGGCCCACCACGCACGGCGCGAACGGCGCGCACCTCGTCCACTCGCTCGGCGTGACCGGCTGGCCGTCGTAGTGGATGTAGAAGGTCAGGGTGCCGCGCGGCGCCGGCGCGTCGAGGCGGGCGAAGACGACGGGCGCGCTGACGTCGGGGGACAGCTCCACCGTGAAGCCGCGGCGCCGGAACATGTCGGCCAGGAGCGCCGCGTTCCGGCCCATGTCGTCGCCGGCCGTCGAGACGTTGGGCAGCGCGACCAGCGCCAGCAGCTCGCCGATGATGGCGCGTTCGTTCGCGGCGCGCCACGCGGCGAGGGCGCCCTGGCGGGCGGCGAGGGGCGCGCCCGCGAGGAGCGCGCCTCCCAGCCCCAGAGCCAGCAGCAGACGGCCGCGGCCGGTCATGGCTGCGACGTCGCCCCCCCTCTGGCCGCCACAACTTTGTTGCGCAGCAGCGTGACGCCCGGAATCTCCACCTCGAACGTGTCACCCGGCTTCATGGCCTGCGTCGTCCCCGGCGTGCCGGTGAAGATGACGTCGCCCGGCTCGAGCGTGACGTAGCGGCTGGTGTAGCTGACGATGTTGTCGATGGAGAAGATCAGCAGGTCGGTCGTCGTCTCCTGGACGACCTTGCCGTTGTGGCGGCCGATGAGCTTCAGGTCGTTGTAGTTGACGTTGGTGACCAGCGCCGGGCCGATGGGGCCGAAGGTGTCGGTGGCCTTGGCGCGGAACCACTGGAGGTCGGCTTTCTGCCACGCGCGCTCGCTGACGTCGTTGCACGCGGTGACGCCGAAGATGTGGTCCTTGACCTGCGCCTCCGTGATGTTCTGCGCCTTCTTGCCGATGACGACGCAGATCTCGGCCTCGTAGTGCACCGTCGTCGCGTCGGCCGGGTAGATGATGTCGCCCTCGTGGCCGATGAGCGACGTCGGCAACTTGGCGAAGAGCCCCACGTACTTGGCCGGCGAGGCCTGGCCGATGTGGCTGCGGTAGTTGAGCCCCGCGGCAATGACCTTCCTGGCCTCGGCCGGCGGCAGGAACCTGACCTCGGCCACCTTGACCCGGCGGCCGGTGGGCTTGGCGGCGCTCGTGATGGGCGAGCCGGAAAGCTCCTGAATGGTCGTATCGTTTTCGAGGATGCCCCAGGCGGCGGCGCCCTTGACCTCGTACTTGACGTACTTCACCGAGCCCTGGGCGAGCGCGGCGGTGGGGGCGGCGAGCAGAGCGGTGACGGCGACGGTGCAGGCGAGTCGGGTGACGGTCATCGGCAGACTCCTGAGATGGGCGAGTATACGCCTTTGGCCGCACCGGCGAAGGACTGCTGCCTGTGCGGACGGACGAGCGCACGGAAACGCGGAAACAGGAAACCCGCGGTGTTCCAGGATGCGAGGGTCTCCGGGGCCCCGGGTCTCCGTGACTGCAGCCGTGGTGACGGCCCGGGGCGGACGAGCGTGAAGGGACGCGCTGACATCGACGCTGCGGCCCCGCCACCGGTTGGACCTATGCTGTAGGGACAGCCCTTGCGTCAGGAGTGGTCATGGCCTCGGACGAAACCGCGCGGCTGTCCGCCCTCGCCGCCTACGACATCCTCGACACCGACGCCGAGCAGGCGTTCGACGACCTGACGCTGCTCGCGTCGCAGATCTGCGGCACGCCCATCGCGCTCATCAGCCTCGTCGACGCCCGCCGGCAGTGGTTCAAGTCGCGGGTGGGGCTCGACATCACGGAGACGCCGCGCGAGCTGTCGTTCTGCGCCCATGCCATCGGGCAGGACGGGCTGTTCGTGGTGCCCGATGCGCGCAAGGACCCGCGCTTCCGCGACAACGCGCTGGTCGTCGACGAACCGAGAATCCGCTTCTATGCCGGGGCTCCGCTGGTCACCCCCGACGGGCACGCGCTCGGGACCCTCTGCGTCATCGACCGGGTGCCGCGCTCGCTGACCGACGGGCAGCGTCGCGCGCTCGAGGCGCTCAGGCGTCAGGCCGTGGCGCAGCTCGAACTGCGGCGCACGCTCGTCGAGCTGCGGACGGCCATCGACGGATTGGGCAAGCTGGGCGGGCTGCTGCCCTACTGCTCGACCTGCGAGCTGAACATGGTGATCCCCGCCGATCCGTCGAACATCGCCCAGGTGAGCGCCGGCGTGGAGCACGTGCTGCGCAGCAAACGCTGGTCCGACGACCAGATCATGAAGGTGGAGCTGGCGCTGGAGGAGGCGCTGGCCAACGCCATCCGGCACGGGTGCCAGGGCGATGCCAGCAAGCAGGTGCAATGCACCGTCACCTTCGCTGCCGACGGGGAACTCGTCGTGGTGGTCCGCGATCCCGGGCAGGGATTCGACGTGGCGGCGGTGCCGAATCCGCTCGAAGGCGACAACGTCCTGAAGCCGAGCGGCCGCGGCGTCTTTCTCATCAACCAGCTGATGGACACCGTCGAGTACGCCGATCGCGGCCGTGAAGTGCACATGCGGAAGCGCCGCGAGCCGGCGACAGACGCCGGCTAGACGAGCAGTCCGTGGCAAAACACCCGGCGAGCACCGAGACCGGGGAGACGCCCCGACGGCAAGGCGCGACGACTGAGGAATATCCGTGGATATCCGACGGAGGAGCAACGCAGCCGGCGGGGATGGATCGCCGGTCGAATGCCGGCGGGCGCTTCACCACGGGCTGCTAGCGGCACGCGTGCCTGCGAGCGCCGGCAGCGGGTCGAGGGCGCAGCGCGGGCTTCTCGTGTACGCTGTACGCATGAGGTTCGCGCCGCCCGGTCTGTTTACGCTCGTTGTCCTCGCCCTGCTGTCCGCTGCCTGTTCGCCGGCGGCCCCGGCCGATGCCCCGCCCGCGGCGCCGGTCGCGCCGGCCGGCCCGGTGTCGGAGACCGGCCTCGCGACGGTCCTCGGGACCGCGGTCCCCGGTGCCATCGTCACGCTGCACCCCGCCGAGGCGCGGGATCTCCCGGCACCGGCGGGGCCGGCGGTGATGGATCAGCTCGGCAAGCAGTTCGTGCCCGGGACGCTCGTGGCACGGGTCGGCCAGCCGGTGGAGTTCCGCAACTCCGAAGACCAGTCGCACAACGTGCGCGTCGTCCGGCGCCGCGTCGGCACGGCGGTCTTCGACGTCTCCACGGATCCGTTCCAGCGCTACACGCACGTGTTCGACACAACCGGCGAGTTCGAGGTGACGTGCAACCTGCATCCCGGCATGAACGCGAGCGTGATCATCACCGACACGCCGTACGCGGCGGCGGTGGACAACACCGGTCGCTACGCCATCGTCAACGTGCCGCCGGGTTCGTACCGGCTCGCGGTGTCGGCGTCGGGCGAGGTTCGCGAGCGCACCGTGCAGGTTGCCGCGCCGCAGACGGACGTGGACGCCCCGGCTCGCTGATGCCCGCTCCTGCTACCGGCCAGGCGTCCGCGGGCTGATTCGGGTGCCGGGCCGGATCTCGTCGTTCCCCCTCCGGACGACCTGGTCTCCTTCCCGAAGGTCGCCGAAAACCTCGATCAACCCGTCGACGGTCTCGCCCCTTCTGACGTCGACCCAGTCGGCGACGCCGTCGCGGACGCGAACGACGAACTGACGTTCCGAGGTCCGCACGACGGCGGACGGCGGCACGAAGAGGGTGGCGGACGGCCGGGCGACGGGCCACCGGACCTGGGCGAACATGCCGGGGGCCAGCATGCCGTCCTGATTGGCGACGTCGATCTCCACGGCCATGCTGCGCGTCTTCACGTCGAGCGAGCGCGCCGCCCGGGCGATGGTGCCGTGGAACGTCCGGTTGGGGGACGCCGCCACGGCGAAGTCGACCGTCGCTCCGATGGGCACCACCGCCAGGTATGCCTCCGGCACCGGCACCGTCAGGCGCAACCGCGACACCTGCTCCAGCCTGACGACGGGCGGCGTGGAGGGCCCGACCAGGCTGCCGGGATGCGCCAGGCGCTCGGTGATGACGCCGTTGAAGGGCGCCGTGAGCTGGAGATAGCCTTCGAGGTCGGCCAGCGCCCGCTCGGCGGCTTCCGCGGCGGCTACGGCAGCGGAGAGCGCAGCGACGTGCGCCGCCGCGGCGTCGGCGGCGCGCTCGGCCAGCTCGAGGTCGTTGGCGGCCACCGCGCCTGGCGTGGCGCTTGCGGCCTGGAGGCGTTTGGAGGTGGAGAGCGCCGCGGCGTGCGCGGCTCCAGCCTCGGCCAGCTGGGCGCGTGCCGCCCGCAGGCGTGCGTCCGCTTCGGCCCGCTGGGCCCGCAGCTCTGGCGCGGCGAGCCGCGCGATGATCTGGCCCCGCGTGACGGGATCGCCGCGGTCGACGCTGATGGTCTCCACGAAGCCCGCAATCCGCGCGTGCATGGCCACGCTGAGGTGGGCCGTCAGATCGCCGGGAATGTCCACGGTCTTGTCGAGGGTCCTTGCGACCACCGGGACGACATCGGCGGCCGGCGCGGGAGACTGTCCGCGCGGCAGGGCCGCGGACAGGCAGAGGACGCAGGCGACGGCGACGGCGAGACGGCGGCTCATGGACGTGCTCCTGAATGATGAATGCTCGATCGGTCGTCGGGATCGAGGGAGGGCGACGTGGCGGCGGCTCGTCGCTGCACGAACGCGAAGAGGGGCGGCAGGACCAGGAGCGTGGCGATGGTGGATGCCGCGAGGCCGCCGATGACGGCGCGGCCCAGCGGCGCCAGCTGCTCGGCCCCCGCGGCGATGGGAATCATGCCGGCAATCATGGCGCCGGTCGTCATCAGCACCGGGCGCAGCCGGTCGACCGCACCGCGTGCCGCGGCGTCGGCCGCGGCGACGCCGTCTCGTCGCGCGCGCTCGGCGAAGGTCGCCAGCAGGATGGCGTTGGCGACGCCCACGCCTATGGCCATGATGGCGCCCATGAACGACTGCACGTTCAGCGTGCTGCCCGTGGCGACGAGGGCGATCGCGACGCCGCCGATGACGGCGGGGATGATGCCGATCACGACGCCGGCGAGGGACACGGACTGAAAATAGGCGGCGAGCGCAAGAAAGACCGCGACGACAGCCAGGGCGAGCCCGACACGGAGTCCGTCGAGCGTCTGCTGCATGGGCGCGACCTGCCCGCGCACGCCGACGGTGACACCCGGGGGCGGATCGCCGGCCCGCGACACGGCCCGCGCGACTTCAACCGCTGCCGTCCCGAGGTCGGTGCCGTGCACGTTGGCGGTGATCGTGATCATCCGCTGCTGGTTGTACCGGCTGTACTCCCCGATGGCCGTGTCACGGTTGAGGGTGGCGACGTCGCCGAGGAGCGGCCGGCTCGCGCCGCCCGGCATCACCGGCACCGCCAGCACGTCGTCGACCGACGACATGACGTGCTGCGGCACCTCGACCTGCACCTGGTACGCAATGCCGGTGTTGGGATCGGCCCAGTAGTTGGGCGTGACGAACCGGCTCGACGACGTCGCGGCGACAAGAGATCGTCCGACGTCCTCGACCGTGACGCCCAGCTGGCCGGCGCGCTCGCGGTCAATCTGCACGCGGACGACGGGGTAGTCGAGCGCCTGGCCGAACTGCAGATCGCGGAGCGTCGGGATGGCGGCCAGCTCCGCCTTGATCTTCTCCGCGTGACCCCGGCTCGCCGTCAGGTTGGCGCCCGTGACCGCAACCTCGATGGGCGTCGGCGAACCGAAGCTCATGACCTGGTCGACGAGGTCGGCCGCCTCGAATGACAGCACCGCGCCCGGAGCGATGTCGGCGATGCGCGCGCGCAGCGCTTCCTGCAGCTCGTCCACGGTCACCGCGCGATGGGGGCCGAGCTTGACGAGCAGCACCGCCTCGTGTGGGCCGCTGGTCCACAGATAGATGGTATTGACCGGGTAGCTCGACGGCTGCGCGCCCACGAACCCGAGGCTGGCCTCGACGTTGCCGGGGCCCGCGAGCCGCGCGACCTCGTCGAGCACGTCGAGCGCCATCCGCTCGGTGCGCTCGATGCGCGTGCCGGTGGGCGCGCGCAGACGCAGCTGCAGCTGGCCGGTGTCGGCTCCCGGGAAGATCTCGGTGCCGAGCGATCCGCCGACGGCGACAACCAGAGCCGCCGCGGCCACGGCGTAGACGCCCATCACACGTCCGCGGCGCCGGATGCACGCGGCGACGAGACGGCCGTAGGTTGTCCGCATCGCCTCGAAGTGCCCGCCGGCAGCCGCGACCGCGTGTCCTGTGCCGATCCAGGTGTAGAGAATCGGCACGAGCGTCAGGGCGAGCACGAACGACGCGGCCATCGCGAAGCCGACCGACAGGGCAAGCGGCACGAAGAGCGCCCGACCCACGCCGACCATGAAGAAGGACGGCGCGAAGACGGCGAGGATGCACAGGACGGCCAGCATCATGGGGACGGCGACCTCCGTGACCGCGTCCATGGCCGCCCGCGCCGGCGGTTTGCCTCGGGCCAGGTGGGTGTGGATGTTCTCGATGGCAACCGTCGACTCGTCCACGAGGATGCCGATGGCCAGCGTCATGCCGCCGAGCGTCATGATGTTGATGCTCTGACCGGCTGCCCAGAGCGCCACAAGGGCCGCGAGCAGCGCGATCGGAATGGTCACCACCACGATGAGCGCGCTCCGCCCGTGGCGCAGGAAGAGCAGCACCATCAGGCCCGTCAGCAGGGCCCCCAGCAGGCCCTCGAGGGCCAGCGAGCGGATGGCGCCGGTGACGTAGCCCGACTGGTCGAACGCGAAGTCCACGCCGATGTCGTCGGGAATGGCGGCTCGCATGCGCGGCAGCTCGGCGACCACGCGGCCGACCACGGCCAGCGTGGAGGCGTCCGCGCGCTTGGTGACCGGAATGTAGACGCTGCGCCGGCCGTTGATGAGCGCATAGCTGGTCTGGATGTCGGACGCGTCCTCGACGTACCCGACGTCGCGGAGGAAGACGGCCGGCCCCGCGCCGACGCGGACGGGGATGGACAGCAGATCCTGGACGTTGCGTACGACGGCGTTGGTGGGGACCATCTCGGTGACATCGCCGATGCGGACGTTGCCCGAGGGTGTGATCGCGTTGCCGCGCGCCAGCGCCCGCACGAGCTCGTCGCCCGACATCCGGTACGCGCGCAGCCGGTCGGGGTCCACCCGCACGACGACGGTCCGCTGGTTCCCGCCGAACGGAGGCGGCGCCGAGACGCCGGGCAGCGTGCCGAACATGGGCCGGACGCGGTTGAGCGCGAGATCCTGGATCTCGCCGAGCGCCCGCGTCTCGCTCGAGAAGACGAGGTACCCCACGGGCACGCTGCCCGCGTCGAGGCGGACGACGAAGGGCGGCACGGTGCCCGGCGGCATGAAGGCGCGGGACCGGTTCACCTGCGCGACCGTCTCGGCGACGGCCTGGCTCATGTTCGTGCCTTCGTGGAAGAACAGCTTCAGGAGCGTCGCGCCCTGAATGGACCGCGACTCGACGTGCTCGATGCCGGTGACATAGAGGAAGTGGTACTCGTAGTAGTTCGCGATGTACCCTTCCATCTGCGCCGGGTCCATGCCGCCGTACGGCTGCGCGACGTAGATGACGGGCGTGCCGAGGTCCGGAAAGATGTCCACCTTCATCCGCTGGACGGCAAGGATGGACAGCAGCGACACGCCGAGCGTAGCGATGATCGTGGTGACAGGCCGCCGCATGGCCGCGCGTGTGAGCCACATGTGCGATCTCCTCCCGGACGCCTATTGCAGCAGCGCCGCCACGTCGCCGCGCGCCGCGGCAGCGGCAACGAACGCGCGCCACACCCCCAGGCGCGCGAGCGCATCGGTCACCTCCGCCTGCAGGAGCAGCCGCTCGGCGTCTGCGACCTCGACGATGGTGGCCAACCCCGCCTGGTAACGGGCGCGCGCCTGCGTCTCGAGCGCGCGCGCGGCTTCGAGCTGCGCCGGCGTCTCGGCCGCGATTCGCCGCGCCGCAGCGACATCCGCGTCCGCGGCGGCCTCCTGCGCGCCGATCTCGCGGACGACCCGCTCGTACGTCGCCGACTCAGCCCGCTCGTGGTGCCCCTCGATGCGCTGGCGTTCGCGGGTGGAGAACCAGTCGAGCACCGGGAAGCTCGCCGTGACGCCGACCGCCCAGTTCGGCATGTCGAACGCGAGCCCCGCGTCGTCGGCCAGCCCCGCGGCGGAGGCGCCCGACCCGCGTCGCGAATAGGACCCCTGGAGCGCGATGCGCGGGGCGTAGGATCGGCCGATGACGTCCTGCAGGGCCCGACTGGATGTGACGGCCGCCTGCTGCGCCCGCGCCAGGGGATGGGCGGCCGGATCCGCCACGCCGGCCACGAACGGCGGCGCGTCGCCCGTGGCCTCGGGGCGCACGATCCGGACCTCTGCCGCGGCGACGCCGAGCCACTGGGCCAGCAGCGCGCGGCCAACGTCGACGGCCTGCTCGGCCTGCGCGAGCTGGACGCGCGCGGCCGCCAGCTCGGCCCGCGCGCGCGAGTCGTCGGCGCCGGGCCGCAGACCGCTCGCGACGAGCGCCGCCACCACCCGGGCGAAAACCTCCTGCCGCGCCACGGCGGCGCCGGCCGCCCGCGCCGTGTCTTCGGCGGCGGCCAGCCGGAGAAACGCGTCGGCGGCGCGCGCCGCGGTGTCGATCCGCACGAGGTCAGCCAGGGCGCCCTCGCGGGCCGCGTAGGCTTCGGCGACCTTCACGCTCGCCGCGCGCGCGCCGAAGTCGACGGCCTCCCACGCGACCAGCAGGCCGACCGCGCTCGCACCGAAGCTCGTCGCCGAACTCGCAGCGCTCGCCGGTCCCGAGATGCCAGGCAGGATCGTGCCGGGGATCAGCAGACCGGCGACGTTGTTGCGCGTCGCGCGGTTGATCTGCAACGACGAGTCGACGCGCGGCAGATACTGCAGCCGGGCCAGCTCGATGCCGGATTCCCGCGCCGCCAGCCGCGCCCGGGCGGCCGCGACGGCGGGATAGTGGTCCGCGGCGTGGCGCGCGGCCTGCTGCATCGTGATGGGGAAGGACGGCCGCGCCTGTGCGTAGGTGAGTGGTGGCACGGCGATGGACGCCAGAATGACGCCCGCCCAGCATCGAACCCCGTTCGACATCAGAGTCTCCAGCGGATAGGTGTCGCGAACCTCACGGCCTGCGGTGGGGCGATGTTACCTGACGGACTCGCCGCGATCCGTCACACGGTGTCTGTCTGAAGGAAACTTCAGGAACACTTCAGCGCCGTTCCGGCGATGCGCCGCTACGCTCGACGTACGCACCCATCGGGTGCCTCGCTCCTTCCGGGCCGGAGTGATGGGCGCTCCGGCCCGTTTTCTTCTCGTCTACGGGCTCTTGCCATGCCCAACTCGCTCGACCAGACTGTCTACAGGAGCGCGGGGCGTTCCGCTCGGCCGATGCGTGTGCTCATCATCGAAGACGACGTCAAAGTGGCAACCGCCGTGCGGGCGGGGCTGACCTCCGAGGGCTTCGAGCCGGCGATTGCGCGGACGGGCGAGGACGGTTTCTTCCGGGCGACGACCGAGGCGTTCGACATCATCCTCCTGGACCTCGGGCTGCCAGGGCGCAGCGGCCTCGAGATTCTCAGGGGCCTGCGGGGACGAGGCCTGACGGTGCCCGTGCTCGTCATCACCGCCCGCGACGCGGTGGAAGACCGCGTCCAGGGGCTCGACTCGGGCGCCGACGACTACCTGGTCAAGCCCTTCGCGTTCGCCGAGCTCGTGGCGCGCGTGCGCGCGCTGCTCAGACGCGGGCGGCCGGAGGAGGCCGTCAAGCTGCGCGTGGCGGACCTCGAGCTCGACCCCCTCAGCCGCACGGCGCGCCGCGCGGGCCGGACGATCGAGCTCACGACGCGGGAGTTCGAGCTGCTGCACTACCTGCTCCGCCATCACGGCCAGATCGTTTCCCGGGAGATGCTCGCGCGCGACGTGTGGAAGGAGCCGGCGCGGGGGACGCCCCTCGACAACGTCATCGACGTCCACCTGACGCACCTGCGCAGGAAGGTGGATCCTCCCTCGGGGCCGCGCCTCATACAGACCATCCGCGGCGTCGGGTTCATCATCAGGGACGACGCGTCGTGACCGGCCGACTGCACCGCACGCGGCTGGCGCTGCGCACGCGCCTCGCCATCTGGTTCGCCGCCTCGGTGCTGCTGATCCTGTCGCCGTTCCTGGCCGGCGTGCTGGCGCTCGAGTGGCAGTCGATGCGCCGCCTGCTCGATCACCATCTCGAGGAGGATCTCGAGGTGGCCGCCGAGATGCTCGTGGTCCGCGACGGCGCCGTAACCTGGCGGACCGATGCCGAGCGGGACTACGGGTACGACGCCGGGGTGCAGCGGTGGGTGGAGGCCTACGACCCGGGCGGCCGCCAGTTGTACGCCCGCGGCGCGGCCGCCGACGCGCGCATCAGCGCCAGCCTGTCGCCCCCGTCCGACGCTGCGCTGGGCTTCCTCACGCTCCGGACGCCGGCGGGCGCTCACGTGCGGACGTTCACGGCCGACCGCCGTATCGGCGGCGTCGACACGCGCCTGCGCGTGGCCCGCAGCGAGGACGGCCTGCGCGCCGACATCCTGCGGCTGGTCATCCTGTTCTCGCTGGTGGCGCCGCTGGCGGTGCTGGCGGCGGCCGTGAGCGGCTACGCGATCTCCGGCCGGGCGCTCGCGCCGCTCTCGCGCATGGCCGAACGCGCGCGGACCATCAGCGCCGAGCGGCTGTCGGAGCGGCTGCCCGTCGAGAATCCCCACGACGAGCTCGGACAGCTCGCGGCCGTGTTCAACGACACGTTCGGCCGGCTCGAGGAGTCGTTCGATCGCCTCAAGCGGTTCACGGCCGACGCGTCGCACGAGCTGCGGACCCCGTTGACGGCCATTCGCAGCGTCGGCGAAGTCGGCCTCCGCGAGGCCCGGACCCCCGACGAGTACCAGGAGGTGATCGGCAGCATGCTCGAGGAAGCCGATCGGCTCGCCCGGCTCGTCGATACGCTGCTGATGCTCGCGCGCTGGGAGAGCGGACGCGTCGAGGCCGCGCCGGAGGCGGTGGACGTCGCCGGCCTCGCCGCAGATGTCGTCGGGAAGCTGGCGATCCTGGCGGAGGAGCGCGATGTCCGGCTGACCGTCCGCGCGCCGCGGCCGACGTTCGCCTGGGTGGATGCCTCGATGATTCGCCAGGCGGTCATCAACGTTGTCGACAACGCGATCAAGTTCACGGCGCCGGGAGGCGCGGTCGAGGTGCACGTGTCGATGGCTGATGGGGCGCCGGTGATCGTCGTCGACGATGAGGGTCCCGGCATTCCCGAGAACGAGCAGGCCAAGGTGCTCGAGCGGTTCTACCGGATCGGCGGCGACCGGTCGGCGCCAGGAGCCGGGCTTGGCCTTGCCATCGCCCACCGCGCATTGACCGCCAACGACGCCCGCCTCACCATCGGCACCAGCCCCGGCGGCGGCGCCCGCCTCACCATGGTCCTGCCGCCGGCAGGGGCCGCCTGAAGGCGATTTCAGGGACTCTTCAGGTTGTCTCGGCGATCCAGCTCCTAGACTGGCCTTGTCTATAGGGAACCGGCGCCCCTGCCTGACCGCCTGCGGTCCGGCATGCGCGGGTTCCAGTCAGGAGCGATCATCATGCCAGGGCATCGCTGGACGTGGCTCGCCGGCGCCCTTGTCGGGGTCGCGGTGGCCGTCAGCTGGACCACCGCCGCGCCTCCGGAGCCGAAGCAGCCCGTCGACTGGGTGGCGCTCAATCCCGCATTCCAGGGCGCTACGTTCGTCAACGATCCTTCCACCTGCCAGACGTGCCACGACGACGTCATGGCCCGGTACGAGCACACGCGGCACGCGAAGGCGTATGCGGCGGGCGGGCCGACCGGCGCGCTCGCGTGCGAGAGCTGCCACGGCCCCCGCAGCGCGCACGTGAACGAGCCCACCGGGGCGCTGGCCCTCACCAGCGCGCGGGCCCAGTCGGCCGTCTGCCTGCAGTGTCACCAGGGCGGTCCACGCATGGGGTTCAAGGCGGGGCCGCACCTGGCCGGCGACGCGAGCTGCACGAGCTGCCACGTCGTCATGGAGGCGAAGAGCGAACGGGCGCTGCTCGCGAAGGCGACCGAGCGCGACACGTGCTACTCGTGCCACACGGAGATCCGCGCCGAGCTGGGCAAGATGTCGCACCACCCGGTCCGCGAAGGGCGCATGGCCTGCTCGAGCTGCCACAACACCCACGGATCGACGCCGGCGCTGCTGGCGAAGGCGACGCTCAACGACACGTGCTTCACGTGCCATGCCGAGAAGCGCGGCCCGTTCGTGTGGGAGCATGCCCCGGCGCGCGAAAGCTGCGCGACGTGCCACGTGCCGCACGGCTCCAACCAGCGGACGCTGCTGTCCGCCAAGGACCCGTTTCTCTGTCTGAGCTGCCACTCGTACGGCGGCCACATCAACCTGCCGCGCTACAACCGGACCAGCAACCCGTACGGGAACGGCTGCTCCAACTGCCACCTGAGCGTCCACGGGTCGAACCACCCGTCGGGCGCCAAGCTCACGCGGTAACGGAGGCTGCCATGAAGAGGATCATCGCCATCGCGGCGGCCCTCCTGGCCGCCCCTGCCTTTGCCCAGACCCCGCCGCCCGCGCCGACGGTGCGCGTCACCGGAAGCATCACGACGGGCGTGGAGCAGGTCGACAACTCGTCCGGGTCGAGCAAGCTCACCGAGTACCGGGACCTCCGCGACGAGTTCTTCGTGCCGACGTTCGTGTTCCGCGCGGCCGACTCCGGATCGCGCACCTACTTCGACGTGTCGGGATCGAACGTCAGCCGCGCCGACCAGTCGATCGCGGCGGAGCTGTCGCGGCCGGGCGCGTTCTCCATCCAGGCCCTCTGGAACGAAACGCCGCACAACTACAGCTTCAAGGCCGTGAGCCCGTACATCGAGCGGGCGCCGGGCGTCTTCGCGGTGCCGGCGACGGTGCCGATCACGTTCAAGCGGCTGGCGACGGGCGCGGCCGACGCGCCGGGAGTGGTGGCGAGCGACCAGCTGGTGGCCGACTTCCAGGCGGCCTACCTCAAGCCGGCGCCCCTGGGCGTCGACTCCCGGGCGGGTCGTTTCGCGGTCGACTGGCGCGGCGATGCGCTCGCGCTGGCCGTCGCCTATGACCGCCTCGAGAAGAACGGGTACAAGTGGGGCTTTGGTCCGATCGGCGACCGCCCGCCGCGCACGCTGAACATCCAGCTCACCGAGCCGGTCGACTACCGGACCGGCAACCTGACGCTGGCTGCCGAGCACCAGGGGCGCGGCTTCCAGCTCCGCGGCGAGTACGCGTTCTCGGACTTCGCGAACGGCGTCGACACGCTGCGCTGGCAGAACGTCTACACGACGGCGGCGCCGGGCGCGGACTTCGACGTCTGGGATCGGCTGGTGGCGACGAGCGGCGCGCGGCCGCTGCCGCCCGACAACTCCGCGCACACCGTGACGGGGAGCGCGGGCGTCGACACGCCGGCCGACGGCCGTTTCTCGGCGATGGTGTCCTACGGCCGGCTCCTGCAGGACGCCACGCTCCTTCCGTACTCCACGTTCCCGGGCGCGCTCGCGGTGAGCGCGCTTCCGCGCGCATCGGCCGCGGCGGAGATGACCACCCGTCACCTGTCCGCCGACTACGTCGTCAATCCGGGGCGTCTGAATCTCAGGGCGTACTATCGGTGGTACGACCTCGACAACGACACGCCGGCCGACCGCTGGCAGTACGTCACGTCGGACACGTCGAACCTGGATGGCAGTGTCACGTTCCTGAACAAGCGCGTGAGCATCGGGCACGCCTGGGATCGCAACCAGGCAGGCTTGGACGCCACGGTGCGGCTGCCGCGCCGGTCGAGCCTCGGGCTGTCGTACGAGCGAGAGGCCATCGGACGCGCCTTCCGTGAAGCCGATACGACCGAGCACGTGCTGCGCGTCACGCTGCGCAGCCGCCCGGCGGGGTGGCTGTCGACGCGAGCGCGGGTGGTCGTCGGCGCGCGCGACGGCGGAGAGTACAACAACGAGGTCACGCACGCGAGCTACTGGTACACGCAGGCCGAGGCCACCGGCTTCAACAACCCGGCGTTGACCTTCGACAACCATCCGGACATGCGGCGGTACGACGTGTCGGACCGCGCACGCCGGCAGGTGGACTTCACCGTCAACCTGACGCCGCGCGACGCCGTGGCGCTCTCCGCCTTCGTCCGCTACCGGAAGGACGACTTCGACTCGGACGTGGGGCCGTCGCAGCCGCTGGCCGACACGGCGCTGGCCGAGGCCGCGGCCACGACGCCGGGCGACCAGCTCGGGCGGCTGGAGGACTCGCGCCTTCGCTACGGTCTCGAGCTGTACGTCGAGCCCAACCCGCGCGCGACGTTCACCGTGTTCGTCAACTACGATCTCGGCGCCTCGTTCATCCGCTCGCTGGAATTCAACGAGAACAACAAGGCGAACCCGAGCACGATCGCGACGGCCGCGCTGGGTCCGTGGACGCGACGCGGCAGCCAGTGGTCCGCGGACACCGATGATCGCACGTGGAGCGGGGGCCTTGGCACGACCCTTCAGGTCGTGCCGGACCGGGCGACGCTCATGGCCGACTACACGATGTCGCTCGCGGCCATCGACATCCTGTACGCCGGATTCGGCGTGACGAACTGGGACGGTACACCGTTCCCGCCCAACCACGAGTTCGCGTTCCCGTCGAACCCGCCGGACATTGCCGAAGACCTGCACGTCGTGAACCTGCGGCTGGAGGTGCCGGTGCGACAACTGGCCGTCATCCTGGGGTACACGTTCGAGAAGTACACCCTCGTCGACTGGCAGCAGCAGGGCACGGGCCTCTCGTGGGTCGAGCCGGTCGGTGCGGACACGCTGCTGCGCGACACCTCGCGGTCGCATCAGTGGGGGAACCGGCTGTTCAATCTCGGCACGTATCTGGCGCCGGGGTACACCGCGCACATCGGATTCGTGGGCGTGCGCTACCGCTTCTGAGCTGCACGGGTGCCATCGGGGACGGGGGCTCGTCTCCCGCCCCCGGTGGGAGTTTTCGATTACCCTAGCAGGCGAGATGCGTCCCCGGTCCCTCGCGTCCGTCCTGCTCATCCTGGCCACCGCGTCGCCCGCCAGCGCCCAGCTGGCCGACCGCGTGTTCGCGCTCATGCGGGTGCCCGGCGTGTCCGGCCATGAAGAGGCGGTCCGCGAGGCCGTCGAGATGCAGCTGCCGGCCGCGGCGCGGCTGCGCGCCGACAACCTCGGCAACATCGTGCTCCGCGCGGGCCAGCAGGGCCCGATGACGCTCGTTGTCGCGCCGCTCGACGAGAGCGGCTTCGTCGTGTCGGCGGTGACCGACGACGGGTATCTCCGCGTACACCGGCACACGACGCCGTGGAGCGGGCCGCTGGCGGCCCAGTGGTTCGTCGGGCAGCCCGTCGAGATCCACACGGCGGCGGGCACGAGGGTGCCCGGGGTGTTCGCGACACCCTCGACGCATCTGAGCGGCCACCTCGACCCCGGCGAGCGCACGCGCATCCGCACGCTCGACGATCTGTGGATTGACGTCGGCGCCGAGAGCGCCGCGGATGTCGCCGCGATCGGCATCCGTCTCCTCGACAGCGTATCGCTGAGGGAGCGGGCCACGCGCCTTGCGGGCGGCCGTCTCGCGGGTGTGGCCGCCACCCAGCGCGCCGCCGCCCAGTCGCTCGTCGAGGTGGTGTTCCGGGCCGGCAGTCGGCCGCGCGGAGCCGGGCGAATCGGGCTCGCGTGGACGGCGCAGTCGCAGTTCGGCCACCGCGGCCTGCTCCGCGTGGTTGCCGAAGCCGAAGCGCAGCGGCTCGTCATCCTCCGCGGCCAGCTGGCCCCGGCCGATGTCGACCAGGGGACCGTCGGCATCGTCGGCCACGGGCCGATCATCGCCGACGACGACACGGCGCTGGCGGCGGCGGCGCGCGCGGCGGGCGTGACCGTGCAGACGCTTCCGGCGGCGCGGCTGCGCGCCGGACTTCCAACGGACCTCTCCGCCGACAGCGTGCATGTCGTCGCGCTGCCGGCGACCTACGCGCACACGCCGGTGGAGACCATCGACACCGCGGACGTCGAGCGTCTCGTGCGGCTGCTCCAGGCGGTGACGGGCATCATGGCGGCCGACGACTCCGAGACGCCCGCCGCGCAGGCGCCGGAGCCGGCGGACGCCGGGGCGGCCAGCGCCGGAGAGGCGATGGGCCACCTCGGTGCGCTCATCGAAGCCTATGGCGTGTCGGGCCACGAAGGTCCGGTTCGCGAGCGCATCCTGGCGCACCTGCCGTCGTGGGCGGCGCCCGACGTGGACAAGAAGGGGAACATCGTCGTGCGCGTCGGGCGCGGCGAAGGCGGCCAGAAGTCGCTGCTGTTCGTCGCGCACATGGACGAGGTGGGCTTCGAGATCACGTCCATCGACGCCGACGGCCGCGCCCGGGTGCGCGCGCGCGGCGGGATGTACCTGTCGGTCTACGAGGGGCATCCCGTCGTGGTCGTGACGCCCGGCGGGCTCGTCCCCGCGGTTGTCGCCCCGCGGGCCGGGTACACGACGACGAAGGCCTACCAGCCTGGCATCGACGATCTGGCGCTCGATTTCGGCACGCGATCGGCGGAGGAGACGCGGGCGCTGGGCGTCGCGGCCGGGATGAGCGCAACCGTGCGCAAGCAGCTCGTGCCGCTCGCCAACGGGCGCTTCACCGGCCGCGCGATGGACGACCGAAACGGTTGTGCGGCGCTCATCCGCGCGCTGCACGCGCTCGACCCGTCGGCGATCCGGGGCGAGGTGGTCTTCGCCTGGGTGGTCGAGGAAGAGACCGGCCTGGCCGGCGCGCGCGCGATGGTGGAGGCGCTCGAGCGCCCGCACACCGCCTTTGCCGTCGACACGTTCGTCACGAGCGAGACGCCGGTGGACGTCCAGCGGCTGGCGCGCGCCCCGCTCGGCAGGGGCGCGGTGCTGCGAGGCCTGGACAGCCGCACCCTGGTGCGCGCCGGCGTGATCGACACCATGCTCGGCCTCGCGCGAGAGGCCGGCGTGCCGGTGCAGCTCGGCGTCACGAGCGGCGGCACCGACGCCTCGGCGTTCAGTGAAACCGGCGCCATCGACGTGGGCCTGTCGTGGCCGGGCCGCTACTCGCATTCGCCGGTCGAAATCATGGACCAGCGCGATCAGGACGCGCTGGTGAAACTCATCGTCCTGCTGGCCCAGCGCTACTGAGAGCCGCCCGTGGCCGACACAACGCGGAACCCCAGGGCCGCGCTTTCGGCCCTTCTCGTCGGATCGGTGCTGATGACTGCGTGTTCGACGGATTCCCAGGCCCCTCCTCCCACCGTCCGGCCGTACGGCACCTGGACCTCACCGCTGACCGCCGCGCGCGTCACCGCCGGCGCCCTCCGGCTCGATCACATCGTCGTCGACGGCGCCGACGTGTACTGGGTCGAGGGCCGCGCGGCCGAAGGGGGGCGGTCCGTCGTGGTCCGGCGGACGCCGGACGGGCGCATCGCCGACGTCACGCCGCCGGGCTTCAACGCGCGTACGCGCGTGCACGAGTACGGGGGCGCCGCGTACACGGTGCACGACGGCACGGTCTACTTCTCCAACTTCGCCGACCAGCGGCTGTACCGGCAGGCCGGCCCGGCCGCGCCCGAGCCCATGACGCCGGCCGGCTACCGCTACGCGGAGGGGATGGTCGACCCGGCCCGGGGGCGGCTCATCGCGGTGCGCGAGCAGCACGGCGGCGGCGAGGCGGTGAACACCATCGTGGCGGTGCCGCTCGACGCGCGCGGCGGGGACGCGGGCGCCGTGCTCGTGTCGGGTGCGGATTTCTACTCCGACCCCATTCTGAGCCCTGACGGCGCGCGCCTGGCGTGGCTCGAATGGCGGCACCCCAACATGCCGTGGGACGGCACGGAGCTGTGGCTCGCAGATCTCGGCGCGGACGGGGACGGGTCGGTCCGCGGGCCGACGCGCGTTGCAGGCGGTCCCGACGAGTCGATCTTCCAGCCCGAGTGGTCGCCCGACGGCCGGCTCTACTTCGTGTCGGATCGCACCGGGTGGTGGAACCTGTATCGGCTGGCCGACGACGGCGCGGCGGAGGCCATTCATCCGATGGCGGCCGAGTTCGGCAAGCCGCAGTGGACGTTCAGCATGCGCTCGTACGCGTTCATCACGGCGACGCGCATCGCCGCCACCTTCTCGCAGGGCGGCCGCTGGCGGCTGGCCCTCATCGAGACGGACCCGCGGACGTTCGAGCCTGTCACCCTGGCGATTGCGCCCGTGGAGTCGATTCGCGCCACGAACCGCGAACTGTTCTTCATCGGCGCGTCGCCGACCGAGCCGCGGCTCATCGCCCGCATGACCCTCGCGGCCGTGGAGGCGGAAGTCCTGCGCCGCTCGAGCGCCGACACGATGGATCCGGCCTGGATTTCCACGGGCGAGGCCATCACGTTCCCGTCCGAGGGCGCCGAGGTCCACGCGTTCTACTACCCGCCGAAGAATCCCGACTACGCGGCGCCCGACGGCGAGCGGCCGCCGCTGCTGGTGCTCGGCCACGGCGGCCCGACCGGCGCCACCGACGATGGGCTGGATCTGGCCGTGCAGTTCTGGACGAGCCGGGGCTTCGCGGTAGTCGACGTCAACTACGGCGGCAGCACGGGCTACGGCCGCGCGTACCGCGACCGGCTGAAGGGGCAGTGGGGCGTCGTCGACGTCGCCGACTGCGTGAACGCGGCGCGCTACCTCGTGGCTCAGGGGAAGGCCGACCCCGCGCGCCTCATCATCCGCGGCGGCAGCGCCGGCGGATACACGGCGCTGGCGGCACTGACGTTCCACGACGTCTTCACGGCGGGGGCCAGCTACTACGGGATCAGCGACATCGAGGTGCTGGCGCGCGAGACGCACAAGTTCGAGTCGCGCTACCTCGATTCGCTCGTCGGACCCTATCCGGCCCGCCGGGATCTCTACGTCGCCCGGTCGCCCCTCCACGCGCTCGATCGGCTGTCGACGCCGCTCATCCTGTTCCAGGGTCTGGAGGACCAGGTGGTGCCGCCGAACCAGTCCGAGCTGATGGCCGAGGCCGTGCGGCGGAAGGGCGTCCCGGTGGCCTACGTGGCCTTCGAGGGCGAGCAGCACGGCTTCCGCCGGGCCGAGACCATCATCCGCGCGCTCGAAGCCGAGCTCTACTTCTACGGCGCCGTGCTGGGCTTCAAGCCGGCTGACACCATCGCGCCGGTTCGGATCGATAATATCGAGCGCGCCCGATGATTGTCCGGCGATTCTTCGAACCTGCCATCGCCCAGTCGAGCTACCTGGTCGGCTGTTCCGCGGCCGGCAAGGCTATCGTCTTCGATCCCAACCGGGACGTCGATCAGTACGTCCGCGCGGCCGCGGACGCCGGCCTGCGCATCGCATACGTCACGGAAACCCACATCCACGCCGACTTCGTCTCGGGCGCGCGCGAGCTCGCGAAGCGGACGGGCGCGACGCTCCTGCTCTCGGACGAGGGCGACGCCGACTGGAAGTACGCCTTCGCCGACGAAGGCCGGCTCGTGCGCCACGGCGACGCCGTCACGGTGGGCAACGTCCGCGTCGACATCCTGCATACGCCCGGCCACACGCCCGAGCACCTCACTTTCCTCATCACCGACGGGGCGGTGGCCGACGTGCCCATGGCCGCGGTGACTGGCGACTTCGTGTTCTGCGGGGATGTCGGGCGGCCCGACCTGCTGGAGCGCGCCGCGAACATGGCCGGGACGATGGAGAAGGGCGCCCGCGTGCTCTTCCGGAGCCTGGAGCAGTTCAAGCGGCAGGAGGACTGGCTCCAGATCTGGCCGGGGCACGGCGCCGGCTCGGCGTGCGGCAAGGGCATCAGCGCGGTGCCGCACAGCACGCTCGGCTACGAGCGCAGGTTCAACTGGGCCTTCAAGGTGGGCGGCGAGCAGGAGTTCGTCTCGAGCGTGCTGGCGGGGCAGCCCGAGCCGCCGAAGTACTTCGCCACCATGAAGCGCGTGAACAAGGAGGGCCCGCCTTTGCTGGGCGGCTTCCACGTGCCGCCCCGGATGGACGATGCGGCGCTGCCGGCGCTCGTCGCCGGCGGCGCCACCGTCGTGGACGCGCGTCCGGCGGCCGAGCACGCCGCAGGGTTCGTGCCGGGCACGCTCAACATCCCGCTCAATGCCAGCTTCGTGACCTGGGCGGGTTGGCTCGTCCCCTACGACGTTGATCTCTACCTGGTGCTCCCCGAGGGCGCCGAGTCGCGGCTCGAGGAGGTCGCGCGCGCGCTGGCCCTCATCGGGCTCGATCGCATCGCCGGCTACTTCGGCGCCGGCGCCGTGGCAGCATGGGCGCGCCAGACGTCGCAGCCGCTTGGCACCACGGAATCGGTGACCGCCCCTGCACTCGTCGCGGAGCTGCACGGAGAGGCGCCGCCAGTGGTGGTCGATGTGCGCAGCCAGGCGGAGTGGAACGACGGGCGCATCGACGGCGCCGTGCACATTCCGCTCGGGTATCTGGCGGATCGGCTGGCCGAGGTGCCGCGCGATCGGCGCGTGGTCGTGCAGTGTGCTGCCGGCGCCCGCTCGGCCATCGGATGCAGCGTGCTGGCGCGCGCGGGTTACACCAACATGGTCAACCTCGAGGGTGGCTTCGACGCCGTGCGGCAGCTCCAGTCTCCACGCGCCTGAGCGGCGCTGGCGGTCGGAACATCACCCCCGGGCCGTCCGTCCAATCCCCGCATGACCGACCTTCGCCTCGCCATGCGTGTGCTGGGGCGGCAGCCCGGCACGTCCCTGCTCGCCGTCGTGGCCCTCGCCCTCGGCATCGGACTCACGACGACGATGTTCAGCATCGTGAATGGGGCCATCCTGCGGGGCCTGCCGTTCGAGGACGGCGATCGCATCTACCACCTGGCGAGGCTGAAGCTGCTCGAAGGCGCGACCGATGAGGACGAGGCCGCCACGCTGCACGACTTTGCCGACTGGCGCGAACGGCAGCGGACCTTCGAGGACCTGGCGGCCTTTCACAGCGGGACCGCCAACGTCGTCGGGCCCGACGGCACCCCCGAGCGCTATCGCGGATCCTGGGTGACGGCCAACACGTTCCGCCTGCTGCGGGTGACGCCCGCGCTCGGCCGCGACTTCGTCGACGCCGACGGCCGCCCCGGCGCGGAGCGCGTCGTCATCATCGGCGACAGGGTGTGGCGGGAACGGTTCGGCGGCCATCCGTCGGCCATCGGACAGTCGCTGCGGGTCAACGGCACGCCGATGACGGTGGTGGGCGTCATGCCGCCTCGGTTCGCGTTTCCGGCCACCCAGGAGCTGTGGGTGGCGCTGCCCGTCGATACCGTGGGGGCGCCGCGGGCGGACAGCACGCGCGTGAGCGTCATCGGGCGCCTGCCGCGCGACCGAGCGGTCGACCAGGCCGAAGCGGAGATGGCAACCATCGCGGCTCAGATCGCGGCCGACCATCCCGACACCAACACGGGCTTCGGCGTCGTCATTCGCACCTACATCGAGGAGTTCCTCGGCGCCCAGACCATCGCCGCCCTCACGACGATGCTGGTTGCGGTGCTCGGCGTGCTGCTCATCGCCTGCGTGAACGTCGCCAATCTCGTGCTCGCGCGCGCCGTGCAGCGTTCGAAGGAGCTGGCGGTGCGGACGGCGATCGGCGCGAGCCGGTTTCGCGTCGTGCGCCAGATGCTCGTCGAGGTGCTGGTGCTGGCGGTGCTGGGCGCCGGCGCCGGCCTTGCGCTCGCGGCGGCTGGCGTCGAGCTGTTCAACCGCGCCATCGTCGATACCGACCCGCCGTTCTTCATTGACATCCGCATTGACGGCATCGTCCTGCTGTTCGTGACGGGGGTGACGGTGCTGGCGGCGCTGGCGTCGGGCGTCGTGCCGGCGGTGCGCGCGTCTCGGAACGACCTGATGACGATCCTGAGCGACGAGGGCCGTGGCACCAGCAGCCTCCGTGTGAGCCGTTTCAGCCGCGGGCTGGTGGTGGCGGAGATGGCGCTGTCGTTCGGGCTGCTGGTGATGTCCGTGCTCGTCATCCAGTCGATTCTGAACATCGCGCGAGTGGACTTCGGCTTCGCGATGGCGGACGTGTGGACTGGCCGCGTGGTGCTGCCGCGCGAGGAGTATCCGGACGCGGAGCGGCAGCGGCAGTTTGCCGATGCGCTGGTGGCGCGGGCCGCGGCCGTGCCGGGCGTTGTGAGTGCGGCCCTGGCCGTCGGCGTGCCCCCCGGCGCTCCACGCGACGACATCAAGCTGCCGGGCGCGGTGTACGAGAACGAGCGGGGCTACCCGCAGGCTCGCGGCAACTTCGTCTCGCCCGGGTACTTCAACGTGCTCCGCGTCGGCGTGCTGCAGGGGCGCGACTTCTCGCTGGCGGATCGCGTGGACGCCGAGCGGGTGGCCATCGTCAACGAGAGCTTCGCGCGCCGGTTCTTCCCCGACGGCGCCCTCGGCCGGCGGTTTGCGCGGGCGCGCGGCGAGGGTGACGCGCAGGAGTGGCGCACCATCGTCGGCATCGTCCCGGACCTCGGGATGGGCGATGTGGACAACGGCCGCGTGCCCGAGGCGTTCTATCTGCCGCTGGCGCAGGCGCCCGCCAGCAGCGTGGCGCTGCTGCTCCACGCCTCGGGTCCGCCCCTCGAGCTCACGAACGCCGTCCGGCAGGCCGTTCGAGAGATCGATGCCAACCTGCCGGTGTTTGGCGTGACGACAATCCAGGACAGCGTGCAACAGCGCACGTGGGCGTTTCGCGTGTTCGGGTCGCTGTTCATGGCGTTCGGATTTGCCGCCCTTTTTTTGGCCACCGTGGGTCTCTACGGCGTGATGGCGTTCAGCGTCAGCCGGCGGACGCAGGAGATTGGCGTGCGCATGGCGGTAGGCGCTACCGCGCGCGATGTGTCGTGGCAGGTGCTGCGGCAGGGCCTCTGGCCGATTGGCCTGGGCACCGCGCTCGGCCTGGGTCTGGCAGCGGGGCTGACGACGGCCATGCAGCTGCTGCTCTTCCGCGTGAGCCCGTACGATCCGCTGACCTACGTGGCCGTGGCGCTGATCCTGATGGCAACCGGCATCCTGGCCTGCCTCGTGCCGGCTCGCCGAGCCGCCGCGGTAGACCCGATGCACGCCCTGCGCTACCAGTAAAAGGTGCCTGGCACCTTTTGGTGCGCCTTCCGGCACGGCCGGGCGAGTGTGGACCGGCCCTGGTGTGGTCAAGGACAGGGCTGCTAACTGGATGACCATCAGGAAGTTGGCTGATTGCGGTGCTTCCCGCTGTAGCCGCCGACGCACGGCTCCGATACCACACTGAGAGTCCCAGAAAAGGTGCCTGGCACCTTTTCCGCGAAAAGGTGCCAG
>JBFMCA010000053.1:0-27799 GCA_040754955.1 Acidobacteriota bacterium | reverse complement strand
TTCCCCAGGAAAGGTGCCAGGCACCTTTTCTCAGTCGACCCAGAAGAGGACGCGTTCGGCGGTCGGGGACGTGACGTCGATGATGATGCCCGGGCCGTAGCGCTCGATGTCGTCAGGGCGGAGATTGACACCGCCCTCATCGAAACCGGCGGCGTAGCCGCTGAACTCGATGGGCCCCGACTTCATCCGCAGAATCCAGAACGGCAGGCTGACGCGCACGAGTCGACCGTCGTCGGGATCGAATACGAGGACGTGGAAGGTCTCGAGCCTGCGGGACCCGCGGTCGGCGGCCGGCGACGCGTCCTTGTGGTAGACGAGGCGGCCGTCCTGCCAGTCGACGAGCGGCGCGCGGCCGGCAAACTGCCGGCGGACGTCATCAAAGGCCTCGTCGGCCGATGCGGGCGAGGCGCCCTCGATGCTCACCTGCTGCCGCAGGTAGCTGATCACGAAGACGCCGACACCGACGCCGGCGAACACGAGCAGAATGCCGACGCCGATGACGATGGGCACCCACCGACGACGAGCTGCCATTGCGACCTCCGCTCCACGCACGTCGCCGCGCGCGCCTCGACGACAAGGACGAGGGGCCTAGAGCAGCAGTTCCGTGCCGCCGCCGGTCTCGACGGCGCGCCGGAACACGAGATCGGCCGCGACCACATCCTCGACGGCCATGCCCAGCGACTTGAACACGGTGACGTCGCGAGCGCCGGCGCGGCCAGCCACCCGCCCGAGCACCACCTCGCCCAGCTCGCCGCGCAAATGATCCGCGGCGAAGCAGCCCTCCCGCACCCCCATGACGACGTCGCCAGATTCGACCACGGCCGCGGCGCGCGAGTCGACGTAGAGTCGCGCGCGGGCGACCAGCGCCGGGTCCATCTCCCGCTGATCGGGCCGGCAGGCGCCGACCGAGATCACATGCGCGCCATCGGCGACCCACGCATCGTCGACGACGGGCGTTGCCGACGACGTCGCGAGCACGATCAGGTCCGCGCCACGGACGGCCGACTTGGCGCTGTCGCACGCCGTCAGCCGGACGGCCAGGCGTCCAGCCATCTCGGAGACGAACCGCTCGCGGCTCGCGGCCCTCGGCGACCACACGCGCGCCTCGCGGAGCGCCCGGACCTCGGCGAGCGCCTCGAGGTGGCTCCGGGCCTGGACGCCCGACCCGATGATGGCCAGCGTGGATGCGTCGGCGCGGGACAGATGCCGCGCGGAGACGGCGGACACGGCGGCGGTGCGCGCCTCGGTGATGTAGCGGCCGTCCATCAGCGCCATCAACGCGCCCGTCTCCGGATCGAGCAGCACGATGGTCGCGAGATGGGACGGCAGGCCGCGCTGCTCGTTGGCGTGGAAGACGGTGACGAGCTTGGCGCCCAGACGCGGGGGCTGCTCCACGTAGGCCGGCATCAGGCCGAAGAACGCGCGTGTCGGCCCCACCGTGAGCACCGTGCGCACGGGCTGCAGGACCTCGCCGCTCGAAAACCGGGCCAGCGCCGATTCCATGGCGGCTATCAGATCGGAGAGCGGCAGCAGGTAGCGCACCTGCTCCTCGTTCAGGAGACGAAATCGCTGCATAGTCCGGCCGCCGTCCTGATGGTGTTGAGGTGAATGGTCACGATGGCGTCCACGTCGGGCGCATACCCGCCGCTCATGGTGACGATCGCGGGAATGTCCCGGTCGCGGCAGGCGCCGAGCACGAGACGATCGCGCGCGGCGAGCCCGTCGATGCTCACCTTCAGCCGGCCGAGGCGATCGCCTTCGTAGGGGTCGGCGCCGGCGAGATAGAACACGGCGTCCGGCTCGAACGCCAGGACGTCTTCGAGGTGTCGTTCGAGCAGCGCGAGGTACTCCTCGTCGCCCGTACCGTCGTCGAGCGCCACGTCGAGCGTGCTGGTCTCCTTCCGGAACGGGTAGTTGGCGGCGCCGTGCATCGAGAACGTGAAGACGGACGGGTCGCCCGCAAAGATAGCGGCGGTGCCGTTGCCCTGATGCACGTCGAGATCGACGATGGCGATGCGGCGGGCGAGGCCCTCGCGCTGGAGGACGCGGGTGGCCACGGCGACGTCGTTGAACACGCAGTATCCCTCTCCGCGATCGGCGAAGGCGTGATGGGTGCCGCCCGCGAGGTTGGCCGCGACGCGGCCGCCGTTCACGGCCGCCCGCGCGGCGGCGACGGTCGCGCCCACCGATCGACGCGATCGCTCCACCATGGCGGGGGACCAGGGAAAGCCGATGCGCCGCTGCGCCTCGCGGGTCAGGGTGCCCGTGGCGACGGCGTCGACGTACGCGGCGTCGTGCACGAGCCGCAGGTCGTCCCACGCCGCCTGCGGCGCCTCGGCGAGGGCGCCGGGCGCGAGCACCCCGTCGGCGACGAGGCGCTCGCGGAGCCGCGCGTATTTCGCCATCGGAAAGCGGTGATCCGGCGGCAGCGGCAGCACGAAGTGGTCCGAGTAGAACGCGCGGAACGTCAGCCGATGCGCACCTTTCGAGCCATCTGCGAGTTGTCCTCGAGGAACGTCTTCTTGTGCTCGAGCTCCTGAGCCGTCGGCTGCACCACGCCGTTCACGTCCGTCGCCCGCGAGATGAGCGTGTGCTCGCCCGGGGTCGGGTTGTTCCACGTGTAGGTGAACAGCTTCCACGAGTACTTGTGCTTGGCCGTCACCGGATCGAGCGCCGCGGGCTGCCACGGGCCGTCGTCGACCTTCACCTCGACGGACCGCAGGGGCGTGCCGTCGTGCAGGACGAAGCCGTGCACGGTTGCGGTCGAGCCGCGCCGCGTGACGCGCGCGATGGCGGACTTGACGTTCATGCGCGTCACGGCGCGCTCGGTCCACTTCAGTTCGCCGTCGATCATCTCGCCGCGCAGCGTCCGGTACCAGCGCGCCTGGTACTTCCCGAGGTACCGCTCCTGCTGGACGTGGATGTTGGCGAGCCACTTCACGTTCGCGACGCCGTACCAGCCCGGCACCAGCAGCCGCAGCGGCGCGCCCTGGTGCACGGTGAGCGGCTCGCCGTTGAGCGCCCACGCGAGCATCGGGTCGGGACCCATCGCCTGCTCGCGCGTGAGGCTCCGGCCGTACTGCTGTTCCACGCTGAACTTCTGCGTGCGGAACTCGACCTCCTCGGGGCCCTTGTCCGCGCCGAAGAACACCACCTCGTGGCCGTCCGCCTTGACGCCGGCCGCGTTGAGCACCGCCCGCAGCGGAACGCCGGTCCAGCGGGCGTTCGACGACAACCCCTGCAGGCGCCGCGCGCTGTTGCCGGAGCACTCGAAGCCGAACCAGATCTCGCTGCTGCCCAGCTTGCGCAGGTCGTCGAGCGACAGCGACAGGGGTTTGTCGACGAGGCCGGTCACCTTGAGCCGGAAGGCCGCCGGATCGACGGCCGGATGGCCGTAGTGCTGCGTCGTGAACCAGAGGTCCTTCGGCGTGAACGGACCGTCGATGGTGCGGATGTCGAGGAACCGGTTCGTCGCCGAGACGTTGGTGACGAAGTTGTCCGGGATGTCGGTGAAGGGCACCACCTCGTCGCCCTGCGCGAGCGCCGGCAGGGTCCACTCGGGCAGCCCCACCATGCTCCACGCGCCAACGGCCAGACCGGTCTTGAGAACATCTCGACGGGTGCGGTTCGCCATGTCCGGATTCTCCTCGACCCGTGATTCTAGTCGAACTGGCCCGGAGTACACTGCCAACGTCACGCCCGGGGTGACCGGGCGCGCCGCCCATGATTCACCGCATCCGCACCATCGACGCCCACGCCGCCGGGGAACCCCTGCGCCTCGTCGTCGACGGCCTCCCGAGCCCCGAGGGGGGGACGATGCTGGCCAAGCGCGCCTGGGCCCAGCGCCACATCGACCACTTCCGGCAGGCCCTCATGCTCGAGCCGCGCGGCCACGCCGACATGTACGGCGCCCTGTTCACCGAGCCGGTCACGCCGGGCGCCCACGCCGGCGTCCTCTTCATGCACAACGAGGGGTGGAGCACCATGTGCGGCCACGGCGTCATCGCCGTGACCACGATCGCGCTCGAACGCGAGCTGGCGTGGCCCGGCGACGGACCCGAACTCGTGCTCGACACCCCGGCGGGCCCGGTCCGCGCGCGCGCCACGGTTGCGTCGACCCGGCAGGGCCGGCGCGTGAGCGCGGTCGCCTTCGTCAACGTCCCGTCATTCGTGTTCGAGGCAGGGCTGGCCGTGACGGTCGGGGGCCGCGCCGTGCCCGTCGACGTCGCATTCGGGGGCGCCTTCTACGCGATCGTCGACGCGGAGGCCGCTGGGCTGGCCCTCACGCCGGCCGCGCTGCCGGAGCTCCGGCGCACGGGAATGGCCATCGCCCGCGCGGTGGAGAAGCTGACGCCCGTCGTCCATCCGGTAGAGCCGGACCTCAACGGCATCTACGGCACGATCTTCACGGCGCCCGCGACGGGCGAGGCCGACCTCCGCAACGTGACCGTGTTCGCCGACGCAGAGGTGGACCGCTCCCCCTGCGGATCCGGCACCGCCGCGGTGATGGCCGTCCTCGACGAGATGGGCCTGCTCGGAGAGGCCGCGTTCGTCCACGAGAGCATCGTCGGGACCACCTTTCGCGGACGCGTTGTCGGGCGCGCGCGCGTCGGGGAGCGAGCTGCCATCGTCCCGGAGATCGAGGGCGCCGCCTGGATCACCGGCGAGCACACGTTCCTCATCGACGGCGACGATCCGCTCAAGAGCGGATTCCGCCTGTGAGCCCTACTTGAGGGCGGCCAGCTTCTCGAGGTCCATCCGCGACAGGAAGTCGCGCAGCACCTTCGGGTCGTCCACCGAACCTTCCACGGTCACGAGGTACCGCTTGCCGACGACGAGGTTCAGCTCCCCGCGCTGGTCGGTGCGATCCCACTTCTCGAAGCCGGGGTTGCCGGCAATCGTCACCGCGCGCTCGGTGCCCTCGCTCGTCTCGCGCTCGTAGCCCGCGGCCAGGAACATCGACCACGGCGCCATCAGGATCTGGTGAAACCCCGAGTCGACGATCCGCACTTCCACGTCCCGGTCGTCGCGCGTGTAGCGGACTTCCGCCTGCGAAAAGGCGACCGGGCTCGTCATCCGCTCGCCCTCCGGTGTGCCCTTCGACCACCCCGGCACGTCGGGCAATGCCGCCTGGAGATCGCGGAAGCTCACCGGCTCGACGGTCGTGCCGTCACCCCCGGACATGGCGCTGGCCATGCCTTCCATGGCCTTCGCAAACTCCGCCACCCCCTTCGCCGCCTCGCCGGACTCGGCGGCCTTCTGCAGGGCCGCGGCCGCCTGCTCGGCGCGCGCGGCCGCTTCCTCCGCCTGTTTCTCGGCGTCCGACTTCCCGCACGCGGCGGCGGTCGCGGCCAGCGCCACGATCACGCACGCCATTCCGGTAGCGATGCGCATGCTTCCCTCCAGCGGCGATCATAGCGCCGTCGCGGGCCCCTGGACCCGCAACAGTTTCGTGATCACAGGGTCGGAAAAGGTACGCGCGGCGGACCCGGACCGTCCCACGGTCGGGGATTCAGCGGCGGCGCGCCTCTTGCGATCAGTCGCGTTGTGCCGCGCGCGGGAGTGGTCGTCTGCCTGGCTGTCGTTGCCGCCCTGTCGGCGGCGGAACGCAACGGCCCGGTGCCGGGGCCGATCTTCCCGGCGGACAACTGGTGGAACCTCGACATCAGCCAGGCGCCGGTCGACGCGCGCTCCGCCCAGTTCATCGCGTTCATCAACAACGGCGGCTCGCGGCGGCTGCATCCCGATTTCGGGGGCTACGCGTCGCCGGGCAGCGTGGAGATCTACGGCTTCCCGTTCATCGTCGTGGGCGGCAGCCAGCCGAAGCGGGCCGTGGACTTCTACTACGCCAGCGAGAGCGACGGCGTCGACCGCGCCACCGGCGGCGGGGTGCCGTTCTACCCGATCCCCGACCAGGCCATCGCCGAGCCGTACTGGATCGAGGGCGGCCCGCCCGGCAACCAGCGCCCGGGCGGCGACCGGCACATGATCATCCTGGACCGCGACAACCGGCACCTCTACGAGCTCTACGACCTGTACTGGGATGGCACCCAGTGGCGCGGCGGGTCCGGCGCGTTCTTCGACCTGAGCCGGAACGCGCGCCGGCCCGACGGCTGGACGTCGGCCGACGCGGCGGGGCTGGCCATCTTCCCCGGGCTCGTGCGCTACGACGAGGCGTTCGGGTCCGACGAGATCCGGCACGCGTTCCGCGTGACGGTGCGCGCCACCAACGGCTACGTCTGGCCGGCCTCCCATCGCGCCGGGAGCCACCCGCAGGCGCTGCCCATGGGCGCGCGCCTGAGGCTGAAGGCGTCGAAGGACCTGTCGGGATTCCGGCCCGAGCTGCAGCGCATCTTCCGTGCGATGCAGCGCTACGGGCTCATCGTGGCCGACAACGGGTCGGACATGTACGTGAGCGGCGTGTTCGACCCGCGCTGGAACAACGACATCCTGAACCCGGCCTTCCGCGCGCTCACGGCCAGCGACTTCGACGTCGTGGAGCTCGGCTGGCGCGGCGGCACGGGGACTCCGGGCCCGTCCTGCCCCCTGCCCGCGGCGCCTGCCGCCTTCAGCTACTCGCTCAGCGGGCGCTACGTGGTGCTCGTCTGGGCCGGCGCCGTCGGCGCGGCCGAATACCTGCTGGAGGCCGGCACGGCAGCCGGCGCCGCGAACCTGCTCGTCACCTCGGTCGGTTCCGTGACGTCGGTCGGGACGCTGGCGCCGCCAGGCACGTACTTCGTCCGCGTCCGCGCGCGCAACGCGTGCGGTACGAGCGATGCATCGAATGAACTGACGATTACCGTCCTGTAGCGAGACAGACTGCCGGTTTGCCGCCAGCGAGACGCGATGCCTTGCTGACGCATGCGCCGCGCGCTCCGAAAAGCCGGGAGTCGTTGCTGGTAGGAATCCTGCACGCGGACCAGCATCATCGGCCGGAGCGTCGACGCTCCGGCGCCGGCGCCCCCGCAGCTTCCATTCCGACCGTCCCGCCGAAGCTACGGACCGTTCCTCGACGCCCGCCCGACACGCCGACGCTCAGGCCCCACGAGAGGAGGCCCTCATGCGCCCGCGCGCGGCCCGCCGATTGCTGTTGATGTCGCTGACGCTCGTTGCCGCGCTCAGCGCGGCGATTCCGGTCGCGGCACAGTTCCCGCCGCCCTCTCCGTGGAACCAGGCGTCGACGGTCTTCGGCGTCAACAACGTTCGAATCAGCTGGTGGTGCACCCAACTGGGCAACTGCACGACCGACTACTTCCTCGTCGAAGTCACCCGGAACGGCAACCCCTATCCCGGCAGTCCCTTCAACGTCGGATTCCCGGGCTCGGCATCCTCGGGATTCGAAGTGACGGGTTCGGGCCTGCCGGAGGGCATCTACAACGTTCACATCGTGGCGGTGAATGCGTACGGCCAGTCTCGATCGGCGAACACGATGTTCGTCATCAGCACGGCCGCCGGGCCGCCGGGGATGCCGACGCTGTACCAGCCGACGGCGTCGGGGTCGACGGTGACGATCAGCTGGGCGCCGCCCACCACCGGCGGAGCGGCCACCGACTACGACATCGAGGCCATCGTGCAGGCGACCGGCCAGGTCTACAACGTGCCGGTCGGCAACCAGACGTCGGCGGTCTTCGGGGGCATCGCGCCGGGCAACTTCCTGGTGCGCATCCGCGCGCGCAACGCGGCGGGCGTGAGCGAGTGGACGCCGCAGCGGCTGCTGGTGGTGGGCGTGGTGCTCGGGTCGGGGGCGCTGCAGGTGACGCTGACCTGGAACACGACGGCCGACATGGACCTTCACGTGCGGGAGCCGAACGGGACGCACGTGTACTTCGCGAACAAGATCGGCACGTCCGCGACGCTGGATGTGGACGACACCAACGGGTATGGACCGGAGAACATCTACGTGCGCGAGGGGCAGGCGCTCGCGGGGGTCTACCGGTTCTACATCGTCCACTACAGCGGCAGCGTGGCGACAACGTCGACGATCACGGTGCGGCTGCGGCCGGGGACGGCGCAGGAGGTGGCGGTGCTCTACACGCGGACGAGCACGTCGGGGAACCCGAGCGTGGGCTTCCTGGTGGTGGACGTGAATGTGAACACCGGTTCAATCACGGAGGTGACGGGCACGATCGCGGCTGACGAGCTTCCGGGAGACCTGCGCGTGAAAGCGGCGGCGCTTGCGCGGTAAGCGCACGGTTTGCCCGGCTCCCGTTGGTCCGCGATATGCAAACTGCAAGTGGATGGCCGCCGGACTGGCGGCGGTCCGGCGGTCGCCCAACCGTCGTCGCCGCCATGTGAAAAGGGGGCGTTGACCATGCCTGCCGTGCTGGAGAAAGCCACAACCATCGAGCGCAATCCGCTGACGCTGTTCGACCGGATGCGCGACGAGATGGACCGTCTGTTCGAGGGGTTCCCCTTCGGCCGCCTGGCTCCGGTCTTCCCACGAACCGAGGCGTTCTGGATGCCCGCCCTCGAGGTGTTCGAGAAGAACGGCAACCTGTTCATCCGGGCTGACCTGCCCGGCCTGAAGCGCGAAGACGTCACCGTCGAGATCACGGCGGAGGGCGTCACCATCAAGGGCGAACGGAAGTCGGAGTTCAGGGAAGAGAAGAAAGAGGACGGCTACTTCCGCACCGAGCGCGTGTACGGCGAGTTCCACCGCTTCGTGCCGCTGCCGGAGGACGCAGTCGTCGACAAGGCGGCCGCGACCTTCAAGGACGGCGTGCTCGAAGTGATCGTGCCGATTCCGAAGGCCGAGAAGCGGCTCCCGAAGCGGCTCGAAGTGAAGTAGCGTGTCCGACGGGGCGGGCTCACCACCCGATGGCGAGCCCGTCCTTCCTCACGTCCGATCCGCCCATCAGCACGCCGGTTCTCGGATCGATCAGGATGCCCTGGAAGCCGCCCATGGCGCCCCGGCCGTCGCGAATCGTGTGGCCGCGCGCCTCGAGGGCCTTGCGCACCTCGGCGCCGATGCCGCTCTCGAGCGCGAGGTGCTGCCCCATGTGACGCATCCGCGCCGCCTCGCCGGCGGTCTGGATGTCCATCCCGAAGTCGACGAGGTTCATCACCACCTGCGCGTGCGCCTGTCCCTGGTTGTCGCCGCCCATCACGCCGAACGACACCCAGGGCCGACCGTCGCGCAGGATCATGGCGGGCACCAGCGTGTGCAGCGGCCGCTTCCCGGGCGCCACCTGGTTCGGATGGCCGGCATCGAGCGTGAAGCCCGAGCCGCGGTTGTGCAGCACGATGCCCGTTTCGCCCGCGACGATGCCCGATCCGAAGGAGCCGAAGAGCGACTGGATGAGCGAGATCACGTTGCCCTGGCCGTCCGCGGCGGTCATGTAGATGGTGTCGCCGCCATCGAGGCCCGCGAACTCCACGGGGGCCGCCGAGGAGGCGGCCGGTACGCCGGCCGTGTAGGTGCCCGCCCGGTTCGGGTCGATCTCCTTGCGGCGTCGCGCGGCGTAGTCCTTCGACAGGAGCATCTCCATGACGGCGGCGGGCACGTGACGCCGGTCGGCGAGATACGCGGCGCGGTCGGCGAAGGCGATCTTCTTGGCCTCGGTCACCGCATGCAGGTACTCGGCGGTGTTGTGGCCCATCGCCTTGATGTCCAGCCCCTCCAGGATGTTCAGCATCTCGAGGGCGACGAAGCCCTGCGTGCTCGGCGGCATCTCGTGCACGTCGTAGCCGCGGTAGTTCACCGAGATGGTGTCCACCCAGTCCGCGGTGTGCGACGCGAGATCCGCGGCCTCGATGAGGCCGTTGCGCCGCTCGAGGTCGGCGGCGATTGCCTGGCCGATGGGCCCCTTGTAGAACGCGTCCGCGCCGGCCCGCGCGATGAGCTCGAGCGAGCGGGCGAGGTTGGGATTGCTGAACACCTCGCCCACCGCCGGCGCGCGGCCATTGCGGAGAAACGTGCGGGCGGCCGCGGCGTCGCCTGACAGCTTCTTCTCGGAGTCCTTCCACTCGCTGGCGACGATCTCCTGCACCGGGAAGCCGTCGCGCGCATGGCGGATGGCCGGCGCGAGTGCCTTCTCGAGTCCGATGGTGCCGAAGCGCGTCATGAGGGCGCTCCAGCCGCTCACCACGCCGGGCACGGTGATGCTGAGCACACCGCTCCCGGGGACGTCCGTGAGCTGCCTGCGCGCGAACTCCTCGGGCGTGGCCCGCGAGCCGGCGCGGCCGCTGGCGTCGAGCGCGTGCAGGCGCTTCGTCTTCGCGTCGAAGACGATCGCAAACAGGTCGCCGCCGATGCCGTTCATGCTGGGCTCGATGACGGCGAGCACGGCGGCGGCCGTGACCGCGGCGTCGATGGCGTTGCCGCCGTCCTGCAGCACCTTCAGGCCCGCCGCCGAGGCGAGCGCCTGGCTGGTCGCGATCATGCCGTTGCGCGCGACGGCCATCGAGCGGGTGCCGCGCATGTTCCCGGCCGGGCGGTCGCCCGGCATCTGAGCGAGCGGCGTGGTCACGACAACCACCGTGCCGACGATGGCGAGCGCAAGGGACAGACGCATAGGGCCTCCACGGCGCCCATTGTAGGCCTGGAGGGGTGGAGGCTTGGAGGGGTGGGGCCAAAGCCCGTCGCCCGAAGCCCGAAGCCCGAAGCCTGAAAGCCTGAAAGCCCGAAAGCCCGTGGTAGCATGCGCGGCTGTATGTCCCTGAGCTGGCTTCGCCTGGCGCTCGCCGTCGTGATGTTCTCGGGGCTGCTGCCGCCGCCGGCGGCGGGGCAGGCCCCGCCGAACCTGGCCCTGGCCCGGGTTCGCTACAACTCGCTCAAGACGAGCGCCCGTCCGGACGGGGCGCTCAAGGTCCAGATTGACGAGATCGACCGACAGATCGCCGAGGCCACCCGCTTCGGGCGCACCGGCGAGCTTCGGCGGCTGCTGGCCAAGGGCACGACCCTGCTGAGCGGGCGCGACTGGACGGACCTCGACGACTTCAGCCAGTCGCTGGTGCTCAGGACCGATCAGCTCTTCATCGACGCGGCCGCGGCCTATCGCGTCCGGCTCGAGCAGATCTACGCGCCGTCGCTGGCGCTGACGGCGCCGCTCACGGTGCGCGCGCTCGTGCGCCCGCTGCTGTCGCAGCCGGCCGGGCTGCCCGAGGTGTACGAGGTCGGATCGTTCACGGGCGTCAGCCGCGATCTGCGGGAGTCGCCGCTCGCGATGGATCTCGATCTGTCGGCGGCCTTCAACGGCCCGCACACCCTCGAGGTGGAGGTGCACGACGAGGCGCGGCAAATCGGACGCGTGGCGCTGCGCGTGTGGGTGCAGAAGGGGATGACGGAGCGGCTGGCGGCGCTCGAGGCGGCGGCGAAGACGCTGCCGGCCGGGCCGCGCGCCAGCGTCCGCTATCCGGCCGACTACATCTCGAAGGTCAACCGCGGCCTGGTGGAGATGGGCACGTTCGATCTGGGGCGCGAGCTCAACGCCGCCGAAGCCGTGGCGTCGGCCGCCTCCCGCGCGGTCGACCCGTTCGCGGAGCGGCGCGGCGACTTCAAGCGCCACCATCTGCTCCCGAGCGCCGGTGAGATCCTGCCGTACCGCGTGTACGTGCCCAAGGCCTACGACGGCACGCGCGCGGCGCCGCTGGTTGTCGCCCTGCACGGCCTTGGCGCGACCGAGGATTCCTTCTTCGATGCCTACGGGCGCAACCTGCCGCGGCTGGCCGAGGAACGCGGCTACCTCGTCGTCGCGCCGCTCGGGTACCGCGTCGACGGCTTCTATGGCTCCGGCATCGGCGCGATGATCGATCCGGCGGCGGAGCGGACGCGGCAGCTGAGCGAGCAGGATGTGATGGCCGTGCTCATGCGGATGCGCGAGGACTACAAGGTCGACGATCGGCGCGTGTACCTGCTGGGCCATTCGATGGGCGCCATCGGCGCGTGGCACCTCGCCGCGAAGTACCCGGAGCGCTGGGCGGCGGTGGCGGCGTTCGCGGGCACGGGGCCGCCGGCGTCGGTTGCGCGGATGAAGGACATCCCGCAGTTCGTGGTGCACGGCGACGCCGATCCCACGGTGTCGGTGTCGGGGTCGCGCGGGATGGTGGCCGAGATGCGGAAGCTCGGCGTGGACGTGCGGTACATCGAAGTGCCCGGCGGCAACCACATCGACGTCGTGGTTCCCCACCTGGACGGCGCGTTCGACTTCTTCGACACACACGCGAAGGGCACGCCCGCGACGCGCCGGTGATGGCCGTCCGCCCGCCGCGCGCCTGCTGGGCGCTCGCGGTGATGCTGCTGGCGGCGCCGGTCGTGGCCCAGCCGCGGGACGCGGCGCCGGCGGCGCGCAAGCAGGCCCGCGCCATCCGCCTGACCGGGGACATCGTGCGCCTCGACGGCCGCCTCGACGAGGACGCCTGGCGCGCCGCCGAGGCCGTCACCGACTTCGTCCAGAAGGAGCCCACCGAAGGCGCCCCGCCCACCGACGCCATGGAGGTGCGGTTCCTGTACGACGACGTGGCGCTCTACGTCGGGGCCCGGATGTACAGCCGCGCCGCGCGGGGAGTGCAGGCGCCGCTCGGCCGGCGCGATGCCGCCGAGCAGGCGGAGCACGTCCTGGTGTCGCTCGACACGTTCCTCGATCGCCGCACGGCGGCGGTCTTCGGCGTCACGGCGGCGGGCGTCCGCATCGACCGCTTTCACGCGAGCGACACCGAGAGCAGCTTCGACGCCGGCTTCGACCCGGTGTGGGACGCCGAGGTCGCCATGCTCGAGGACGGGTGGTCGGCCGAGCTGTGGATTCCGTTCTCGCAGCTCCGCTTCACGCCGCGGCCCGAGCAGGTGTGGGGACTCAACCTGCAGCGGTACCGTCCGACGATCAACGAGGAGGACTCCTGGGTGCTCGTGCCGCGCACCGAGCGGGCCTGGGCCTCTCGCTTCGGGGAGCTGCACGGCATTGCCGACGTCCGGCCGTCGCGGCGCATCGAGGTGCTGCCCTACGTGGCCTCGAGTTCGACCGTCACCGCCAACCGCGATCGGCGGAATCCCTTCGACAGCGGCCTGAACCTCGCCGGGCGCGCGGGGGCCGACCTGAAGATGGGCCTCGGGCCGAACCTCACGCTCGAGGCAACCATCAACCCGGACTTCGGCCAGGTGGAGGCGGACCCCGCCGAGGTGAACCTGACGGCCTTCGAGACGCGGTTTCCGGAGAAGCGGCCCTTCTTCCTGGAGGGCGCCTCGCTCTTCAACATCGGCCACCCCAACTTCTACTACTCGCGGCGTATCGGCGCGCGGCCGCGCGGACCCGCATCGGCGGACTTCGTGGACTACCCGGCGGCCAGCGCCATCCTGGCCGCCGGCAAGCTCACCGGCCGGCTGCCGTCGAAGACGTCGCTGGCGGTCCTCGCGGCGGTGACGGGCGAGGAGGAGGCGGAGCTGGCCACGATCGGCGTGCCGGGCACGCAGGCGGTGCCCGTGGCGCCGCGCGCCTACCATGCCGTCGGCCGCGTGATGCAGGAGTTCGGCGCCCACGCATCCACGGCGGGCTTCATCGTGAATGCGATGCACCGCGACGTGCCGGCCGGCGATCCGCTCGCGGACCTGCTGACGCGCAACGCGCTGGCGGCGGCCGCGAGCACGAACCTGCGCTTCAAGGGCGGCGAGTACGAGCTGCGGCTCTCGGGCGGCGGTTCGCTCGTGACCGGCGAGGCGACGGCGATTGAGCGCGTGCAGCGGTCGAGCGCGCACTATGCCCAGCGGCCGGACCGGACGTACTCGCCGCTCGATCCTGCGCTCACGTCGCTCGGCGGCTGGACGGTACAGGCCGCGGTCGACCGCACCAGCGGCCGGCACTGGCTGTGGGGCGCCAACACCAAGATCGATTCGGAGAACTTCGAGACCAACGACGTGGCGCTGCTGAACGGCGCCGACGGCCTGCTCGTGAGCGGCAACGTGCGCTACCGGGAGACGCGGCCGGGTCGCGTGTTCAGGAGCTACTCGGTCGGCGTGGACGTCTCGAACGACTCCACGCTCCGCTGGCTCCGGCAGTCGGGATCGGTGCGCGCCAGCGCCAGCATGACGTGGGCGAACTTCTGGACGACGAACGTGTTCCTGCGGCGCGACCTGCCGCTCCGCAGCGTGTCGCTGACCCGCGGCGGGCCGCTGATGGACCGCGCCGCGGGGTGGACCGCCAGTGTCTCGGCCGCCAACCGCTCGACCGCGACGAGCCGGATCTCGGGCAACGTCCAGTACGCGACGACCGAGGAGGGCGGGCGCACGGCGCGCGCGAGCGCCACAGTGTCGTTCAGGCCGGGCCCGCAGTGGCAGCTGTCGGCCAACCCGTTCTGGGAGCGGCTGACCGAAACGCAGCAGTACGTCGCGACGCTTGCCGGCGGCCGGCCGGAGACCTACGGCGGGCGGTACATCTTCGCCTTCATCGATCGCAGCACGGTGTCGACCGAGTTCCGGCTGGCGTTCACGCTGAAGCCCGACATGAACCTCGACGTGTACATGGAGCCGTTTGCGGCGTCAGGACGCTACTACGACTACGGCGAGCTGGCGCGGGCGTCGACGCGCGACCGGATCACCTACGGCGCGCCGGGCACCAGTCTCACGGTGGATGCCGACGGCACCCGGCACGTCACCATCGATGACGCCAGCTTCGCGCTCCGCTCCCGCGACTTCAACACGCTGTCGTTCCGGAGCAACGTCGTGCTGCGGTGGGAATGGCGGGCCGGGAGCACGCTCTACCTGGTCTGGCAGCAGGACCGCTCGGGCACCGAGGCCCTGGGCACCCGCGTGGGCTTCGGCGACGCTTTCCGCTCCATCACGATTCCCGGGACGAACGTCTTCGTCGTCAAGACGAGCTGGTGGGTCGGAGGGTAGGGGGTGGGGGATGACGAATGACGAATGACGAATGGCGAATGACGAATGGCGAATGGCGAATGGCGAATGGCGAATGACGAATGGCGGGGTGTACCTGCACTGCCGATGTGCGATGATGCTCGTGGGAGGCTACCAATGAAACGTACTATCCTGGCGGTTGTCGGTGTCCTCGTGTGTGCGCCGAGCGCCATGGCGCAGCTCTCCGACCAGCGCGTGGAGCGGGCCCTGGCCCCGCTGCCGGCCAACGCCCGCGAGACGGCCACCGTCGTGAAGTGGAACGCCGACTTCACCTACGAGGTGGTCAAGAAGGGCACCAGCCCGATTGTGTGTTACGACCAGTCCGGCCAGCCGGGCGAGCAGCCGTTCTCGGCGCAGTGCACGAGCCTCAACAACCTGCCGCGCGTGGCGCAGAACCGGAAGTTCGAGGCCGTGGAGGACCGGGAGGCCCGAGCCAAGATGCTGGCCGAAGCCGAGGCGAACGGCACGCGGGTGAAGCCGGAGTACGGGTCGATGTGGATCACGATGAGCGGCAAGGACGAGGCCACCGCGCGCATTCACACGACGATTGCCGTGCCCGGCGCCACCACGCAGTCCACGGGCCTGCCCGACAACAACAAGCTGGGCGGCGCCTACATCATGAACGCCGGCACCTCGACCGCCCACATCATGATTCCGGGGAGGTAGATTCTCGACGAATGGCGAATGACGAATGGCGAATGGCGAAGCTGAGGCTCCTTTCGTCATTCGTCATTCGTCATTCGTCATTCGTCATTCCTCTATACTGACCCCTATGTCCATCCGCGAGCGGCTGGCGCGGCTCGGTGAGGAGCTGCCGCGCGTGCCGCAGTTTCCGTCGCAGGGCGCGACGCTCTTCGTCGATCTCGAGCGCCGCGAGACGTGGACGGCGTACACGCCCCTCCGCGTCGTGCGGGCCGTGCTGGGCGGGCGCGGCGCGAACATGTACTACCTCTACCGCCTGCTCGACGAGTCGCGCGCGCCGCTCGACCCCGAGGTGCCGCTCATCTTCGGCTCGGGACTGCTGACCGGACTCGTGCCCAGCGCGGCGCGGGGCAACTGCACGTCGTGGTCGCCCGACTCGGGCGTGCTGCTGGACAGCAACTGCGGCGACTACTTTCCGTCGTTCCTCCGGATGAACGGCTACGATCATCTCGTGCTGTTCGGCCGGCGCCCCGGCTGGCAGCTGCTGGTCATCCGCGAGGGCGTCGTCGAGTTCCGGGACGCGGCGCCCTACGTGGGGCTCGACAACATCGACATGCGGGACGCGGTGGCGCGGGACTTCGGCGGCGTGTGGGCGCGCAACATGGCGATGGCCAACATCACGCGGGCCGGCGAGAACCTCGTGCTGACGAGCGGCATCATGGGCGGCCCGAAGGCCATCTACGCGCGCGGCGGCCCGGGCGCGAAGATGGGGTCGCTGGGCCTCAAGGCCGTCATCACCATCGCGCCGACCCGCGAGTTCGAGACGGCGGCGCCCTACAAGCCCTACAACCGGCGCGTGGCGAAGAAGCTCCTCGGCACGTCGGTGGTGAAGAACGCGCTCTCCAGGACCGGCACACCGTTCCTCTACAAGCCGAGCCGCGTGCTGGGCGCGATGGGCACGAAGAACAACCAGGAGACGACCTGGACCGACGCGCTCGACGCCGACCACCTCGACCCATTCCGGCCGGGCATGGAGGGCTGCTTCCGGTGTCCGGTCAACTGCCGGCCACTCAACGACCTCCACGCCGACGGCGACGATCGCTACGCGAGGGGCGACGGGCCCGAGTACGTCACGCTCGGCAAGTTCGGGCCGAACCTCGGCATCGACGACGTCCAGGCCGTCATCCGGCTGAACAACATCTGCAACGACCTGGGCTTCGACACGGCGTCGATGGGCTCGGCGCTGTCGTGGGCGTTCGAGCTGTTCCAGCGCGGCATCCTCACGACCGCCGAGACCGGCGGGCTGACGCTCGCCTGGGGCGACGCCACGCTCGTCGAGCGGCTGCTCTTCATGACGTCGCGCCGCGAGGGTTTCGGCAGCGCGCTGGCGTCGAGTTCGCGCGCCGTGGCCGAGGGCCACTACCCGACGGAGGCGCTGGCGTACCGCATGGCGGTGAAGGGGCTGTTCCAGAGCGACCCGCACGATGCCCGCATCCTCAAGGCGTTCGCGCTCGGCCTGGCCGTCGCCACGCGCGGGATGGATCACCTGCGAAATCGCGCGACGCTCGAGATCAACGCGAAGATCAACGACGACCCGGCCTTCAAGGCCGAGCTGTACGGCGGCCCCGTGAGCGCCGAGCCCACGAGCTACGTCGACAAGGAGCGCGCCGTCCGCGCGTGCGAGGACATCTACGCCGTCGGCGACGCCGTGGGCATGTGCCGCTTCACGACGAAGCTGTTCAACAGCCCGTCGCTCCCCGGCTACGAGGAGTTCGCGGCACAGCTCGCGAACGTCACGGGCCTCCACTACAGCCGCGAGGAGCTCGAGCAGGTCGGTCGCAACATCATGGGCGTCGAGCGCCTGATCAACCACCGCCTGGGCGTGCGGCGGGCCGACGACACGCTCCCGCCGCGCTGGTTCGACGAGCCCAACACGTTCGGCCCGTTCACGGGCGAGAAAATCGACCGCGCGGAGTTCGATCGGATGCTCTCGCGCTTCTACGCCCTTTCGAACCTGACCGAGGAGGGCGTGCCGCAGGACGCCTGGCGCGCCGAGCTCGAAGCCACCCTCGGCGGATGATCACGGTCCGTTTCCCCGCGATGCTCCAGGCGGCCGCCGGCGGCGCGGAGGTGACGGTGCGGGAGCCGGTCGCCAGCGTCCGCGATCTGGTGGCGGCGCTCGATCGTCTGGCCCCGGGCCTGGCCGCAGCCCTTGACGATCCGCTCTACAACGTGGCCGTCAACGACGAGCTCCTGCTGCACGGCGCCGCGCGCCGGACGCTCCAGGACGGTGACGTCGTCGAGTTCGTGCCGACCATCGCCGGGGGCTGAGCCGCGTGGACCCGGCGCGCCTCCGGGCGGTGTTCGATCGGCAGGGCGCACGCGGGCCGGCGGCCGCGCCGAACACGGTGGCCGCCCGTGTCGCGCGGCTCGTGGCCCTCGACCTGCTGGGCCCCCCGTACGACGCACTGGTGGCCCGGCCGGTGGAAGGAACCTCCGGGAGAGAACCGCCGTCAGAACCTAGTACGAGGTTCCCTGACCATGTTCCGGATCTACGAGTGGAGTTTCTCGGCGACCGCCGACCTGGCGGTGGCCGTGCTGCTGGCCCTGACGCTGGCGGCGGCCGTCTTCGTGTAGCGGCCGCGCCTCAGCCGGTTGCGCAGCGGCCGGTTCGGGCAACGGCGCAGCCGACCGGGTGTACACTGGCCTCGGTGAAGGTCCTCGAGCGCTACGGCTTGTTGCCCGACCCGGTCATCGAGCATTACAAGAAGGACGTCGACCGGACGCTGCTGCGCGAGCACCTGAAGCTGACCCCGCAGCAGCGGCTCGAGCGGGTTGTGGCCTTCATGCGCGATGTGGACCGGCTGCGCGCGGCCTTCCGCAAGCGGCCATGACTCCCGACCTGCTCGGGTTCGTCAGGGTCCTGTCTTCAGCTGCGGTCGACTACGTCATCGTGGGCGGCGTGGCCGCCACCCTCCACGGCGCGCTCCGAACCACGCTCGATCTCGATGTGGTGTATGCGCGCTCGCCGGCGAACATCGCCCGCCTCGTGGCCGCCCTGGCGCCCTACCGGCCGTACCTGCGCGGAGCGCCCGAAGGACTGCCGTTCGTGCTTGACGAGGCGACCGTCGCGCGAGGCCTCAACTTCACCCTGGTGACGACGCTGGGGGATCTGGACCTGCTCGGCGAAGTGGCAGGCGGGGGCACCTTCGAACGCCTGAGAGCCGACGCCGTGCCCATCGAGATTGACGACGCCGTGTGCTGGGTCGTCTCGCTGCCCCGGCTCATCGCGCTCAAGCGCGCGGCCGGCCGCGCCAAGGACCGCGAAGCGCTGGCCGAGCTGGAGGCGCTGCTCGAGGAGCGCGACGGGCTCCCGCCCTCCGGCCGCTAGCTCCGATCCGCCGCAGCGAGATACGAGCGCCGCGCGCGGACGCTCATACCCGGCTGACGGACCTTCACCTCCAGCCGGTGCACCTTGTTGTCGAGCGTGGCCGGCGCGAAGCCGATCAGATACTGGCTGCGCAGCTCCTGCGCGACCCGCGTGAAGGTCGGCGCGAGCTCGTCGGTCTTCTTCAGCTCGAAGAACCCGCCCCCGGTTTCCTCGGCGATGCGCCTCAGGCTGCGCGCCGGGCGCGTGCGCTCGATGCGGAGGCCGTTGAAGAACTCCGATTCGAGCCCGATGGAGTAGACCATCACCTCTTCGTCGCGGGCGCGCTCGAGCACGGTGTTGAACCGCGTGCTGCTGGCCGTGTCCTCCCCGTCCGTGAACACGAGCACGACCCTGCGGCCCTCGACGCCCTGGAGCGCGTCGAGGCTCGTCGCGATCGCGTCGTTCAGACGCGTCGGGTTGCCGAAATACAGATCGTCCAAGGCGGCGATGAGCCCGTCGCGGTCGTTGGTGAACTCGCCGCTCAGCTGAATCTTGTCGTTGAAGGCGCCCACCTGCGCGCGGTCGACGGGGAGCAGGCGGAGCAGGAACTGCTCGGCGGCGCGGTAGAGGAACTTGAGGTTCGCCGTCATGCTGGCGCTCGTGTCGAGCATGACGACGGCCGTGAAGGGCTGCGACTCGTTCGAGAACAGCGTGATGTCGACCGGCTTGCCGTTGTCGAGCACCGTGAAGTCGGCCTGCTCGAGGCTGGGCACGAGCCGGCCGCTCGAATCGGTGACCGTCGCGTAGATGGGCACGGTCCGGATGCTCGACCGGAACAGCGGCTGGTCCGCGGGCTGTGGGGGCGGCGTCTGCGCGGCGAGCAGGGCCGCGCCGGACGCGAACAGGAGAAGGGCGGCGACGAGAGACGGTCGGGGAGTGAAGGCCATCAGCCTGCTCATGAGCAAAGTCCGTTCCTGCGAATGCCGGCTCAGGACACGGTACCATAGTCCGCTGTGGAGGACACGCGGGCGCCCGACCCGGGCCTGTGCGGACACTGTGCCCACTGCCGCCGCGTCGAGGCCGCGCGTTCCACCTTCTTCCTCTGCGAGCGCTCGCGGTCCGACCCCCGGTACCGGAAGTACCCCGTGCTCCCCGTCCGAGCGTGTCCGGGCTATGATCCGGTGCCCGCCGGCGCGCGCACACCAGGGCGCGCCACAGACGGAATGACGAATGACGAATGACGAATGACGAATGACAAACAAGAGAGCGCGGCCATGACCGACCACCGCGGGTCCGACCGGCATCGACGTCATTCGGGTGAAATCGCTGGCCCAGCGCCCTTTGTCATTTGTCATTTGTCATTCGTCATTGTCGTGCTCATCTTCGCCGCCTCGCTCTCCACGGCGGCCTCGCAGCCGCCCGCCCTCGACGAGCTCCTGGCGCGGGCCACGGCGTATGTCTCCGACTACGAACAGCGCTTTTCGCTGCTCGTGGCCGATGAGCACTACGTGCAGGAGATCCGGCGGCCCGACGCGGTGGGAGGCAACCTGTCGCGGGCCAATCCCGGGGGCGGCTTCCAGGCCGGCGGCGTCGTCCGGCGCCAGGTGCTCCGCTCCGACTACCTGCTCGTCCGCCTGCCGGATGGCGGGGGCTGGATGCCGTTCCGCGACGTGTACGAGGTGAACGGCTCGAAGGTCCGCGACCGCGAGGATCGGCTCGTGAAGCTCTTCCTGGAGCCGACGCCGACGACCTTCGACCGCGCGACGCGCATCATGGAAGCGAGCACGCGGCACAACATCGGCAGCGTGAGCCGCAGCATCAACATCCCCACCCTGGCGCTGCTGTTCCTGCACGCAGACATCCGGGGCCGCTTCGCCTTCACGCGCAGCGGCGAGGAAGCCATGGCCGGCCGGACGTCGACTGTCGTCGAGTATCGGGAGACGGCGCGGCCGACGCTCATCAAGACGTCGCGCGGCCGCGATCTCGCCATGACGGGGCGCCTCTGGATCGATCCCGCCACGGGCATCGTGCTCAAGACCTTTCTCCATGCGGCCGACCCGATCGTGCGCGCGACGGTGACGGCCACCTTCCGCCCCGACACCGAGCTCGACCTGTGGGTGCCCGAGTCGATGGAGGAGTTCTACAAGGCCGAGCGGGACTTCAACGAGATCTACGGCACGGCCACCTACGGCACGTATCGCCGGTTCCAGGTCACGACCGATCAGCGCTTCGGCGAGAAGAAGCCCGGCGGGCCGTAGTAAACTGATCGGATGCGTTATCCCGTTCTCGGTGTCCTGCTTGTCGCAGGCATAGCCTGCGGCAACGCTCAGAGCACCGCCCCGCCGGCCGGGGCGGGGCAGTCCGCGCCAGCCGGCCAGTCCTCGGGCGCCGTGGTGGCCGAGGTCGGCGGGCGGCAGATCACGCTGCAGCAGCTCGACGACCGGTGGCTCGCGCTCGATCCCGCCGAGCAGGCGCGTGTCACGCAGCTGATGTACCAGAACCGCCGCACGGTGCTCGACCAGATGGTCGGCGACCTGCTGATCGAGGACGCCGCCAAGGCGGCCGGACTCACGCCCGAGCAGTACGTGCAGCAGGAGTCGGCCAAGCGCGTGCAGCCGGTGACCGACGCCGAGATCGCCGCGTTCTACGAGCAGAACAAGGACCGCGCGCAGGGACGCACCCTGGCCGATCTCCGCGAGCCCATCCGCGACTTCCTGAACGGCCAGCGCCAGCAGCAGGCGCGGGCGATGCTGGTCGACGAGCTGAAGACGAAGAGCGGGACGCCCGTGCGCGTGCTGCTGGATCCGCCGCGCCGCAACGTGGAGATCGCGGCCCACGACCCGTCCGCGGGCCCGGAGAACGCGCCGATCACGATCGTCGAGTTCTCCGACTATCAGTGACCGTTCTGCGCGAGGGTCGGTCCGACCCTCACGAAGCTCCGCGGCGTCTACGGCGACCGGATCCGGCACGTGTTCAAGGACTTCCCGCTGGCCAATCACCCGCAGGCGCCGAAGGCCGCGGAGGCGGCCCACTGCGCCGGCGAGCAGGGCAAGTACTGGGAGATGCACGATCGGCTGTTCGCCAACCAGCAGGCGCTCAACGTGCCCGCGCTGAAGCAGCACGCGGCGGCCCTGGGGCTCGAAGCCGCGGCATTCAACCAGTGCCTCGACTCGGGCAAGCACGCCGAATCGATCCGCGCCGACCTGGAGTACGGCGAGCGCATGGGCGTGCAGTCGACGCCCACCATTTTCATCAACGGCCGCCCGGTTGTCGGCGCCCAGCCGTACGAGTACTTCGTCGCCGTTATCGAGGAGGAGCTGGGGAGGAACAGATAAGGGTGCCCAGGTGCCCGGGTGCCCAGGTGCCCAGGTGCTTCAGGGGATCAGCACAATCTTGCCGCGCGCGCCGGACTCCATGATGAGCCGGTGCGCGCGGGCGGCCTCACCGAGCGGGAGCTCGGTGCCCACCACTGGCGTCAGCCATCCCAGCTCCAGGCCCGCGCCGATGCCGCGGTGAATGCGCGCGAGCTCGTCGGCGGGCGTGTTCCAGAACGACATGCCGAGGATGGCCGCTTCCTTGCCCATCGCGCGACGCGGGTCGATCTCGATGCGGCCGCGGTTGCCGACGATGACGATGCGCCCGCCGGGCGCGATGGCGGCGAGATCGCTGTCGAGATTCACGTTGGCCAAGTGCTCGAGGATGACGTCCGGGCCGCGGCCGCCGGTCACGGCCGCCAGCTCCTCCAGATAGCCCGTGGCGCGGTGGTTGAGCGCGTGGTGCGCCCCCTGCGCGCGCACGAGTTCGAGCCCGTCCGGCGTGCCGGCCGTGCCGATGACCGTCAGGCCCGCGGCGCGGCCCATCTGTGTCGCGGCCAGTCCGACCCCGCCGCTCGCGCCGTGGATGAAGAGCGTCTCGCCCGGGCGGATGCCGGCCCGGCCGTGCAGCGCCCGCCAGGCGGTCGCGTAGGGCACGTTGACGCCGGCCCCCTGCGCGAACGACACGCGCTCGGGCAGGGGGTGGACCTGGTGCAGCTCGCACACGGCCAGCTCGGCGTACGCGCCGATGGACCGATCGACGGCGGTGCCGCCGAAGTAGACACGGTCGCCCACCGACACGACGGTGACGCCGTCCCCGACGGCATCGACGATGCCGGCCCCGTCCGCCCCCGGGGTATAGGGCAGCTTCGGGTTCCGCGCGTAGCCGCCGGCACGCTGGTAGGTGTCGTACGGGTTGACGCCGACGGCATGTACCCGCACGCGGACCTGCCCGGGGCCCGGCACCGGGTCGGGCACCTCCGCCAGTTCGAGCACCTCGGGGCCGCCAAACGACCGCGCCAGGATGGCCTTCATGGCCGCTCATTGTATGCGCAAGGCGTGCGGGTTGTTGTTGTGGCCCGCCCGCGCTGGTGCTAAGGTCGGTCCGGCCAATCCAGTCGTCCAGCGGTCGCAACCCTGGTCGTCCGCGAGTCGGCACCGGGGCAGTCGGGCACGTCGGCGTCGTTGTCCTTGCGCTGTGTGTAGTTGTGAGGAGGGCGGTCCCATGCGTCGAGTTGTGCGTCCCTTGCTGGTCGTTACCCTTGCCGGTTTGAGCGTTCTTCCCACCGCGGCGTTCGGCCAGGCGGCCATCGCCGGCATCGTCAGGGACACGACGGGAGCGGCGTTGCCCGGTGTGTCCGTCGAGGCGTCGAGCTCGGCTCTGATCGAACGCGTGCGGACGGCGGTGACCGACAGCGCCGGGCAGTACCGCATTGTCGATCTGCGTCCCGGCGTGTACGGCGTCACGTTCACGCTGACCGGGTTCAAGCCGATCAAGCGCGGCGGCATCGTGCTGGAAGGCACGTTCACGGCGCCGCTCAACGCGGACCTCGAGGTGGGCAGCCTCGAGGAGACCGTGACGGTGACGGGCGAGTCGCCGGTGGTGGACGTGGTCAACAACCGCGCGACGGTGGTGGTCAATCGGAACATGCTCGACGCCATCCCGACCGCGACGCGGAGCCTGCAGGCGCGCGCCAACCTGATTCCGGGGACCACGGTGACGCCCGTCGGCTCCGGCCAGACGAGCATGACGATCTACGGGTCGACGTCCGCCGACGCGGTGGTGATGCTCGACGGCATGCGCATCAACCTGCTCGAGGGCAGCGGCCAGTTCAGCGGGGTGTACCTGAACGACGGCATGGCCGAGGAGATCAGCTACGACACGGGCGCCCAGAACGCCGAGGTGGCGCAGGGCGGGCTCCGGGTCAACATGATTCCCCGCGAGGGGGGCAATCGCTTCTCGGGCATCCTGTTCCTGCAGGGCGCCAACGGCCCGCTGGCCAGCGACAACCGGTCCGAGGCCGTTCGGCCGTTCATCGCCCAGCCGCTCGGCATTGCCTACACCTACGAGTTCAATCCCTCGTTCGGCGGGCCGATCAAGCGCGACAAGGTCTGGTTCTACCTGACCTACAAGCTGTCGGACACGAAGAACTACGTGACGCTGCCGGATCGCAGCCGGGGCTTCCAGAAGAACTGGCCCAACTACAGCGCGGTGGCGCGCGTCACCTGGCAGGCGACGAGCCGCGACAAGTTCCGCTTCCTGATGGACCAGCAGATGAACGCCCAGCGGTACGAGGGCCTCGGGGCGACGACGACGCTGGAGGCGTCGCACGTGCTGTGGACGCCGCGGGCGATGACGCCGCAGATCAAGTGGAACCAGACCACGACGAACCGGCTGATGCTGGAGGCCGGGCTGACGCTGTACGACCAGAGCTTCAGGCGCGAGCCGCAGCCGGGCGTGGGGCCGCTCGACCTGCCGCGCTTCGAGATTGCCACCGGCGTCAACTCCGGCGGCTACGGCGGCACGATGGACAGCGCGACCAAGAACTACACGTCGATGGCGTCGGCCACCTACGTGACCGGATCGCACACCTTCAAGACCGGGATGACCATGGGCTGGGGCCACCGCGTGCGCACGTGGCCGCAGCCGAACCCGGCCGACATCCTGCAGCTCAGGTTCCTGAACGGGCAGCCCGCCCAGGTGGTGGTCCGCAACACGCCCATTGGGCGCTCGGTGGAGGAGATGAACGCGGACTTCGGCCTCTACGCGCAGGACTCCTGGCGCATCGATCGCCTGACGCTCAACGTCGGCGGCCGCTACGAGTACTTCAACGCCGAAGTGCCGGCGCTCTCGGCGCCTGCCAGCACATGGGTGCCGGCGCGCGAGCGGCCCGCCGTGACCAACGTGCCGAACTGGCACGACTGGGCCATCCGCCTCGCCGTGGCCTACGACCTCTTCGGCACGGGCAAGACCGCCCTCAAGGCCAACGCCAGCAAGTACGTGGCGTCAGCCGCGCTCGGCTACGCGCAGCTCTTCAACACGCTTGCGGCGGTGAGCGAGACGCGCACGTGGCTGGATCTCGACGGCAACCGCTCGGTCCTCGACGCCAACGGCAACCTCCAGCGCAACGAGGTGATCGGGGGCACCGCCAACTTCGGCCAGGCGTCCGGCACCGACCGGCCGGACCCGAACCTCAGGCGCGAGCACAACTGGGAGTACGCCGTGTCGGTGCAGCACGAGCTGTTCCCGCGCGTGTCGGTGAGCGTCGGCTACCACCGCCGGACGTTCTCGAACCTGGCGACCACCGACAACCTCAACCTGAGCGTCGACGACTGGACGCCGTTCACCATCACGGCCCCGTCCGACAGCCGCCTGCCCGGCGGCGGCGGGTTCCCCATCACGATGTACACGCTGAACCCGGCCAAGGTCGGCACGCCGACCGACAACCTGCGCACGTTCTCGACGTCGGACACGCGCGTCTACAACGGCTTCGACGTGACGGTGAGCGGCCGGATCCGCGACAAGGGGTTCTTCCTCGGCGGCGTCACCACCGAGCGCACCGCGGCCACCACGTGTGACCAGCGCGACAACCCCAACGCGCTGCGGTTCTGCGACTCGGTGGGCCCGTTCCGCACCATCGCCAAGCTCAACGGCTCCTACGAGCTGCCGTGGCGCATTCAGGCGAGCGGCTCGTTCACCGCGCGGCCGGGCGCCGAGCTCGCCGCCAACTACACGGTGACGAGCGCCATCGCGGGACGGCCGATCATCTCGAGCACCGCGGGAGCCAGCCAGATCACGGTGAACCTGATCGAGCCCGGCACGATGTTCCTCGACTACATCAACCAGCTCGACGTCCGGTTCTCGCGCTCGTTCAACATCGGCCGGTATCGCATTCAGCCGATGGTGGACGTCTACAACCTCCTGAACGCCGGCACCGTGACGATTGCGATCCCCACGTTCGGCGCGAATCCCGCGACGCGGACGTGGCTGAACCCGTTCTCGATCCAGACCAGCCGCTACGTGCGGTTCGGCGGGCAGATCAGCTTCTGACCGCTGGTTCCTCACGGGGTTCCTCACGGGGTTCCTCCGGGGGTTCGATCACGAGGGTTCCTTCACCAGGTTCACGGGCTCACGCGGTCTACGCGCCCGTGACTCACAGCGACAGCACCCCGTGAGGGAACGCCCGTAGGGAACCCTGTAAGGAACCCCGTAAGGAACCTCTGCCGCGTGTCTAGCGTGACCCGGCCGAGGCTTTGGCGGCGTCGAACGCCGGCCCCTCGTCCCGTGTGCCCATGGTCTCGGTGATGATGCCGTTGCGCACGTCGACCACGGCGACGTTGAAGCCCACGCCCGGGTTGCCGGCGCTCGTCTGCCGCGTGAAGAGCGCAACCGTCTCGCTGGCGGTCCCGGCGTTCAGCCGCACCGTGATGGTGGAAGTGGTGGGCACCGCGCCGCTGTAGTGGACGATGTAGATGATGTAGTTGCCTGCGGCCGCTGCTCCGCTGTTGACGAACACGTTCTCCGGGCCGTAGCCGTTCGTGTCGTCGAAGTCGAGCCGGGCCGTGCGGCCGTTGCGGTTGGCATAGTGCACATGCGTGCCGTCGGGCTCGATGACGTGCAGGTCCATGTCAACCGTGCTGTTCCAGGTGAGCGTCACCTGCATGTCGCCGCTGCCCAGCGTGACGCCCACCACCACCAGCCGCTGCGGTGACCAGCCGCTCACACCGAAGGCGTTGCGCGCGCGGGCGCGGACCAGGAAGTTGCCGGCCGGCACGTTGGGGATGCTGACGGTCGGCTGGCCGATGTTCAGGTCGAACGTCTGGCCTGTGGCCTGCACCACGGCCTCGATGTCGTAGCTCGACGGCGTCCCGCCGGTCCCCGCCGGATCGATGACGAGGCCGACCGTGTTGCCGGTCACGGTGGGCTGACGCAGCGACGGCGTACCCGGCGGCGACGACGGCCCCGGCGGCGGGGTGTTGCCGCCGCAGGGCGGCGAGATGATGAAGCTCGTCGGCGGCCCCTGGGTCTGCCCCGCGGCGTTGAGGGCGATGATGGCGATGAGGTAGTCCCCGGCGTTGAGCGGGCCGGTGCGGATGGTGACGACGCTGCCGACCGCGAACGGGCTGCCGGGAACGACCGCGTTGTTGAACTGCGCGATGATGGCGTAGCTCGTCGCGCCGGTGGCCTGCGTCCAGGTGATGGTCACCGAGCAGTCGGAGTTCCGGGTGATCAGGCCCTGGCCCGGCGCACCCGGAGGGCCGCTCTGAGCCTGGGCGGCGGCCGCGGCGGCGAGCAGGCAGAGGACGAGCAGGGACACGGCACGCAGGATGGAACGCATGGGAATGCCTCCTGCGTGGAAGTAACGGACACGGACCCCCGCAGGGAACCTTCCCTTTCAGCGTCGAGCGGACTGTCCCGCGTGGTCCGGTAGGCCGGAATCCAGGCGGCAGGCACGGCGACCACGGCGAGCAGCGAGGGGCGTGCCAGGGGGCGTGTGGGCGCGCCGGCCGCGGCATCCGGCGGAAGATGCGCCGCGATGGACGAGACGGTCTGCGCGCCTGTCCGCGGCCGGGCAGGAGGTGTCCGGATACAATCGCGGCTATGAGGGGATGGAGCCTGATGAGGCGGGT
>JBFMCA010000052.1:0-28121 GCA_040754955.1 Acidobacteriota bacterium | reverse complement strand
CCGGGGGGGGGGTCTTTTTTGTGGGGTGTCAAAAATCCCCCCCCCGACCCCGTTCATGAGCATGCGAACTCGCTGCCGTCCTCGTCGGGCGGCACCGTCACGAGCGGCAGTCGGCGCGGACCCGGCGGGCGGCCCGTTTTCTCGACGAGCGCCGCCGACGCCCGGCGCAGGTAGTCGAGGTGCGACGCGGCCAGCAGATCGCGCAGCCGCCCGGCCACCACGGCCAGATGGCTGCGGCAGAACTCGCCGGCGGCTTCGGCCGTGACGGTCGCGGCCTCCTGGTCGCCCCCGGCCAGCGCATAGGCCTGCTTGAGCCGCAGGTACGCCATGAAGCCGGCCTCCACCGCCACGTGATCCAGCGTCTCCTGCGTCTCGGGCTCGTAGCCGAACGCGTGGTAGAACGCGGCGACCGACGACATCACCGAGCCGAGCTCGAGCGTGTCGTGGTAGCTGACCTCGCGCGGAGGCGCCGGCCCGCCGGGACCGAAGACCGAGTGATACTGGCCTTCGGTGGCCTCGCGGGCGGCTGACGCCACGGCGGCCTGGAGCTCGGGATCGCCGAGCTCGCCGGCAAGCCGCTGGATATCCTCGTGCCAGCCCGCCGTCGGGCACTCGAATAGCCGCCCCAGCAGGCGCCACGTCGCCGCTTCCCGGAGCAGGGTCGGGGTCATTGCTCACCTCCAATCGAGAGGCCGACCCAACCCGAGCGCATCTTGCGCGCGCCGGCCTCGTCCGACGAGCCCTCCCAGACGGCAAACGCCACCTGCGTGCGGGTCTCGCGCGACAGGCCCGCGGGCAGCGGACGCGTGATGACGACGGACCAGCCGGTCGGCGTCCGCGCGCCGCGGCCGCGCGACGAGGTCGTGTGGGCGGGGGCCAGCGTGCCCGGGCCCTCCGCCACGAGATCCTCGACGGCCGATTCGCGGGCGCCGCCGCGGCGGTTGCCGACGGCGTCGGCCGGCGCGTAGCGCAGCGCCATGCGCCGCCGGGCCTCTGACCCGGCTTCGAGCGACGGCGCCTCGAAGGGGTAGTGGTCGATGCTGGCGTTGGGGAACAGGTCCTTCACGGTCACGCCGCGCCCGTCGACGGTGGCCTGCCAGTCGGCGCGCCAGTAGGTAATCTGCACGCCCTTGCCGAGCTGGCCCATCTGCGGATCCGGCGCGTTGGCGTCGGCGGCCTGCGGCACCTGGACGGCGCACGCGTCGACGAACTGGCCGCTGCCGGGCCGGTTGTCCACCGTGGCGTCGGGCCACTCGAGGCGGAAGGCGATCTCCGTGCTCGTCGCGAGCGCGCGGACGCGCACCTCGGGCGTGGAGGGGGTCACCAGCCGCGGCTCGACCAGGTCCTGCAGGAGCAGGCGCGCGGCGTGCTCGGGCGCGTCGCGCCACGCGGGGGCCGCCGGGTCGTCGGGCAGTGCGGCCGCCGGCAGCGCCACCACTTCGGGCACGGGCGCGGGCGCGCGCCGGCACGACGCAGCCGCGGCTGTCGCCAGCACGACGAAGGTGGCGATGAGGAGCTTCGGCATGGCGGACCTCGCTTACGGGCAGTTGGAGCGCATGATCTGGTAGACGCGGTCGAACCCGTCGCGCACGTGCACGGGCTCGCGCAGCGGCACGCGCACGAGCGTGGTGCCGCGGTCGTCGATGCCGGCCACTTCCTCCCCGCGCCTGAGCCACCGCGTCATCACCGACTCGGTGGATCCGAACAGTCCCAGCAGGCCCGCCAGGTCGGGATCGTTGGGCGCGTTGCGGTACACGCGGAGGGCCTCGTCGACGCCCGGGCCGAACATCTGCCGCAGGAACGCGGGCGGCACGTGTACCGGCGGGATGTAGTAGACGTTCGGCTCCAGCCCGTACTGCGGGTAGAGCGGCAAGGCGACCTTGCGCACGTGCACGAGGTAATCGATGGGGTTCTCCGGCCGCGCCTGCTCGGGCTTCGAGATGTAGCCCGCCATGCGGATCTTGCCGATGCAATTGACGAAGCACTGCGGCTGGAGTCCGATCTCCATTTTCGGGAAGCAGCCGATGCACTTTTCGGAGGTGCCGGTCATCGGGTTGAAGTAGACCTTCTTGTACGGGCAGCCCTTCACGCACTCCTGGTAGCCGCGGCAGCGCCCCTGGTCGACGAGGACGATGCCGTCCTCGGGCCGCTTGTAGATGGAGCCGCGGGGGCACGACGCCAGACACGCGGGGTAGGTGCAGTGGTTGCAGATGCGCGCGAGGTAGAAGAACCACGCCATGTGCGGCAGCGAGTAGCTCGCGCCGCCGTCCACTGCCCCGGCGCAGTCGTCCTCGCCGACGTTGGGGTAGGCGTAGTCCTGCTGCTCGGGCCGCCAGCCCAGCACGCGTTCGCCGGCCGTGGCCGACTCGAAGATGGTCTCGCCGCGGTAGACGCCGCGGTCCCATCGCCCGCCGTTGAGCTCGTCGAGGAGCTTGAGGTCCCACGCAAGCGGGTAGGAGCCGTAGGGCTTGGTTTCGACGTTGTTCCAGAGCATGAACTCCTGCCCCTTGCCCGACGTCCACGTCGTCTTGCAGGCCAGGGTGCAGGTCTGGCAGGCGATGCACTTGTTGGTGTCGAAGACGGCGGCGAACTGCCGCGTCGGCCGGCTCTCCGGGTACCAGTAGGACATCTCGCGGCCGATCTGCCAGTTGTAGACGCGGGCCATGGGACTACTCCTTGGGGCCGAACTCGCCGGCGAGATAGCGCTTCATCGCGCTCGATTCGTAGCGCGGGCGGATGCCGAGCGACGCGGGGCGCCACAGGCCCTTCGCGTCGAGGCCGCCCGGCTCGGCGCGCGAGATCTTCACGAAGGCCTCGCGCGGCGCGCCGGTGGGGCAGTGGACGTCGGGGAGGAAGCCCTGGCCGATGCCCTGGCCGAAGAGCCCCTTGCGGACGAGCGAGTCGGTCATCCACGTGGGCTTGAGCCAGCCGCGCGTGGCGGACTGGTGCGACCCCGATCGGAACATCGCCTGGTAGTTGGTGCGCGGGTTCTTCGCGAGGCCGTCGGCGCGGCTCTTGTGCGCCTGCACCGAGCCCGGCGTGGCGCCGTACATGTTGAACCACATGCGCGTGACGCCCCGCGGCGTGCCCGGGTAGTACCGCGCGCGGCACAGCAGCCGTGCAAACTCCATGTCGCGCCTGTTGGTCTCCCAGCCGCGGAACGGCCGGTCCTCGGGATCGGGGTCGATCCACACGTAGTCGCCGTCCTGGATGCCCTGCTCGGCGGCGTCGTTCGGGTTGATGTCGACGTACCCCTCGGTGACGAACGGGCTCCGCCTGTCGTGCCGGTAGATGTCGCCGAACGGCCCGAAGAGCACGGCGTTCATGTCGGTGTCGATCGGCGTCGTATGCGATCCGTGGCGGTACTTGGGCGTGTGGAAGATGAACTTGTAGCCCTTCGCCGCCAGCGGGTGCTTGGTCGCCTTCGTCTCGGCCCAGGTGAGCACGACGTTGCGGCCGCAGCGCGTCTCGCACGACAGGTCGGTCCGCGCGACGCCGTAGTCCTCCGGCTGCGCGGGGCGGATCGCCTCGTGCTTCGGCGCGACGATCACGTTGGGCTCGTGGAAGGTCGAATCCACCGGCTCACGGTGCACCGGCAGGTTCTCGCCGGCCTCGATGAACTCGTCCTCCTCGCGGTAGAACTCGAGGCGGCCGCTCTTCGTGTACCAGGGCGAGGAGTCCGCGAGCTGGTCGAAGCCGACGGCCTTGGGCGAGGTCCGCGAGTTCATCAGCGCCGGCACGCCCTCGCGGGCCAGCGCCTCGAGCTCGGTCCACGTGTAGCCCTTGGTGTTGGTCGAGGCGTCGAGGACGCGCTGCAGGTAGACGTCGGTGCGGCCCTCGCGGACGAACCTCCACACGTCGCTGAAACGCCGATCGCCGGTCTCCTCGGCGAGCTTCTCGCCCACGAGGGCCAGCACCTCGATGTCGCCCATCGTGTTGAAGATGCGCTCGAGCGGCGTCCGCGGGAAGACGGCGAGGAACGGGTTGGTGACCGAGGCGGTCATGTCGGGGTGCTTGAGCTCGGCCCACGAGTCGACGCCGAACACGACGTCGGCCCACTCGCACGACGCCGTCCACCACCACTCGTGCACCGCGATCATCTCGATGCGCGGCAGCATGTTGACCACGGTGTTGTAGTGCCACTTGACGTTGCCGAGAATCGAGTTGGCGTTGGCGAACCACATGGCCTTGGTCGGCGCCGGCATGTGCGTCGATCCGGTCAGCAGGCGGTTGCCGACGCGCAGCGGGTGGTCCTCGTGGTTGTAGAAGTGCGCCGACTCGGCGCGCCAGTACTGCCGCGGGCGCGCGGGCTTCGCCGGGTCCAGCTCGAGGTCGAACGGGTTCTCGTTGATGTACTGCGGCGCGCCGTTGAAGAGCGCGACGCGGTAGTTGCCCGCGTACGACCCGACGTTGCCGCCGATGCGGCCGACGTTGCCGGTCAGTGCCGCCAGCAGGAAGATGCCGCGGTCCTTGTTGTCGTTGTTGAAGAACTGGTTGGGCCCCATGCCCACGGCGAAGAGCGTCGTCCCCGGCTGCTTCGCGATGTCTCGCGCGAGCTGCTCGACGGCCGCCGCCGGCGCCCACGTCAGCTCTTCCACCGTCTTCGGGTCGAAGTGCGCGGCGTACTCCTTCACCAGGTCGAAGATCGGCCGGCAGCGGACGCGCGTCCCGTCGGCCAGGGTCACCTCCACCGAGCCCTCCAGCAGCGGATCGGCCACCGGCGAGTGCGTCCCGACCTGGTCGCGCGTGAGCGGCTTCGGCGTCCCCGACGCGCGGTCCCACCACACGTAGTCGCCCCACGCGTCGCGCATCGCCTGGGGCAGCACCTGGCGCCGCTGCGCGGCGGGCGCCGGCTCGCGCTCGCCGGCCTCGAGCACGTCGGTGCGGGACAGCGCCGCGAGCGACCCGCCGAAGACGTCGCGCGCGCGGAGGCACTTGAGCGTGTCGGTGCGCACCAGCATCGGCAGGTCGGTCCACCGCCGCACGTAGTCCGCGTCATAGAGCCGGTCCCGCATCACCACGTGCGCCAGGCCCAGCGCGAGCGCGGAGGTCGTGCCCGGCCGGACGACGATGGCCTGGTCGGCCTTGCTCGACGTCGCCGAGTACTCGCAGGCGATGACGACGAGCCGCGTGCCCTTGAGGCGCGCCTCGGTCAGCCAGTGCGAGTCGGGCATCTTGGTGCAGATCCAGTTCATCCCCCAGATGACGACCGTCTTCGCATGCTCCACGGCCGACAGGTCGAACTCCACGGTCTGCTGGCCGGTCACCATCGGATGGCCCGGCGGCAGGTCCGTGTGCCACGAGTAGTTGTCGAAGCCGCGCGAGCCGAGCGCCTGGTCGGGCCCGACCTTGCGGACGTGGGCGTCGAGCAGGGCCAGCGAGTTGGCCATCCGGTAGAGGCCGAACACGCGCGTCATGCCGAGCAACGGCATGCCGCCGCGCAGCTTCAAGGTCTGCGTCCCGGCGCCCTGCATGGCCTCGATGGTCTCGGCCTCGTATTTCTGGGCCTCGAGCCGCGCCGCGCCCGCCTCGCCCGAGTACGTCTCGGCGATGTTCTTGAGCGCCTTCGCCACGAGCGTGGCGGCCTCGTCGTGCGGGAGCCGGACCCACTCGTCGCGCGCGCGCTGGAAGTACTCCGATGGCGGGCGGCCGTCCGCGCCGCGCGGGAACCCGGCGTCCACCCAGCGCTTGAACCCCGCGCGCACCATCGTCTGGTTGACGCGGCGATCGCCGTAGAACCGGCGCGTCAGCGCGAGGCCCTTCTGGCACACGCGCGGATCCCACCGGTGCGTCGTGCGGTTGCCCGCCAGGTCGCGGGCCTCGCCGTACCGCATGCTCGGCCCGATGCGCGTGATGACGCCGTCGCGCACGTGGGCTTTCAGCAGGCAGTTGTGCGTGTCGTTCGGCGCGCACGTGAACGTGAACGTCGAGTCGTAGGCGAACAGATCCCGGTAGGTCCGCTCCCAGTCGCGGTTGGGATACGTGGCCAGCGGGTTCGACGGTCCCTGGAGCCCCCAGGCGCGCTCGGCCGAGAGCACGAAGCCCCCCAGGCCGGCCGCGGCGACCATGTCGAGAAACTCGCGGCGCGACGGGTGTGTCATGACGGGCCTCCCCAGGAACGGATGAACGTGACGATGGACTCGATCTCGCCGCGCGAGAGCGTGCGGCGCGCCGGCGACGGCTCGACGAAGCCGCCCATGCCCGTGCCGCGCCGGCCGCGGGCGATGGTCTCGGCGAAGAAGGTGTCGGTGGCGTGCTCGAGCAGCACCGGGTTGTTCAGGGCCGGACCCTCGCCGCCCTCGCCGTTCGGGCCGTGGCAGCCGGCGCACGACCCGGCAAAGAGTCGAGCGCCGTCGTCGGCGTTGCCCGTCGCCCACCGCGGCGGCCGCGGATCGGACGGCGCCGGCGTCCCGCCGAGCGCGCGAAGGTACGCGACGAGCGCCGGCACGTCGTCGACCGTCAGGCCCGCCGATCCGTCGCCCCACGCCCGCATGCGGCGGCCGGGGCGGCCGTCGCGGATGGTTGCCGCGATGAGCGCGTCGGGCGCCACGGCGAGGAAGTCGGGGTTCGCCACCGACGGGAAGGCGAACATCCCCGGCGATCGATGGCCTTCCCCCTGTCGTCCGTGACAGCCCGCGCAGAACGCGCCGTACAGCGAGGCCCCGTCGGCCTCGAACTCGCGCTCGCCGAAGCGCGTCACGCGGACGCGGTCGCGGGGCAGGTAGGTGTCGACGATGGTCCGTCGGCGCAGGGAGAGCGTGTAGAAGGTGAGCGCCTCGACCGTGTCGTCGGTGAGGGCGAGGGCCGGCATCTGCGAACCGGCGACAACGGCCCAGGGGGCTCTCGCGTGCGCGGAGAGCCAGTTGGCGACCGTGCGATCGCCCCGCACGGCGGTGAAATCGACGCGGGCCGGGTCTTTCTCGCCGCCCCGCGTGAGGTCGGGACCCTCGTCTCCGCCCACGCCGCTGACCTTGTGGCAGCCGAGGCAGCCCGACGAGAGGAAGACGCTCTTGGCTTCGATCAGCCGTGGCGCGCCGACGCGCGTCGCCAGGTAGCGGTCTACCTCGGCGCGGTCGGCCTCCGTCACGGGGCCGAAGGAGATGGTCCAGGGTCCCGGCGCCGCCATGCTGGCCCGCGCCGTGTGTCCGGCATACCAATCCCGGTCGTAGCCGGCGAGCCCGGCCCGCGAGAGGTCGGGCCCTTCCATGCCGCCGCCGTCGGGCCTGATCGTGCCGCCGCGCCCGTCCACCCGGTGGCACGCGAGGCAGTCGAGGCGCTCGAACGTGGCGCGCGCGGCGACGAGCGCCGCGTGGCGCGGCACGCGCGTCGCGACGTGGCAGGTGCCGCAGCCGGCCTGGCTCATCCGCACCGGCAGCATGGGCTCGGGCCAGAACGGCACCGCGCCGTGCGCGTCGGCCTTCACCGTGGCACGGCCCTGGCCGCCGTGGCACACCGTGCAGCCGAACTCGCCGGGGTCGTGCACAACGGGCGGATGCGCCTGCATGCCCGGGCCGATCACGCTCTGCTCGCCCGGCGCCATCGCCACGTGACACGACACGCAGCGGTCGGCCGTGCCGAGGCCGGGATTGACGATCTGCCGGAGCTGCACGGCGATGGGCGCGTGGTCGACCGTGGCGCGCGACTGGATCTGGCGCCACTCGACGAGCACGTTCTCCTGGAATGCGGCGACGGCCAGCAGCGCCAGCACGCCGACGCTCGAGGTGAGGAGGAGCCACTTGTTCCGGTCGAGAGGTTCCATGACCCTAATGCCCCGGCCAGTCGGCTGGCGACCAGTAGAAGGTCCAGTTGGGCCCGCGGAAGTAGGTTCCGACGACCGTGAGCACGACGAACCCGCACAGGAAGCAGGTGAAGAGCCCGAGCGCCCCCGCCCGCGCCGATTCATGGCGGCGCACCAGCCACACCGAGTACGCCGCGTAGATGAGCGTCAGCAGCGTGCCGGGGTTGACGGCCGTGATCACGAGCTGCGGGATGTCGGGGAACCACTCGCGCAGCCAGCCGAAACGGATGATGAACGCCTCGACGAGGATGGCCGCGGCGAAGCCGAACACCAGCGAGAAGCGGACGAGCGGCCACCCGCCGGGGCCGCCGAACCACTCGCCCGTGCCCTCCGTCTCGCGGTCCAGGTACGGGATGAGCCCCAGGCCGATGAGCACGATGGTCGGGATGCCGATGCCGCCCATGAACGCCGAGAAGGCGACGAGCTCCTGCAGGCCGAGGAAGTACCACGGTGCCTTGGCCGGGTTCTCCGGCACGAGCGGGTTGGCCAGCTCCTTGAGCGGCGCGTCGGAGAGCAGCGAGAGTGCCACGCAGATGAGCAGCGTGAGCATCAGGACGCCGAACTCCGCGTAGAAGAGGTGCGGCATCGACGGCACGGTGTGCTCGGGCCCCTGGCCGACCGCGGAGGTTCGTCCCCGGACGAGGGCGGCCAGGTGGTAGGTCTTGGCCGGCGAGTCGGTGAACACGGGGACGGTGCCGGCGGGCAGCGGCCCGAGGCGCGCGTTGACGTCGGCGGGCTTGGCCAGCCCGCCGTCCTTGCGGATGCGCCAGAAGTGCACGGCCATGAGCGCCGCTGCGGCGAGCGGCAGCAGCATCACGTGCAGCAGGTAGAAGCGGATGAGCGCCTCTTCGCCCACGGTGTCCGATCCGAGCAGGAGCAGGCGCTGGAGCCCGCCCGGATCGAAGCGCTCCGTGATGCCGAGCGCGTCGGTGATCTCGCGCGGCGACTGGGCGATGTTGGCGCCGATCGTGATGGCCCAGTAGGCAAGCTGGTCCCACGGCAGCAGATAGCCGGTGAACGACAGCGCCAGCGTGACGACGAGCAGCGCCATGCCGATCAGCCAGTTGAACTCGCGCGGCGCGCGATAGGCGGCGGTGTAGAAGGTGCGGGCCATGTGGAGGATGACCGTGATCACCATCACGTTGGCCGCCCAGCGATGAATGTTGCGGATGAAGCGGCCCGTCGGCACGACGAAGTGGATGTCCTTCATCGAGTCGTAGGCCACGTCGGGGTACGGCTTGTAATAGAACATCAGCAGCACGCCGGTCACGAGCGTGATGAGGAACGCGGCCATCGTGGCGATGCCCAGACCGGCGGTCGTCGCCCACCGCAGACTCCAGCGGTGTGTACGGACGGCGTGGAGGTGCAGGAACACATTGCCGAAGACGAACGTCGAGCGCGTCCGATCGGTCGTCGGCTTCCCGCTGCGGAAGGCGGTGTCGGCTACCCGCCGCGGCGCCTGCTTGAGGTCGGCGACGAACCGCTCGAGGGCAGTGGGCGGGTTGCCGTTCATGCCAGCACCTTCGTGCCCGCCGGCACGGTGGCGCCCTCGTCAACCGTGATGGTGCCGCCGTCGGCGGTCACCTTGATCCACGGCAGGGGCTGCGGTGCGGGCCCGCGCGTGACGGCGCCGTCGCGCGCGAAGGCCGACCCGTGGCACGGGCACTCGAAGCCCGCAGCCGTCGGCTTGACGATGCAGCCGAGGTGCGTGCAGACGATGGAGATGGCGTAGACGCCGGCCTCGTCCCGATACAGCGCGACCGAGCGGCCCGGCGGCACGAACGGCTCGCCGGCCGCCAGGGTGTCGGGCAGCGTCACGCGGAACTTCTTGGACGGCGAGGGCAGGACCGCCGCCCGGGGCAGCCGCAGCATGCCGACGGCGGCAAACAGCAGCGCGGTGGCCATGGACCAGAGCGACAGCAGCCCGAGCACGTCGCGCCGAGGCACGGGCTCGGGGTCAAGCCGCGAAGCGGCGGGACCCGGGGTCACGGTCATGCGGTCCTCCACGATGTCGAGAACGCCACGCGCTCCATCGCGATGGCGTCGACGGGACACCGCATCACGCACAGCGCGCAGCGGATGCAGCGGTCCTCGTCCTTGAGGATGGCCGAGTGCTGGTCGCGATCGGCCGCGTCGCCGAACACGGCGCCGATGGCGGCGTCGAGCGCGGCGGTGGGGACCATGGCGCTGAGGGGCACGAGCTTGAGGCACTCCGTGGGGCAGACATCGGCGCAGCCGCCGCACAGCACGCAGCGGGAGCCGTCGAACACGGGCGTGACGCCGCAGTCGAGGCAGCGCGAGGCCTCGCGCATGGCCAGCTCGCGATCGAAGCCCACCTCGACCGGCGCGTCGGGCACGAGCAGCCGGCTGGACGGATCGCTCGTCGGCACGGCCTGCCGGCGGATCGACTCGTACCCCCGCTCGCGGCGATAGCCCGGCAGCAGGAGATGTGCCGTCACGGCCGTCGCGTGCAGCGTCCGCCCGGTCACGTGGGCGTACACTGCCCGCGCGGCCGCCTTGCCCGAGGCGACGGCGTCGATGAGCAGGCGCGTGCCGTGGGCGAGATCGCCGGCGACGAAGACGCCCGGTGCCGTCGTCGCCAGGGTCGCCGGATCGACGCGCGGCCAGCCGGGCCGCGCCATGACGACGTCCTGGCCGCCCTCGTCCAGGAACGACGTGACGGGCGCTTGCCCGACGGCGAGGAGCACCGTGTCGCACGGCACCGTGCGCGTGTCGGCGTCGTCATACACCGGCGCGAAGCGCCGCTGCTCGTCGTACACGCGCAGGCAGCGCCGGAAGACGACGCCGGTGACCGCGCCCGACCCGTCCCGCTCGATTCGCACCGGACCCCAGCCGTTCAGGCGCTCCACGCCTTCCTCGTCGCCTTCGACGATCTCGATCGTGTCGGCCGGCATCTCCTCGAGGCCCTCGAGCGAGACCAGCCGCACGGCCGCGGTGCCCGGCAGGCGGGCCGCGGTGCGCGCCGCGTCGGAGGCAATCTGGCGCACCACGGTGCGCGCCACGTCGTACGCGACGTTGCCGCCGCCGATGACGACGACTTCGCGGCCGACGTCGAGGGCGTCGCCTAGCGACACGGCCCTGAGCAGGTCGACGCCGCCGTAGACCCGCGGCCCGCGCTCGCCCTCGAGGCCGAGCGCGCGCGACGACTTGGCGCCCACGGCGATGACGACCGCCGCGTGATCGCGCCTGAGATCCGCGAACGTCACGTCGCGGCCCACGGTGACGCCGCAGCGGATGTCGACGCCGAGCGCCTGGATGACCGCGACTTCCTTCGCGATGACGTCTCGCGGCAGCCGGTAGGCCGGCACGCCGACGGCGAGCATGCCCGCCGCCACCGGCTCGCTCTCGTAGACGATGGGCGCGAAGCCGAGGAGGGCCAGATCGTGTGCCGCGGACAGCCCCGCGGGACCGGCGCCGATGATGGCCACCCGCTCGCCGCTGGCGCGGACGATGCGTCCGTCGAGCGACGCCTCGAGGAGCGCGGCCATCTCGTCGGCGTCGGCCGCCACGGGCGGTATGAACCCGCGCATCGCCTCGAGGACGTCAGCCGTGGGCCGCGCCTCGGGGCCCGCCATCTCGCACGCGAACCGCTTCAGCGCGCGGATCGCGATGGGTCGGTCCTTCGCCACGAACCGGCCGTCGTCGTCCACGCGCGGGACCTGGCCACGCCGGCACGCGGCCTCGCAGGGCGCGCCGCAGATGCGCCCGCAGATGGACGCGAAGGGGTTCGGCCCCCGGGCGATGAGATAGGCCTCCTCGAAGCGGCCGTCGGCGATGGCGCGCACGTAGCCGCGGGCGTCGGTGTGCACGGGGCAGGCCCGCTGGCAGCTGATGAGACCGGCGTGGTAGCCCTCGCCGGGCACGTCGACGCGAAGGCGCACGGTGTCGGGGGTCACCACTGCACCACGCTTTCCAGGTAGAAGAAGCGGAGCGTGCGGCCGGCGAACGTGGCCTCGACGGCCCGGCCGGCGCGGATCACGCCGAGAAAGGCGTTGGCGCTCCACCGCGGCGAGAGCCGGACGTCAAGCGCGCCCTGGACGGCCGTGCCCAGATCGGCCGACCCGCCGGACCGCCGGCCCGCGTACCCGAAAAACGTGCCCCGCCGCTGGGTGGCGCCGCTGCCGCCATACCAGAGGTCGCGGGCGCTGGACAGTCGGAGGCGCCGCGCGTCGCCGCGAGCGGTGACCCGCGGTGACGGGCGCACGCTGAGCTCTGCGAAGAGATCCCGCAGGTTCATCGTGGCGTAGGCCGTGGTCATCGCGTACTTCCGGACCGTCGGCAGCATGGGGAAGAACGTGCCGTGCCGGTCGTCCGCCGGGTCGTCGTCGCCCGACGCGTCGAGGTACCCGACGCGGACCCAGGGCTGCCACCGCGCCTTCCACTGGTAGCCGGCTTCGAGCGCGAGCGAGTACGCGCCGTGGTCCTGGCCGTACCAGTCCCCGGTCTGCGCCGCGAACCACGCGAGCCAGTCCACGTCACCGGCGCCGGCGGGCGCGGCGCCAACCGCAGAGGCGCCGAACGTCGTCACGCCGACGTTGACGCGCGCCGCGCCGCGGCCGGTGTTGTCGGGGCGCGCCGCCACGGGGCGCGTATCGCGATAGCGGTAGGCGAACAGCGAGACGTCGGTCCTCGGGAGGCCCGCGCCGGGCCGGAGGACGAGCGTGCCGGCGAAGACGTCAACCTCGGACAGGCTGCTGCCGGCATCTTCCTCGAAGCCGCCCTGGGTGGGCCGGAGCCACGCGCTTGTGGCGTGCCAGCGCCGCCGATCGACGTCGAGGCGCGCGCCATCGAACGTGCGCTGGTAGAGCGACCACTCGAACTCGCCGATCAGGCGCGAGTCGATGCGGGCGCGCTTGAGTCCGTCGATGCGCGGCACGCCGGAGCCGGCTTCGTTGCCCGAGGCGTAGCCGAAGCGCCCGGCCTGCAGCGAAACGCCGCGCGGCAGGCGCGCGCGAACGTTGAGCGCGCGAAGGTAGATGCCCCGGCTGGCCGTCTCCCCGCTATGGCTGAAGTAGAGGGCGCCGGTGCCGAGCGCGCCCGGACCCGCAGCGCGCGCCGGGAGGCCCCCGAACTGCACGTACTGCCCGACGGCCTGGAGATCGACCCGCGGCCACGTGCCCGCGAGCCCCACCCGGAGCCGGTTGGCCGCGAAGGCGTAGGTGGGGTCACCGCCGGAGGGCGGCGGCTCGAAGAACCGCCAGCTCTCGACGCGCGTGACGTTGGCGACGCTCCACCGCCACGTCGGCGGCGCCGTCCCCTGTGCGGCCACCGGGGCCGTCATGCCCGCCAGCGCTGCCGCCAGCAGGGCGGCCGTGACGCGCGTACCCATCCGCGGCGGATGGTCTCATCCCGGCCGGCGGGGGTCTATGATCCGCGTCATATGGGAATGACGAATGACGAATGGCGAATGGCGAATGGCGAATGGCGAAAGGGCCCTGCCTTCGTCATTCGCCTTTCGCCCTTCGTCATTCGCCCTTCGTCATTCCGTCATCAAGGCGTCAGATCCGCCTGGTAGTCGCCGATGAAGGTCATGATCGAGGAGGCCTCGACCATGTCCTTCGCCCGGAAGCGGATGGAGTGGGCGTCGCGGCGCTCGAACAGGGGCAGGTAGGCGAGGGTTTCGGCGGCGCGGTAGTGCTTGAAGCTCACATCCACGGTCACCGGGCCCGGCTGGCGGTAGGGCTTGAAGCTGGCGCGCCGCTGCAGGGCGGCCTTGACGCCCTCGCCGATGAGCGCCGCCGCGGCGGGCGGCGTCAGCGTGATCGCGGAGTGGAAGCTCAGGCTCTTCTTCGTCTCCGCGGCCTCGATGGGGCCGATCACCTTCCGGACCTCGGCAATCGCCGCATCGTCTCCCGAGATGAACACCACCGGCACGTTGAAGTGGCCGGCGATGGCCGCGTTCCAGGCGCCCTCGGTCATCTCGACGCCGTTGAGCGCCACGCGGGTGAGCGTCGCGCTCGAGAAGGTGTGGGCCCGCACGCCCTGCGTGTTCGTCGTCGAGGCGTGATAGCCGATGAAGACGGCGGCGTCGACGGTGCCGTCGACGCCGGCCATCATCCCGAGCGGGCGCGGCCACGACCGGACGATGCGCACGTCGGGCGGGAACTGCTCGATGAGGAGGTTCTCGCCGTTGCCGTGCGAGTCGGCGACGATTATCTCGGTGGCGCCGGCCTCCTTCGCCGCCGTGACCGCGGCCAGCGCCTCGCGTGTCATGAACTCGCGGAAGCGCGCGTACTCGAACCCCGTCGGGCCGAGCTGGTCGCCGGTCACGGCGCCGGCGACGCCTTCCATGTCCACGGAGATGTGGACCTTGAACCGCGCCGGCTGCGCGGACGGCGCCGCCAGGCCAAGCGCGACGACCGCCGCGAGCCCGGCGGCAACAGAGCGGATCATGGAACCCCTCCTTCGGCGGACCCGCGCGACGCGCGTCAGCGGCGCTTGCCGCCCTTGGCCGCCTTCTTCCTGGCCGCCGCCTTCTTCTTCGGCGCGGCCTTCTTCCTCGGTGCGGCCTTCTTCGGCGCCGCCTTCTTCCCGGACGCGGCTTTCTTCTTCGGCGCGCTCTTCGTCGCAGCAGCCCTCGGCGCCGGCGCGGCCGCCTTCACCTTGAGGTACTGCCCCTCGATGGCCGGGCGCCACGTCAGGCCGTCGGTGGACACCTCGAGCTTGAAGGTATACGAGCCCTGCGTTGTCAGATCCCACATCGTCCGCGAGTGACCGCCCTGCGGCATCGGCGCACCGAGCGTGAGCACGCTGCCCTCGAACGTGCCGCGATACTCACCGCCGGCGCCGCCCATGGAATCCCACCAGTGCATCACGTACTGTCCGGCGCCGCTGTCGTACCACAGCACGCCGTGGCCGCGGAAGTTCGTCACGCCGCCGCGCGTCTGCTCGTAGTCCTGAACGACGATGAAGCCGTCCGCGCCCCAGCGGTTCGTCACCTTGGCGGTGGCAGTGCCGCCCGCGGGATCCCACGGCGAGGGGTGAAGCGTTTCGACTCCCGACCACGCGCCGATGAATCCAGCCAGGCGCTTGTGCGGGTCTCCAGGTCGTGGCATGTCCATGGTGTACGCCTCCAGTGAGGCCCCGAGCCTACCACAGCGGCTCGGAGGCCGTGCTAGGCTGGGCCGCGTGATCCGCCTGCTCGGAACGGCGTTCGTGGCGGCCGCGGCCATCGCCGCGCAGCCTGCCATCCACACGATCACCGCCGGCGTCCTGCGCGTGGCGGTCACCTCGGCCCAGCCGGCCGGGCCGCTCGACTCGCAGGCCTGGATTCGGTCCTACGTCGAGCGCTTCGCCGCCGAGCATCGGTTGCGGATCGAGTGGGTCGTCGTGCCCTTCGACAAATCGTGGCTGCTCGCCGCCCGCCACGAGGTGGATCTGGTGGCCACCAACGTCGCGAGCTTCCCGGACCGCGCGTCGGAGGGAGCCACCTTCTCGGCTCCGTTCATGTACGAGCGCCGCGCCCTGCGCATTCGGCCGGCGGACGTGGGCCGCTACGCGCACATCGACGACTTCGTTGGCCGCCGCGTGGGGGTCGTGCGGGGGATGGCCGCCGAGCGCGACGTCCGGCGCCGCGCGCCGGCGGGCGTCACCGTCGTCACGACGGAGACCTTCGCCGACCTGTACGCGCTCTTCGACCAGGGCGGGCTGGACGCGGTGGCCGAGGCCGAGTACTACCGCCTCGACGGCGAGATCATCCCATCCCACGGCCCCGACGTGGTCCTCGTCGACCACCATGACCTGACGCCCGGCGAGCGTGAGGAGTCGGTGTTCGTCGTCTCCGACCGCAGCACGGGACTGCTCGAGGCGGTGAACGCCTTCATCGCCCGGACGCGCTTTCCGCTCTGAAAAGGAGCGAAAAACCGCTTCACGGGCGGCCGGCCGGACGCGGTATGATGCCGCCCTCGCATGACCACCCGCGCCAACAAAGTGACAGTCCTCGCCCTGGTGGCGCTGTCGCTCGGGCTGCTCGCCCCGGGCATCTTCGCCCCCGTGCTGACGATCCGCGGCGTCCTGACGCGCGAGGGCGTCGCCCAGGTGGCGCCGCTGATGCTCGAGAAGGGCCTCAACGAGGACACCGTCGCGGCGCTCAAGCAGATGATGAACCCGACCATGGTGGCGTTTGCGCAGGCCATGGGCGGGGACATCCGCAAGCTCATCCTCGACCGGCTCGGCCCGCAGCTCGCCGCGGCGCTCCAGAAGGAGATTGACGAGGTCGAGGTCTACACGCAGACCCGCAGCATCCTCGGCGCCGTGCGCAATCTCTACGAGCTGGGCAGCCCGATTCCCGCGACGCTCATCCTGCTCTTCAGCGTCGTCGTGCCGCTCACCAAGGCGGGGCTGGTCACCGGCGCCGTGTTCATCCGCCACGCCGGCCGGCGCCAGCGGGTCCTCGACTTCGTGGAGACCATCGCCAAGTGGTCGATGGCCGACGTGTTCGTGGTGGCGCTCTTCATTGCCTACCTGGCGGCGCAGGCGACGCAGCAGCCGGCCGGCGACGGCACGCCGCCGATTGTGGCCTTCGCCGCCGAGTTCGGCGCGGGCTTCTACTGGTTCACGGCGTACTGCCTGTTCTCGCTCGGCTCGCAGCAGTACACCGCGCGCCTCGCCCGCCGCGCCGCCGGCGACGCCTGAAGCCCGAAGCCTCCAAGCCCCCAAGCCTTCTGGAGTCCTCCATGCCCGTGCTGCTTGCTCTTGCCGCGCTGCTCGTCACCGCCCTTCCCGCCTCCGCCACCTGGTCGGTCATCGCCGTCGACGCGCGCACCGGGCAGGTGATCATCGCGTCGGCCACCTGCGTCCGGCAGGCGGGCTTCCCCGAGCGGAAGCCGAACGGCGCGCGCGACCTGATGGACGTGCAGGCCGTGATCGTCCCGGGTGTGGGCGTCGCCGCGTGCCAGGCGGGCGTGGACAACACACGCGAGAACCAGATGCTCGTCTACAACGAGATCCGGAAAGGGACGCCGCCCGCGAAGATCATCGAGCTGCTGAAGGCCGACCCGAACATCGAGCGCCGCCAGTTCGGCATCGTCGTCATCCCGAACGGCACGACCATCACGGCGCGCGACAACCGCGCGGGCTTCAACGGCGCGAGCAACTCGCCCTCGTCGCTGTACTTCGGTGGGCAGGTCGGGCCGGACGTCTTCTACCAGGTGCAGGGGAACACGCTGCTCGGCGACCAGGTGGTGCACATGGCCGCGCTCGCGTTCACGCGCGCCACCGGCACGCTGGCCGACCGGGTGATGGCCGCGATGGAGGCGGCCGACCAGTACGGCGGCGATCACCGCTGCAACTGCGGCAACAACCCCGTCGAGTTCGCCCCTTGCGACAACCGCACCGCGCACGTCGCCTACATCGCCATCGCGAACAAGGACGATGCGGTGGGCGAGACACACAACGACGGGAAGTACTACGCCTACCTGAGCGTGACCGACGCCGATACCAGACCCGGCGAGAGCGCGAACCCCGTGAAGACGCTGCGGATGCGGTACGACGCGTGGGTGAAGTCGGGCGCGCCCCGCCTGCCGCCGCCGGGCCCGACGCCGTATCGGCCGCGAAGGTGACCTGAGGAGCGCGCCGCCGGCTGTCACGGGCGGTGCTCGATCGAGGTGGACGAGGCGCGCGAGCGGAGCGGTACAATCGGGCCATGAGGGGCGTTCGGTACCGGCTCGGCCGCCAGGACGAGATCGTCGAGGTCGGCGGCGCCTGGGATGACTTCGCGCTGTCGAACGAGGCGCCCGAGCTGCAGGGTCAGCGCGTTGTGGGACGGTTCATCTGGGAGTTCATCGCGGACCGCACCACGGCCGGCCTGTTCAAAGCCCTCTATGCGGCTGTGCGCGGCGGCAAGGCGCTGGCCATCCCGTTCCGGTGCGACGGCCCGTCGGTTCGCCGGTACATGCAGCTGCAGATGGCGGGCAGCGATCACGGTGGACTCACCGTCTCGTCCAGTCTGGTTCGCGAGGAGTGTCGGCCTGCCCAGCCGATCCTGCAGCGCGGCACGGTGCGCAGCGACGCCCTCCTGTCGATGTGCAGCTGGTGCAACCGCCTGCGGGTGGACGCCGGCTGGTGCGAGGTTGACGAGGCCGTGGCGGCCCTCGGCCTGTTCGAACAAACCCGTCTGCCGCAGTTGACGCACGGCATCTGCGAGCCGTGTCGGCAGCAGATCGAGGCCGCGATGGCGTGAGACGCCGTTCGACGCGCCCCGCATCCGGGCGCTGCTCCGCGGCGTGAAGGAGGAAGTCGACGATCGGCGTGCGCTCCTCGACGCCCAGGGCGCGGCCGCCGGAGGCCGCCACGAGCCCGCGGGCCGCGCCGCCCGTCCGGAAGCGGCGTAAATGCTAGAATCAAAAGGATATCGTGCCCGTCACGAAGATCCTCATCGCCAATCGCGGCGAAATCGCCGTTCGCATCATCCGCGCCTGCCGCGACATGGGGCTGCCGACCGTCGCCGTGTACTCCGACTGCGACCGTGCGGCGCTGCACGTGCGCATGGCGGGCGAGGCCGTGCACCTCGGCGCGAACCCGCCGCGCGAGAGCTACCTGCGCATCGATCGCATCCTCGACGCCGCACGCCGATCGGGCGCCGACGCCGTGCATCCCGGCTACGGGTTTCTCGCGGAGAACGAGGACTTCGCCGCGGCGTGCGCCGACGCGGGCCTGACGTTCATCGGGCCCTCCGCTGACGCGATTCGCCTCATGGGCAGCAAGACGGCCGCGCGCCAGGCCGCCATGGCGGCGGGCGTCCCGGTCGTGCCCGGTACCGAGGCGCCGCTCGGCGAAGACGTCTCCGACGCCGACGTGCGACGCATCGCGGACGGGATCGGCTATCCGCTGATGCTGAAAGCGGTGGCCGGCGGCGGCGGCAAGGGCATGCGGATGGTAGCCGCGCCCGAGGATCTCGCGTCGGCGCTGCGCGCCGCGCGCTCCGAGGCCGGCTCCGCCTTCGGCGACTCGTCCGTCTACCTCGAGCGGCGGCTGCTCCGGCCGCGCCACATCGAGGTGCAGCTCCTTGGGGATCACCACGGCACGGTCGTGCCCTTCGTCGAGCGCGAGTGCTCCATCCAGCGGCGCCACCAGAAGGTGGTCGAGGAGAGCCCGTCGCCGGTCGTGTCGCCGGAGCTTCGCGAGCGGCTCACCTCGGCGGCTGCTGCCGTCGCCCGCTCAGTGGGCTACACCAACGCGGGCACCATCGAGTTCCTCGTCGACGAGGACGGCGCGTTCTACTTCCTCGAGATGAACACGCGGCTGCAGGTGGAGCACCCCATTACCGAGATGGTGACGGGCGTCGATCTGGTCCAGTGGCAGATCCGCATCGCCCGGGGCGAGCCGCTCACGCTTAATCCGGGGCAGGCCATCCGGCCGCACGGCCACGCCGTGGAATGCCGGGTGTACGCCGAGGACCCCGCGGCGGGGTTCATGCCCTCGCCCGGACGCATCCGCGGGCTGCGCGTGCCGCAGGGGCCGGGCATCCGCGACGACAGCGGCGTCTACGAAGGCGGCGAGGTGCCGATCTTCTACGACCCGATGATCTCCAAGCTCGTGGCATGGGGCGAGGACCGCGCGCACGCGCTGGCGCGGATGCGCCGTGCGCTCGCCGAGTACGAGGTGCTCGGCATCCGCACGACGATCCCATTCTTCCAGTGGGTGCTCGACGACGAGGATTTCGTGGCGGGCCGGTTCGACACGACGTTCATCGACCGCAAGCTCGGCGGCCGGAACGGCGAACCGCTCGTCGCGCCGCCGGCGGACCTCGAGGAGCTGGCCGCGGTGGCCGCGGCTGTCCATCTGGCCACGCGCCCGGCGGCCGCGGCGCCGGCCGGCGTCGCCGGCGCCGGCAGCCGGTGGCAGCAGGCCGGGCGTGTCGAGGGGTTGCGCTGATGCAGTACGAGGTCGAAGTCGGCGCCCGGCGGCGGCAGGTGACGCTCGCGCGCGAGGGCGACGCGTTTCGCGTCACGGTCGATGAGCGCGTGTACCTCGTGGACGCCCGCCGGGTGTCGGCGACCGCGCTGTCGCTGCTCCTGGTCGACGACGGCGAGGCCGGACGGAGCCTCGATGCGTCGGTGGCCAGTCTTGCCGACGCGGGCGCGTTCGAGGTCCGCCTCGCCGGGCATGTCGTGCCGCTGCAGATTCGGCCGGCCGGCGCGCGCGCGTTCGGGCGCCGCGACGCGGCCGCGGCGGGGGTCGGCCCGCAGCGCGTCACCGCGCCGATGCCCGGCAAGGTGGTGAAGGTGCTCGTCGCGCCCGGCGACGAGGTGGCGGCGCGCCAGGGCCTCGTCGTCGTCGAGGCGATGAAGATGGAGAACGAGCTCCGCGCCGGCCGCCCGGGCCGCGTCCGCGACGTCGCGGTCGCCGAAGGCCAGTCGGTCGAGGCCGGCACGCTGCTCGTGGTCGTGGAGTAGGGGGCACACGTGTTTCGCGCGGTCTACCGCCGCCTTCGCCTGGTCGTTGTCGCCCTCGCGGTGGCGCTGGCCGTGGCGCTGGTGTCGGTCGTGACCATCGACCTCGGTCCCGCGCTCAAGGCGCAGGCCGAGCGCGGCGGCTCGGCGTGGCTCGACCGGCCGATGACCATCGGCCGGCTCGGCGTGCACATCGCCCGCGGCCGCTTCGTCATCGAGGACCTGCACATCGCCGGGCTGACGCCGGAATCGCCGCCCTGGCTCACCGCGAAGCGCATCGAGGTGTCGCTCACCTGGCGCGCGCTCGTCGAGCGCGAGGTGCTGCTCGACACCATCGAGATGACCGACTGGCGCATGTTCGTCGAGACGTTCCCGGACGGCCGCCACAACTGGCCACGGGTGAACGGCCCGCCCCGGCCGCCGCGCACGGGACCACGCCCCGTCGTCACGACGCTCCAGTACGTCCACGCCTACCGGGGCGAGTTCGAGTACCAGGATCACGGGACGCCGTGGGGCGTCGTGGCGCGCCATCTCGACGTCACGGTCGGCAAGCTCGGCGTCTATCGCGGCACGGCGCACTTTTCGAACGGCACGGTCCAGATCCAGCACTACGAGCCCATGTGGGTGAACCTCGCCACCTCGTTCCGCATCGAGGGCAGCAGGATCGTGCTCGACGCCATCGACATGGAATCGGACGGTGCGCGCACCGAGCTCACGGGTGTGGTCGACACGTCGCGCTGGCCCGAGCAGACCTACCAGATCCGCTCCCGCATCCACTTCCCGCGCATGCGCGAGCTGTTCTGGGCGCGCGACACCTTCTCGCTGCACGGCGACGGCGACTTCACCGGGACGTTCCACCTCTTCAAGGGCGGCCGCCAGCTTGCCGGCGACTTCCGTGCGCACGACGCCGGCGTCAACGACTACCGTTTCCAGGATCTCGAAGGCTCGCTCGTTTGGGTGCCCGATCGCTTCGAGGTGACGCGCGCCACATCGCGGTTCTACGGCGGCCGCACCGACTTCCAGTACCGGCTGTTTCCGATCGGCAAGGGACCCTCGACTCCGGCGCGCCATCGCTTCGACGTCCAGTACGAGGACGTCGACCTGACGACGTTCACCAACTTCCTGGAGGTGCGGGGCCTGCGGCTCGCGGGCCGCGCCACGGGCCGCAACCTGCTCGACTGGCCGTCCGGAGGCTGGGACGAGCGGGTCGGCGAGGGCACGGTTCGCGCCGTGCCGCCGCCCGGCGTGACGACGCTCGGGGCCGTCCTGCCGGCGGGCGTGGCCGAGGCGGCCCGGCAGCGCGCGCGGGTGTTCGGGCCCTTCAGCGATCACCTGCCGCTCGCGCCAGTGCCCATCGGAGGCGAGCTGCGATACAGCTTCGACGGCGCGCAGATCCGCCTCGCGCCCAGCGTGGTGGCCACCGAGGACACCTACGTGCAGTTCGAGGGCGTGACGGCGTGGGGCCGCCAATCGCGCATCCCGTTCTCGGTCACGAGCGCGAGCTGGCAGGAGAGCGACCGCCTGCTCGCGGGACTCATGACGGCCTTCGGCGCCCCGACGCGCGCCATCCAGGTGGACGGCTTCGGCGAGTTCGAGGGCGTCATGCTCGGCGCGTTCAGCCGGCCGCGCATCGAGGGCCGCTTTCTCGGCGACGAGATGCGGGCCTGGGACGTCACGTGGGGCGCGGTCGAGGGTGACGTCGTCATCGACAACGCGTACGCCATGGTCTCGAACACCTACATCCGGCGCGGCCACACGCGGATGGTCGTCGACGGCCGGTTCTCGCTCGGCTTCCCGCGTGCCGACGGCGGCGAGGAGCTGAACGCGCGCGTGCGGGTCGAGGAGCGCCCGGTGGCGGACTTCCTCGACGCCTTCGACCTGCAGGACTACCCGCTCGACGGCTGGGTCACCGGCGAGTTCCACCTGTACGGGCCGTACACGCGCCCGTTCGGCTTCGGGCGCATGACGGTCGATCGGGGCACGGCGTGGGACGAGCCGTTCGCCACGGGGTCGGGCAGCCTCCGCTTCGAGGGCGAGGGCGTGCGCATCGACGGCCTGGAGGTGCTCAAGGGCGGCGGCCGCATCACGGGCGCGGCGTACGTCGGCTGGGACGGCACCTACTCGTTCAACGCCGACGGACGCCGGCTCGCCGTCGAGACGCTGAACGTGACGAGCTATCCGGATCTGCCGCCGTTCACGGGCCTCCTCGACTTCTCCGCCAGCGGCAGCGGCCTGTTCGACGCGCCGCGCTACGATGTGCGCCTGAGCGTGCAGGACCTGTACTTCGGCGAGGAAGGCATCGGCGAAGTCACCGGCCGCATCGCGGTGCGCGACACGGTGCTGACCTACGAGGTGGAGGCCGCGTCGCCGCGGCTCTCGGTGTCCGGCACCGGGCGGATGGCGCTCACCGAGGAGGGCGACGCCGAGCTCTCGTTCCGCGTGGCGGACACCTCGCTCGATCCGTACGTGCGCGCGTTCCAGCCGCAGCTCTCGGCCTACGTGAGCGCCATCGCCAGCGGGACGATCCGCGTGGTCGGCGAGCTGTACAACCCCGACGCCCTGCGCATCGACACGACGGTGGAGGGGCTCGAGCTGCGCTTCCTCGACTACGTGCTGCGCAACCAGGCGCCGATTCGCGCGGCCGTGGACCGGCAGGTGCTGCAGCTCGACGCGTTCCGGCTGGTGGGCGACGGCACGGAGCTCGAGCTGACCGGAACGGTCGATCTGCCCACCCAGGCGCTCGCGCTGCAGGCCGGCGGGGCCGCCAACCTGGCCGTGCTGCAGGGGTTCCTGCCCGACCTGCGCAGCGCCGGCCGCGCGGAAGTGTCGGCGCGCCTCGAGGGCACGGCGACCAGTCCGATCGTGTCCGGCCAGGCGCTGCTCACCGACGGCCGGCTGCGCCACTTCTCGTTCCCGCACGCGCTGGAGCAGGTCAACGGCATTGTCGCCTTCAACGCGACGGGCATCATGGTGGACGGCGTGACCGCCCGCCTGGCGGGCGGCCCGGTCCGGTTCGGCGGCCGCATCGGGATGCGCGGCTACGTGCTGGACGAGTTCGACGTGACTGCCACCGGCGAGGAGATGCGCCTGCGCTTTCCCGAGGGCATGCGGTCGCTCGTGGACGCGGCGCTCACGCTGCAGGGTCCGGCGACCGGGCCCGTGCTGTCGGGGTCGGTGCTGGTGCGGAGCGCGACGTGGACGGGGGCGTTCGGCGGGGGCGGCATCTTCACGCTGGGCGGCGACGAAGGGGAGGGCATCCCGGCGCCGGCGGGCGCGGTGGCTGCAGAGCCGACGCTGCCCGTGCGCTACGACATCCGCGTGCAGGCGCCCTCGACGCTGCGGCTGGACACCAACCAGGCCCGCATCGTGGCCAGCGCCGACCTCACGCTGCGCGGCACCTTCGACCGGCCGCTGCTCTTCGGCCGCGCGGACATCGAACGCGGCGAGGTGCAGTTCGAGGGGCGCCGCTACCTCGTGACGCAGGGGAGCCTGGACTTCACGAACCCGTCGCGCATCCAGCCGTTCTTCGACGTCGAGGCCGAGACCCGCGTGCGCGTGCCGGGGCAGACCTACCGCGTGACGCTGCGCATGGCGGGCACGACCGAGCGGCTGCAGCCCGAGTTCACCTCCGACCCGCCGCTGCCGCCGGTGGACATCCTGACGCTGCTCTTCAGCGACACGGTCCCCAGCGGGGACGTGGAGCTGGCGGCGCTCCGCCAGCCGAACCAGCGCGAGCAGGAGCTGCTCCGGTCGCGGGCGACCCGGGCGCTGACGGGCGTGCTGTCCGACGAGGTGGGCAAGGTCGTCGAAGAGACCTTCGGCGTCGACACGTTCCAGATCACGCCGCTGCTCGTCGATCCCTACGCGCAGTCGACGCGGCTCGACCTGAACCCAGCCGCCCGCGTGACGATCGGCAAGCGCATCTCGGACCGCATCTACCTGACCTACGCACGGAGCCTCTCCTCGTCGCGGCTCGACGAGATCATCCTGCTCGAGTACGACCAGAGCAGCAGCCTGGCGTGGGTGCTCTCGCAGAACGAGGACCGCACCTACGCGCTCGAAGTGCGCAAGAGGCACGTCTTCTGATGCGCGTCGCCGCGCTCCTCGCCGCGAGCCTGCTCGCCGCGGCCCTGCCGTCGGCGGCCCAGCCGGCCGACTTCGTCGGCCGGCCCATCGCCGGCGTGCGCGTCGAGGTGGCGGGACGCGCCGCCGAGGACGCGGGACTGCTCGAGGCCGTGGAGACGCGGGTGGGCGACCGTCTTTCGATGCAGGCCGTCCGGGAGAGCATCGATCACCTGGTGGGCCTGGGGCAGTACGCCGATGTCCGCGTCTTCGCCGCGGCGGCGGGCGACGCCGTGGCGCTGCGGTGGGCGCTCACGCCGCTGGCCTACGTCACGCGCGTGACCTTCGAGGGCGACCCCGTGCTCGACCGCGCCGCGCTGCGGGCGCTCATCACCGAGCGGCTCGGCGCACGCGTGGGGGCCCGGCGCCTGAACGACCTCGTGGATCTCGTTCGCGCGGAGTATCGCGATCGCGGCTTCGTCGGCGCCGTGATCGAGCCGCGCCTCGAGCCGCGCGCGGCCGGCGAGGTCGAGGCCGTCCTGCGCGTGCGCCCGGGCCCGCGCACCACCATCGGCGCCGCCACGCTCGTCGGCGAGGCGCCCCGCCCCGCCGCCGAGGTGCTCGACGCGCTCGACCTCGAGCCGGGACGGCCGTTCGACCGCCTGGCGATCGATGCGCGCGTCGCGGCCTATGCCGACAGCCTCCGCGCGCAGGGCTATTACGAGGCCGTCGCGTCGGCGGCGGCCGTGTTCTCGGAGGACGGCGCCACCGCGTCGGTGACGCTCGACGTCCGGGTCGGCCGGCGCGTCGAGGTGGCCTTTCGCGGCGACCCGCTCCCGCAGGGCGTGCGCGACGACCTGGTTCCCATCCGCCGGGAACGGTCCGTCGATCAGGACCTGCTCGAGGACGCCACGCGGAACATCGAGACGCACCTGCGCGGCCAGGGCTACCGGCTCGCGTCGGCCACCTACGGCACCGAGACCCGACACGGCTCGCTCGTCATCACCTTCACGGTGACCCGCGGGCCGCTGCACCGCGTCGGCGCCGTCACCGTCGAGGGCGTCGAGCAGCTCACCCCGGCCGATCTGAAGCCGCTGCTGCGCGTCGAGCCGGGAGAGCCGTTCGTGGCCGCGCGCGTCGCCGCCGTGGCCTCGGCCCTCACGGAGCTGTATCTCGTCCGCGGCTACACCGAGGCGGCCGTCACCGTGGCCACCGACGTGCTGCCCGAGGAGACTCGCGGCGGCGAGGTCGTCCGCCCCGTCGACGTGCGGTTCAGCGTCGCCGAGGGACGCCGGACGACGGTGGGGACGGTCACCATCGAGGGGGCCGAGGCCGTGGCGGCCGACCAGATCCGGGCCGCGCTCGCGCTCGTCGCGGGCCAGCCCTTCTACCGGCCGCGGCTGGCGGCCGATCGCAACGCCGTGGAGCGCGTGTACCGCGACGCCGGCTTCCAGCGCGCCAGCGTTCAGCCCCAGCTCGTCCCTTCCGACGACCGCCGTCACGTGGACATCCGGTGGCGGGTCGTGGAAGGCCCGCGGACCTTCGTCGACCACATCCTGGTCACCGGCAACCGGTCGACGAGCGCCGACCTGATCCGCCGCGAGATCCTGTTCAAGCCCGGCGACCCGCTCGGCGAGACGGCGCTCGTCGAGAGCCAGCAGCGGCTGAGCGCCCTGGGGCTCTTCCGCCGGGTGCGCATCACGGAGCTGCCGCACGGCGTCACCGGCAACCGCGATGTGATCATCGACGTCGAGGAGGCGCCTGCGACGACTATCTCGTACGGCGGCGGCGTCGAGGTCGGCCGCCGGCTGCGTCGCGCCGGCGACACACGGACCGCCGAGGAGCGCGTCGACATCGCCCCCCGCGCGTTCTTCGAGGCGGGACGCCGCAACCTGTGGGGCAAGAACCGCTCGCTGAACCTCGCGACCCGCGTGTCGTTCCGGCCGCGCGACCCGGCCGTGGCCAACCCCGATCCGGACGACATGGGGGGGTACGGCTTCAACGAGTACCGCATGGTGGGCATCTACCGCGAGCCGCGGCCGTTCGGCACGCCGGGCGACGCGCAGGTGACGGCGTTTGTCGAGCAGGCCATCCGCTCGAGCTTCAACTTCCGGCGGCGCGGCGTCCAGGCGGAGTACGCCCGGCGGTTCCCAAACGCGCTGACCCTCAGCGGCCGCTACGCGCTCAACCGCACGCGGCTGTTCGACGAGCAGATCGACCCCGAGGACCAGCTGCTCATCGATCGCCTGTTCCCGCAGGTTCGCCTGTCGGTGATCACGGGCTCGCTCCTGCGCGACTCGCGCGACGACGTCCTCGATCCGACCCGCGGTGCCGTCGTCGGCATCGACGGGTCGGTGGCCGCCCGCGGGTTCGGGTCCGAGGTGGGCTTCGCCCGCACCTTCCTGCAGGGGGCGATCTACCGGCGGCTGCCGGGTCACGGCTTCGTGGTCGCGGCCAGCGCGCGGATGGGCCTGGCCGTCGGATTCCCGCGCGAGGTCGCGCGCGTGGACGGCGAGGGGCGACCCGTGACGGGTGCCGACGGCCAGCCCGCCGTGGACGTCGTCGAGGACGTGCCGGCGAGCGAGCGGTTCTTCGCCGGCGGCGACACCACCGTGCGCGGCTTCGCGCTCGACCGTCTCGGCACCGACGAGACGCTCAACGCCGACGGCTTTCCGACGGGCGGCAACGGCCTCGTCGTGCTCAACCTGGAGCTGCGCGCCCCGTACTGGAAGGGGCTGGGCCTCGTCGGCTTCGTCGATGCCGGCAACGTGTTCAAGCGCGCGGGCGACGTGAATCTCGGTGCGCTGCGCGGCGCGGCGGGCGGGGGGGTGCGCTACCGGTCGCCGCTCGGGCCGCTGCGCGTCGATCTCGGCTACAAACTCGACCGCCGGACGCTCCGCGACGGCAGCCGCGAGCGCGGGTACGTGGTCCACATCTCGCTGGGACAGGCGTTCTGATGCTCGCCCTCCTCGTAGCGTCGCTCCTCGCAGGCCAGGAGGTCTTGCTCGACCGCACGCTGGCCGTCGTCGGCGGCCAGGTGATCACGCTGGCGGACGTCCGGGTCGCGCGGGCGCTGGGCCTGGTGGAGGAGGCGGACACCGCTGACGACGACGCGCTCACCGAGCGGCTGATCGATCGGGCGCTCGTCCTGCGCGAGGTGCAGCGCTACGCGCCGCCCGAGCCGGCTGCGGACGCCGTGGACGCGAGGCTGCGGGAGACCCAGGGGCGCTTTGCGGCCGAGGCCGCGTATCGGGAGGCGCTCGCGGCCGGGGGCTTCACCGATGAGCGGCTTCGGACGTGGTTCCGCAACGACCTCCGCATCGCCGCCTACCTGGACCAGCGCTTCGCCGCCGCCGGCACGCCGACCGAGGCCGAGGTGGCGGCCTACTACGCCGCGCGGCGCGCCGAGTACGAGCGGGACGGGCAGAGCTACGAGGCCGCGGCGCCCCGCATCCGCGAGCGGCTCGCCGCCGACCGCCGCCGCGATCTGATCGCCGACTGGATCGCCGACCTCCGCCGCCGCACGGAGATCATCCGCCTGGCTGGTCCCGGCGCCTGACGCAGGACCCGGGCAGCCCGTGGTGGAGCGCCCGACGGCATTCGACCGGCGAGGCATCCCCGCCGGCGGCGTGGCGCCGTCCTCGCCCGTCACGGGATCGTCCTCGGTCGAAGCGCCTTGCCATCGGGGCGCCTCGCCGGCCTCGGTGCTCGACGGGCGTTCCACCAGGATGGTATGGACTCCTCCCGGTTCCGATACGGCATGATGCCGCATCAGCTGACACCCATCAGCACAACCAGGAGGAGACCGACATGGATGCTACGACAGTGGCCGTGGACCTCGCAAAGTC
>JBFMCA010000051.1:0-29140 GCA_040754955.1 Acidobacteriota bacterium | reverse complement strand
CACCCGCCCCACCCGCCGGAACGTCGGGCCGGCCGTCCTTGAGCAGCGTGGTCGTGTCGAGCAGGCCGACGTTGGCGCCGGTCGCCCAGCGCGACGCCTCCGCGAGCGTCACCAGCGTTCCGCCCGCCCGTATCCAGTCCTTGATTCGGTTGAGCAGCGGCTCGCCGATGGCGCCGCCGTAGTTGCCCGACGGCAGGACGAGCACGTCGTATTCATTGAGCGGCACGCGGCCGAGCGACGAGGTGCGCACCGCGGTGACGGGCTGGCCGAAGCGGCGCTCGAGGGTGTAGCGCGTCCAGCCGGCCGACAGCGAGCTGGTCGGCTGGTCCCACGCGAGCAGCACCTTCGGGGGCTTCAGGAACGCCACGTCGTTGCTGCCGAGCGAGGTGCCCGACTCGACGTAGGCCGTGTCGATGGGCACGACCTCCACGCCGTGCCGGGTCGCCAGGGCCGCCAGGCGCGCGTGCAGATCGGCGGGGTTCTCGGCGTTGCGGATGAGCGCCGTGCCGATCGGGAACGTCCGTCCGCCAAGCGTGAACTCGCCGCCGACGCTCCGGATACGCAGCCCCTGCTGGAGGGCGTCGGCGGCCAGCGCGGCCGCGCCGCTGCCCCAGGGTATGAGGTAGCCGACCTTGCCCTGGGAGAACGTCCGGGCCGCCATCGGGGCATCGTAGGTCATGGGCACCGGCGCGCTCTTCGCCGCGATCGCGCTCGGGCTCGTCACCACTTCCACGTCCCACATGTGCGGCAGGTTCCATGCCGTGATGTCGTAGATCTGGTCGGGCTGCCGACGCGCGCGCCGCTCTTCCTGCCGCTTGACGAACTCCGCGGGCTGATCGGTCTGCGGATCGAGCAGGTTGCGGATCAGGCGTCCGGTCGGCTGCGCGTTCGACACGAGGTAGCTGCCGGCGGGCAGCTGGCGGTTCCCGATCCGCACCGGCTCCTCCGCGCGACGCACCTCGATGCCCTGGGTGGCCAGGTTGCGCGCCAGGCGATCGGCTCGCGACGGATCGAGGCCCGGCACGAGCACGTACTCACGGATGGGGCCCTTCTCGCCTTCGGCAATCGCGCTCCGGCGGTACTCGAGGAACTCGCCGAGCAGCTTCTCGCGGTGACGCGCCGCCGTCATGGCCGTCACGATCGCGGCGTTGAAATGGTGCATGACGCCGTCGCGGTACGTCAGCGTCGTGCCGTCGCGGCGCGCGTACGCCAGCGAGCGCGCGGACGCCTGCTCGTAGGTCATGCCGATCGAACCCTGGAAGATCGGCCACGACTCGCCGTAGCCCGGATAGAAGGAGTCGTAGACCTCGCGGATGAAATACGGCCAGCCGCGCTCGTCGAAACGCGCGGCGTTGGCGCGGCCGAACAGATCGAAGGCGTCGATCTGGTTCTTCGTGATGTGCGGGTTCAGCGGATCGGCCGGGGGCGCGAAGTAGTACGTGTTGTCGCCTCCCTGCTCGTGCAGGTCCACGTTCACGTGCGGCCAGTACTCGCGGGCGATGGCGATGCGCCCGCGCGTCTCGGGCTGCGTCTGCGCGAACCAGTCGCGGTTCATGTCGAACAGGTAGTGGTTCGACCGCCCGCCCGGCCACGGCTCGTCGTGCTCGGCGTTGTACGGCGCCGGATCGGGCACGGCCGCCTGTCCCTGCAGGTTCTGGAAGACAAAGCGCGCGCGCCCGTCGGGATTCTGCATCGGGTCGATCAGCACGAGCGCCTCCCGGCGCACCAGGTCGACCCCCTCATCGCCCTGCGCCGCGAGCAGGTGATAGGCCTCGAGGAGCGCCGCGTCGGACGAGGAGATCTCGTTCCCGTGCACGCCGTGGATCAGCCAGACCACCACGGGCAGCTCCCTGACCAGCCGCGCGCCGTCCGCCGCCGCCAGCCCGCGCGGGTCGGCCAGCCGCTGCAGCCCCTTCTTGATCTCGTCGAGCGCCGCAATGCGGTCGGGGCTGCCGACGACCAGCAGCCACAGCGGCCGGCCCTCCCAGCTGCGGGCGTACTCGACCAGCCGCGTCCGCGTGGGCGCCGCCTTCGCCAGCGCCTGGAGGTAGGCCCCGACGCCCTCGGGCGGCGTGATTCGCTCGCCCGGCGCGTGGCCCAGCACCTGCTCGAGCGTCGGAATCGCCGGGTCGTACCGGGCGCCGGGCCAGAACGGCTGCTGCGTCTGGGCCAACGGGAATGACGACGGGAATGACAAATGACAAATGACGAACGACGAAAGCAGGGCAATTCGTCCCGTCAGACCCCACGCCTCACGCCTCGTACCCCACGCCCCACGCCTCACGCCCCACGCCCCCATACGTCACTGCCTTCCGTCGAAGTAGTCCACGACGAGCCGCGCGATGCGGCCCATTCGATCCTCGGCCTCGCCGTACGGCTCCGCGATGGCGTTCAGGAAGAACGACACGACGATGGGGCCGGACCGCGCGAAGATGATGCCCACGTCATTGGCCAGCACCGGCGGGAAATCGCCGGTCTTGTGCGCGACGGGGACCGTCAGAAAGTGCGGCAGGCGCCGCGCGCCCGCCTGCTGCGCGCGCATCATGCGCACGAGCGCCTCGGACGACTCCCGCGAGACGAGCGTGTGCGTCTGGAGCGCCTCGAGGAGGCGCCCCGTCGCGCGCGGCGTCATTTCCCCCAGCCAGTACGCGCGATCCTCGTTCGTCTTCTGCGCCGACTGGCCCGGCGCGAGCGCCGCGTACTTCGCGAAGAGCTCGCCGGTCGTCTGCGTGAGCCGGATGCCGTCCGCATAGCCCGTCTCCCGCAAAAAGGCGTTGACCGCCCCGACACCGCCGGCCTTGCCGATGGCCAGGTCCGTGGCGGTGTTGTCGCTCGTGATGATCATCTGGAGGACGACGTCGCGCCACGTGGGCTGCAGCCCGGGATCGTGATGGCGGAACACTCCCGACCCCCCGCGCACGTCCGCCTTGCCGAGCGTGACGCGCTCGTCGAGGGAGATCGCCCCGCGTTCCGCCAGCCGGAACACGAGCGCCGCGACGGGGATCTTGACGACGCTCGCGCTGTTGAACGTGGCGTCGGCGTTGACGGCCGCCTCCTCGCCCGAGCCGAGGTGCTTGATCCAGAGCCCGGCGCGCGCGGGAACGCGCGCGACTTCCGCGTCGACGAGCGCCTGCAGGGAGCCGCGCGGCTGGGCCTCCGGGAATGACGAATGACCAATGACGAATGACGAGAGCAGGGCGGCCAGCGCGGCAGTGCCGCGCGGGCGCGCGCGGCGGGTCACGAGCGGGCGGATCGGCTGAAGCGCGGACATCGGAGCGGTCGCGACGAACCTGCGGATTGTACTCCGGCCGGGGCGCGGTCGATGGCGCTTGACCTGCCGGCGTGGGAGGCGTATACAGGCATTCAGGACCTGTTTGTCCGGTTTTCGGACCGCCCCGTCCCCGAGCGGCCGCGAGGGGCACGATGCGCTGCACGGCGTGGGTGGTCACGGCACCGGGCGTGCCGATGGCGCGCGAGACCCGGGACGAGACGCCCGGCCCGGGTGAAGTCCTCGTCGAGGTCGCCGGCTGCGGCGTCTGCCACACCGACCTCGGCTTCTACTACCACGGCGTGCCGACGCGGCACGGCTTCCCCCTCACCCTCGGACACGAAATCAGCGGCACGGTGGTCGCCGCCGGCCCCGGCGCCGCGCACTGGACGGGGCGGGCCGTGATCGTGCCGGCGGTGCTGCCCTGCGGGGAATGCGAGGCCTGCCGCCAGGCGCGCGGCCAGGTCTGCCCGCGCCAGATCTTCCCGGGCAGCGACGTCCACGGCGGCTTCGCCACCCATGTCCGGCTCCCGTCGCGCGGGTTGTGCCCCGTGCCCGATCTGACCGACGACCGCGTCAATCCCGGCCGGCTCGACCTGGCGTCGCTCTCGGTCATCGCCGACGCCATCTCCACGCCGTACCAGGCCATCGTCCGCAGCGGCCTGACGGCTGACGACCTGGCCGTGTTCGTCGGCGCGGGCGGCATCGGGGGATTTGGCGTGCAGATTGCCGCCGCCCTCGGCGCCACGGTCGTCGCGATCGATCCCAGCGCGGATCGGCGGGCCCAGATGGCGGCGCACGGCGCGGCGCTCACCCTCGATCCCGCGGCCACCGACGACAGGGGCCTGCGCCGTCAGCTGCGCGCGTTCGCCGACTCGCGGGGGGTGCCCACCTGGCGCACGCGCATCTACGAGACCTCCGGGACGACGGCCGGCCAGGCCACGGCGTTCGGCCTGCTCGGCCACGGTTCGTACCTGTCCGTCATCGGCTACACGGCGGAACCGGTGGAGCTGCGCTTCTCCAACATCATGGCCTTCGACGCCACCGTCCAGGGCAACTGGGGCTGCCTACCCGATCACTATCCGGCGGTCCTCTCGCTCGTCCTCTCGGGCCGCATCGCCCTCGAGCCCTTCATCGAGCGCCGTCCGCTGGCCGCCATCAATGAGGTGTTCGCCGAGCTGCACGCCGGCCGCCCGGCGCGGCGGATGGTGTTGATGCCGGGAATGACAAATGACAAATGACGAATGGCGAAGGGCGAATGACGAATGGCGAAAGAGCTGCTGACCTTCAAAGACCACAACCTGGCCCCTCCGCTGCCGGCGCCGGGCGTGCGATACGAGGAAACGCCGCTGCGCGACGGGGACGGCGCAGAGGTGCCCGGCCTCCACGTCGTGCGCATCACGCTCGACAACCCTGCGCAGCTCAACTCGTACACGACCGAGATGATCAAGGGCGTCATCCTCGGCATGCGGCGCGCCTCGAACGACCGCGCGGCCGTCGCCGTCGTCTTCACCGGCGCGGGCACGCGCGCCTTCTGCACCGGCGGGAACACCGCCGAGTATGCCGAGTACTACGCGGGCCGGCCCGAGGAGTACCGCCAGTACATGCGGCTCTTCAACGACATGGTCAGCGCCATCCTGATGTGCGACAAGCCGGTCATCTGCCGCGTCAACGGGATGCGCATCGCGGGCGGCCAGGAGATCGGGATGGCCTGCGACTTCTCCGTCGCGCAGGACCTGGCGATGTTCGGCCAGGCCGGCCCGAAGCACGGGTCGGCGCCCGACGGCGGGAGCACCGATTTCCTGCCGCTGTTCGTCGGCATCGAGGCCGCCATGGAGAGCTGCACGCTCTGCGAGCACTGGAGCGCGTACAAGGCCTATCGGCTCGGCCTGCTCACCGCCGTCGTCCCCGCGCTGAAGGTGGACGGCGCCTGGGTGACGAATCCGATGGTCGTCACCGACCGCTGGCTCGACGGCGGGCGCATCGTCTACGGCGACCTGGTCGCGGGCAGCGCCCGGGCCGAGGCCCGGAAGACGATCGAGCGGGGCGTCGTGGATCTCGCCCGCCTCGATGCCGAGGTTGACGCGCTGGTGTTCCGCCTCGCCAACACGTTTCCGGGCTGCCTCGCCAAGACCATCGAAAGCGTGCGCAAGCACAAGCTGGAGCACTGGGATCGGAACAAGGAGACAAACCGCTCCTGGCTCGGCCTCAACATGATGACCGAGGCGCGCGCGGGCTTCCGGGCTTTCAACGAGGGCAGCAAGGCCTGCCGTGAGGCCGACATGCTGCTGCTCCGACGGCGCCTGGCCGAAGGCGCGGTCTGGTCCGACGCGCTCGTCGACGAGGTGCTCGCCCGCGCCCGCGCGCGGAGCTGACGATGCTGGCCGTCCGCCCGCTGCTGTCGGCCGATCTGGCGGCTGTGGCGCGGCTCGACGCCGCGCTCACGGGCCGGCGAAAGCGCGCGTACTGGGCCGCGGTCATCGCCAGCGCGGCCCGGCGGCCGCAGGGCGACCCGCTCGTCGCGCTCGCCGGACTCGTCGACGACTCGCTCGCGGGGTACCTCCTCGGCGAGGTGCGCGCCTTCGAGTTCGGCTCCGACCCGTGCGGGTGGATTCTCGGCCTGGGCGTCGATCCGGCGCGCGCGCATCTGGGCCTCGGATCGGCGCTCGTGGCCGACGCGGCCCGCCGCTTCGCGGCGGCCGGCGTGGACCGCGTGCGCACGATGGTTCGTCGGCACGACGTGCCGATGCTGGCCTTCTTCAGATCGAACGGCTTCGTGGGCGGGCCGTTCACCGAGCTCGAACTCGTCATCGGCCCGGGCGGGACGCAGCCGCGCCGGCGGCGGGTGGACACGAGGCAACACCGATGACCGCTGACCTCATTGCCGTGGAGCGCCTGGACGACGACGCGATCTGGCGGGTCGCGATGGGCGGGTCCAAGGGCAACGTGCTCGACGCGCGGCTGATGGAAGCGCTCGCCGCCGTGGTGCGCGACGCCACGGACACGGCGGCGCTGAAGGCCATCGTGCTCGAAGGGCAGGGAGCGCACTTCTCCTTCGGCGCCAGCGTGTCGGAGCACCTGCCGGGCTCGGCAGCGGCGATGCTCGGCCGCTTCCACGCCCTCCTCCGCGCCCTGCTGGACATGGCCGTGCCGACGCTTGCGGCGGTGCGCGGGCAGTGCCTCGGCGGCGGCCTCGAAGTGATGTCGCTCTGCCATCGCGTGTTCGCCGCGCGCGACGCGCGGCTGGGACAGCCGGAGATCGCGCTCGGGGTGTTCGCGCCGGTCGGCTCGCTGGTGCTGGCGGACCGCGTCGGCCGCGGCCACGCCGACGACCTCTGCCTCTCCGGTCGGAGCGTCACCGCCGAGGAGGCCCTCGCCATGGGCCTCGTCGACGAGGTCACCGACGGCGATCCGGCCGACGCGGCGCTCGCGTGGGCGCGCAAGCACCTCGCGCCGAAGTCGGCCTCGAGCCTGCGGTGGGCGGTGCGGGCGGCGCGGGCCGGCCTGCGGGCACGCCTCGAGGCGGAGCTGCCGGCGCTCGAACGGCTGTACCTGGACGGCCTGATGTCGACACGGGACGCGGTGGAAGGCCTCCAGGCCTTTCTGGATCGGCGCCCGCCGGCGTGGAGCAACCGCTAATGACCCCCACCGATCTCGCCACGCTCGTCGCCCGCTGCGAGGCGCTGGTCCGCGACCCCGCGCTCGGCGGCGTCGCCGACTGGAAGGCGCGCACCGGCGGCCTCGCCGTCGGCTACATGCCGATCTACGCGCCGCGCGAGCTGCTGCACGCGCAGGGCGCGCTGCCGGTGGCGCTCCTGGGCGGCCATCCCGACCTCGAGATCATCAAGGGCGACGCCTACTACCAGTCCTACATCTGCCACATTCCCAGGAGCACCATCGAGCTCGGGCTCAACGGCAGCCTCGCCACGCTCGACGGCGTGATCTTCCCCGCCACCTGCGACGTCATCCGCAACCTGTCGGGCATGTGGCAGATGCTCTTCCCCTCGGTGCTCGTGCACTACCTGGACGTGCCGCAGAACTTCGACCCGGCCATCGGCGGCGTGTTCTACCGCCGCGACCTCGAGGCGCTCGCCGGGACCCTGGCCGATCGCGGCGCCCGCCCGCTCGACGCCGAGGCGCTCCGCGCGTCGATTGCCCTCTACAACGAGGATCGTCGTCTCGTCCGCGAGCTGTACGCGCTGCGGCGGCGCGAGCCGTGGAAGGTTCCCACCTCCGAGCTCTACGTCGTGCTGCGGGCGGCGCTGCAGCTGCCCGTCGAGGCGTCCACGCCGCTTCTCCGCGACTACCTGGCGCTCGCCGCCGCCGACGAGTCGCGCCGGCCGCAGGATCAGGCGCGGGTGCTCGTCACGGGCGCCTTCTGCGAGCAGCCCCCGATCGGCCTCATCCGCACGCTCGAGCGGGCGGGCTGCTACATCGTCGACGACGACTTCCTGCAGGTGCACCGCTACATCCAGTCGGACATTCCGGTCGAGGGAGACCCGCTGCAGAACCTCGTGGAGGCGTTCCTCCATGACGCGGTGGCGGGCCCCACGCGCTACATCGCGGACGAGGTGAAGGGCGCCGCGCTCGAGGCGCGGCTCGACGAGAGCGGCGCCGAGGGCGTGCTGTTCTGCGCGCCGAGCTTCTGCGACCCGGCGCTGCTCGACCAGCCGATGGCCGTCGGCGCCGTCGAGCGCCGCGGCGTGCCGTGGACCGCGTTCAAGTACGCGGAGAACAGCGGGCAGTTCCAGGTCATTCGCGAGCAGGCGGGGACCTTTGCCGATTCCATCCGGCTCTGGAGCGTGTCATGACGCCGAGTTCCGCTCAGGCGACCGTGCGCAAGGACGACAGCCAGCTGCGGCAGAAGGCGATGATCGCGCGGCACTTCGACCGGCTGGCGGCCGCGCCGGAGACGGGCGCGCGCACCGCCTACACCTTCGTGCCCGGCAACCTCACCGAGCTCCTGCTGAGCTTCGATCTGCTGCCGGTGCTGCCGGAGATCAATGCGCTGCAGTCGGCCATGCGCGGGCGCACGGCGGAGTACATCGCCCTCGCCGAGAAGCACGGCCACTCCGAAGACGTCTGCACCTACGTGAAGAGCGACATCGGCATGCTCAAGTCGGGCAACATCGGTCCCACCGGCCAGCGGCTGCCCAACCCCGACCTGCTGCTGCTCTCCTACACGGGCTGCTTCACGTTCATGAAGTGGTTCGAACTGCTGCGCGAGGAGTATCGCTGCCCGGTGGCGATGCTGCACGTGCCGTATCAGGCGGAGGGCCGCATCACCCATGCCATGCGCGAGTACGTCGTCGGGCAGCTGCGCCGGTCGGTGATACCCGCCCTCGAGGCCGTGTCGGGCCGCGCGTACGACGAGGACCGGTTGAAGTCGATCCTGGCGCGCTCCGCCGAGGCCGAGGACGACCTCGTGTGGGTGCTGCAGTCGGCGAGACACGTGCCCTCGCCCATCGACGCCTACTTCGGCGCGGTCTACTACGTCGGGCCCATCTTCAGCGCGTTCCGGGGCACCGAGGAGGCGGTCGAGTACTACCGCGCGCTCCGGGAGGAGGTCGACGAGCGCATCCGGCGGGGCCTCGGGCCCGTGACCCCGGAGGGCGAGATGCCGGGCGAGCGCTTCCGCATCGTGATGGAGGGGCCGCCCAACTGGACCCACTTCCGGCAGTTCTGGAAGATGTTTGCCGACGAGGGCGCGGTGGCCGTGGCGTCGACCTACTCGAAGGTCGGCGGCGTCTACGATCTCGGCTTCCGGCACGATCCCGACCGCCCGCTCGAGAGCCTCGCCGAGTACTGCCTGGGCTGCTACACGAACCTGAGCCTCCCCACGCGGATTGCGCTGCTCGCGCGCTACGTCGAGGAGTACCGCGCGGACGGCTTCCTCATCAACTCCGTCAAGAGCTGCAACTCGTTCAGCGCCGGCCAGCTCCACATCCTGCGCGAGGTGGAGAGCCGATCGGGCCGGCCGGGCGGCTTCATCGAGAGCGACCTGGTGGATCCGCGGTACTTCTCGGCCGCCAACATCAAGAACCGGCTCGAGTCGTACTTCCAGATGCTCGACCAGAAACGCCAGGGAGCGGCGTCATGATTCCCTACGTCGTCGGCATCGATCTGGGATCGACGACCACCAAGGCCGTCGTGCTGGGGGAGGACGGCGCGATCCTGGGCCGCGGCATCACCAACTCGCGCAGCAACTACGACGTGGCCTGCCGCGTGGCGCTCAACGAGGCGCTCATCAACACGCGCTTCTCGCTCATCGCCCGCGAGCTGGCGGCCGCCGGCCTGGCGGCGCCAGGCGTGATGGAGGCGCTCGAGCGCCGGTTCCGCGCCGGCCAGTACCGGTCGCAGCTCTCGGCGCTCCATGCCGAGCTCGGCCGCTTCCTCGGCCGGCTGCTGACGGCCCCGCGAGGAACCCGCGCCGCGGTGGACCGCATCATCGATCGCATGCACGAGGAAGTCGACGCCCTGTACGCGGAGGGCGCCCGGCGCAAGAGCGACTTCTTCCGCGATCTGGCGGGCAGCCGGTACATGAGCCTGGCGGACGAGGAGGGGCGGGGGGCGGGCGTCGCGTTCGACACGCTCGCCGGCCTCTTCGACAAGGCGATTCTCGACGTCGAGAACTCGGCGGACGCGGCGGGCCGCTTCGAGGACCATGCCGGAGCCGCCGTGCGCGCGCTGGCCGGCGCCCCGCCGGGGTTGGCGCAGGCCGTGGACCGCGCGGCGCGCGTCGCGCTCGTCTCGAAGGGCACGGTGGGCACGGGGTACGGCCGCCAGCGCCTGCCGTTTCCGGAAGGACGCATTCGATCGGAGATCCTCTGTCACGGCCTCGGCGCGCACGCCCTGTACCCCGCGACGCGCACCGTGCTCGACATCGGCGGACAGGACACCAAGGCCATCCAGGTGGACGAGCACGGCATCGTCACCTCGTTCCAGATGAACGACCGCTGCGCGGCGGGCTGCGGGCGATACCTCGGCTACATCGCCGACGAGATGAGCCTCGGCCTCCACGAGCTGGGTCCCATCGCGGGGACCTCGACGGCCCCGGTGCGGATCAACTCCACCTGCACGGTGTTTGCCGGCGCCGAGCTGCGCGAGCGGCTCTCGCTGGGGGAGAAGCGCGAGGACATCCTCGCCGGCCTGCACCGCGCCATCATCCTGCGCGCGATGTCGCTGCTCGCGCGCTCCGGAGGCGTGAAAGACGAGTTCACGTTCACCGGCGGCGTGGCCAAGAACCCGGCGGCGGTCTCGGTGCTGCGGACGCTCGTCGAGGAGAACTACGGCGCCCGCACGGTCAACATCCACGAGGACTCGATCTACACCGGCGCGCTCGGCGCGGCGCTCTTCGCGCACCGGAGCGTGGGAGCGGCGGCATGATCACGGCTGGCATCGACGTCGGATCGGCGGCGGTCAAGATCGCCGTCATGGACACGGACGACGACGGCGGCGAGCGGCTGCGCGCGGGGCTGGTGGAGCGCATCCGCCGGCGCGATCCCGTGCAGGTCGCGGAAACGGCCTACGCCGCCGCGCTCGCGGCGGCGGGCGCGGATCCCGACGACGTCGCGTACGTCGCGACGACCGGCGAGGGCGAGGCGGTGCCGTTCCGGACGGGCCACTTCTACGGCATGACGACCCACGCGCGGGGCGGGCTCTTCCTCGAGCCGGCCGCCCGCGCGGTGATCGACATCGGAGCCCTGCACTGCCGGGCCGTCCGCATGGACGACCACGCGAAGGTGCTCGGCTACCGGATGACCAGCCAGTGCGCGTCGGGATCGGGGCAGTTCCTCGAGAACATCGCGCGCTACCTGGGAGTGACGCTGGAAGAGATCGGACGGCTCTCCCTCGAGGGCGACGCGCCGGAGGCGTGCTCGTCGATCTGCGCAGTGCTCGCCGAGACCGACGTCATCAACATGGTGTCGCGCGGCGTGACCGTGCCGAACATCCTGCGCGGCATCCACCAGTCGATGGCCGGCCGGTACATCAAGCTCGTGGTGTCGGCCGGCATCCGCGACGTGCTGCTCGTCACGGGCGGCCTCGCCGCCGACCAGGGACTGCTGGCGGCCATGCAGGAAGCCGCCGCCGCGCAGAAGGCGGCCGTGGACATCCGGAGCCATCCGCAGTCGGCGCTGGCGGGCGCGCTCGGCGCGGCCCTGTGGGGCGCCTTCCGCGCGCGGCGGTTGTCGGAGCGCCAGCAGCGCGCCGGCTGACACAAGGAGAGAGCGTATGTCCGCAGCCGAGTCGGTCGCCGGAGACGTCATCGTCCGCCACCTGCGGCCCGACGACCTCGAAGCGGTCGTGGCCCTGGACGCCCGCCACGTGGGCCGCCGGCGGGACGAGTTCTTCCGGCTCAAGCTCCGGCAGGCCATGACCGACACCGGCATCACCGTGTCGCTCGCGGCCGAGCAGCGCGGCAGGTTCGTCGGCTTCCTGCTCGCGCGCGTCTTCTACGGCGAGTTCGGCGTGACCGAGCAGGTGGCCATGCTCGACGTCATCGGCGTCCACCCCGACTTCGGCGGCCAGGGCGTCGCCACCGCGCTCCTCGATCAGCTGTGCACGAACCTGCGCGGCCTCGGCATCGGGACGCTGCGCACCGAGGTGGGCTGGCACAACCAGGCGCTGCTGGCCTTCTTCCACCGCGAGGGCTTCGCGCTGGCCCAGCGCGTCTGCCTCGACCTCGACCTCCGGCGACCGGCCCCGTCCACCGAGGCCTGATGCTGAGCCGCTTCTCGCAGTATGCTCTCTGCGCCGCGGTCGAGATGGCGGCGGCCCGGGACCGCCCCGTCACCGTCGCGGAGGTTGCACGCGCCTACAAGGTGCCGCCCGCCGCGCTGGCCAAGGTGTTCCAGCAGCTCGTGCGGGCCGGCCTCGCGCACGGCACGCGCGGCATCGGCGGCGGCTATCGCCTGGCGCGGCCGCGCGCCGAGGTGACAGTGCTCGACGTCGTGTCGCTCTTCGAGCCGGGGCGCCGCGATGTGTGGCTGGACGGCGATCGGGGCGTCGCCGCGCCGGCTGCCGGCACGGCACCCCTCCGCCGGCTGTTCGACGAAGTGGACGAGGGCGTGCGCGCGACGCTCGCATCGGTGTCGCTCGACACGCTCGTCAGGAGCAGGGACGGTCCATGAGCCACGCGCGGGAACTGCTGGCGTCGATCGCGCACGTCCCCCTGGCGGTCGTTGCCGGCATCCTGCCGCGACGCTGCTGGGGCGACGTGGGTCTCCCCATCGAGCGGCACACCGCCCTCTCCGCGCTCCTGGCCTCACCTGACCTGCCCTACGGCAGCGGACCGAGCCAGCTCGCGATGACGCCCGACACATCGACGCCGGTCGCCTCGCGGATGAGGCCGGCCAGCTCGTCGGCGTCGCGGAAGCCGCGCCCTTCGCGGGCCGTCCACGCCACGAGAAAGCGCAGCGCGTCGCGCAGGCTTCGCGTGCCTGCCGTCGCGGCCTGAATCCGCTCGTCGATGGCCGCCGCCATCAGGCCGCCGCGCGAGAAGATGAGGCGGCCGGTGCGGAAGTCCTCGGAGTAGCGCGTCGATCCGATCCGGCTCAGCTCCACCAGCCCCATGCGCGCCAGAAACGCGGGCGCGCTCGCCAGGTTCGATCGGAAGCGCCGATCGAGCATGCCGGCGCGGTACGCGTCCGGATTGTCAGTGCCCGCGCCGATGGCCACGATCGCGGCGTACTGGCCGAAGCCCTCCGCGAACCAGATGGTGTCGAGCACGGGCGCGAGCTCCCACTGGAACGGAAAGTAGCCCGGGCCGTAGGCGCGCTTGGGCACCCAGGCGTGCGCCATGTGGTGCGCGAAGTTGTAGAGCACCCGCGCCTCCTCCTCCGGCGGCGAGCGGTCCGTGAGACCGCTCGACGCGGCGAGATAGTACGTGCTCGAGTCGAGGTGCTCCATGCTCATGCCGTAGGAGTGCTCGGGGGAGATCGGCGCCAGGAGCTCCTGGTGAACGGTGTAGTGCGCGAAGGGCACCGACCCGAAGTACGCGATGACGCGCTCGAAGGCCGTCGCTGCCAGCCGACCCAGCCGATCGAGGTCGACCGGACCCTCGGCGTAGGCGGCAAGGTAGAGGGGAACCGGTGTCTCGGTCAGGCGCCGGAAATCGGCGCGCGGCCCCATGACGATCTGGCTGTCGGCCAGCGCGTAGAAGTCCGCGGCGCGCGCGTCGACCTCCGCCGCGGCGACGGGCCAGCGCGGCGCGAGCGTCGCGAACACCGGCCATCCCTCGGGGCCCTCCACGCGCAGCCGCGCAGGGCGCGCGTCGAGCCCGTCCAGGTACGCGAACACCGAGTACCCGAGCACCGCCAGGTAGCCGTCGCGCACGCGCGATTGATCGGAGGCGGCGAGCACAGCCCGCTCCAACGCGCGCAGATCCACCCGATAGGCCACACCCGTCGCGCCCGCGGGGACGCGCCACCGGGGACCCTCCTGCCGCTCGACGGTGCCGCCTGGGAGCGCGCGCATGTCGCGGACGAAGCGGTCGTAGTGCTGCTCGCCGTACCCCATCGGGATGGCGCGCGGCGCGACGAGCACGCCGGCTTCGCCCAGGGGCGCGCCCCACTCGAGTGTCACCGACACGGTGGACTCCCCGGCGCGCTCGTACACGAAGCGGTACGAGACCTCGGCCGGCGTCTGCGCCGGCACCGCGGCCATCGGGTAGAGCGTCGCGAGCGCGGCGATGGGAAGCATCCTCATGCGGCGGAGTGTAGTGTAAGCTCGACCCCGGTGCCACGGGGCTGGCGCCACTGCCTGGAGGACGCCCATGCGACGCCTGCACCGCGTCACGCTCATCGGCCTGCTGCTGGCCGTCCCCGCGATCTGGATCGCGGTCACCGCCGCTCAGCCCGCGCCGGAACCTCGACGCGTCTCGCGCCTCGACATCAGAATCCTGTCCACGATGCTGGCCGACGAGGGCTTCGGCGAGTGGGGCTTCGCCGCCCTCGTCGAGGTCGACGGCCGCCGCATCCTCTTCGACACCGGCGCGAACGACGACACGGTGCAGCGCAACCTCAAGGCGCTCGGCCTCAACCTCGGCGACGTCGAAACCGTCATCCTGAGCCACAACCACGCCGACCACACCACGGGCCTGCTGCCGCTGCGCCGGGAGTACGCGGCCGCATCACCCGCGGCGCTCCGGACCGTCTACGCGGGCACAGGCCTCTTCTGGCCCCGCATCGGCGCCAACGGCCGGGTGGACGATCGCATGAACGCCATCCGCCGCGACTTCGAGGCCACCGGTGGCCGCATCGTCGAGGTGAGCGCGCCGGTCGAGCTGATGCCGGGCGTCTGGCTGACCGGACCGGTGCCGCGCGTGCACCCCGAGCGCAACTGGAGCGTCACGGGGAAGGTGCGGACGCCGAAGGGCGACGTCGAGGACACGGTGCCCGAAGACATGACGCTCGTCTTCCGCACCGACCAGGGGCTCGTCTATCTCTTCGGGTGCGGGCACGCCGGCGTCGTCAACACGCTCGAGCACACGCGGAAGACCATCGACCCCGCCCCGGTCAAGGCCATCATCGGCGGCCTGCATCTCTTCACGGCGAGCGACGAGCATCTGGCCTGGACCGCCGGGCAGTTCAAGGCCTTCGGCGTGCAGCAGCTCATGGGCGCGCACTGCACGGGCATCGAGGCGGTCTATCGCATCCGGGAGCTGGCGGGTCTGACGCGGCAGACCTGCATGGTGGGCGCGGTCGGCGCGTCGTACTCGCTGGCCAACGGCATCAACGCCGTGCGCATCGCGAAATGACCGGCGGCCGGGCTGGATCGCAGATGACATCTGTCACGATAACGACATGACGTCCCGCACTGGTTCCGAATGCGCGTCGGGCGGCACCATGACGTCATGTCCACGACGTCGTTCGCCCGCTTCGACCGCGCCTTCGCGAACGTCACCGCCGCCTCGGCCGGCGGCGCGCCGTTCCTGCTCGCCTACGGCGGAACGCTCCTGGCCGTCGGCCTGCTCGGATTCTCGCAGTCGCACAGGATCACGGCGCTGCTGACGCTCTTCCAGGGCAACCTGGCGTTGCCGCTGGCGTTCTGGCTGGAGCGCCGGCTCGGCGTCGAGCGCCTGGCCGCCGACAACCCGCTTCGTCCGCTGTCCGTTCAGCTGGCGATTTCGCAGCTCTTCGCGCTCCCGGCCGCGGTGCTCGGCTACGTGCTCGCGCCGTGGACCGTGCCGGCCATGGTCGCGTTCATCGCGGCCGCGCACCTCCTGCCGTATGCGTGGCTGCAGCGGACGCGGGCCTACATCGGGGTGTCGGCCCTCGTCTCGGCCGGCGCGCTGGCGCTGGCCCTCACGCTCCGCGACGCGTCAGGCCCCTGGGTGCTGCTGCTGATGGGTGCCGTATATTGGGGAGCGGCCGCGTGGGTCCACAGGCACGCGGCACGCCTGACCGCGCTGGAGCGCCACGCGCATGTCTCCGAAGCCGCCTGACCGCCGCTCGGGATGGGTCGCGTACATCTGGCTCGTGTACGCCGCCCTCTATGTCGTCGCCCCCTTGCAGTGGCCCACGCCGTCGTGGACCTGGCCGCTGCAGGCGGCGGGGGTTGTCGTCTTCCTGGCGCTCTATCTGTACGGGCTGCGCGCGGACGGATCGCGCCGGCTCCTCGTGGTGCTGGGCCTGACCGCGCTCGGCGCGTCGCTCTCGCCGGTCAATCCCGGCGCGCTCGTGTTCTTCATCTACGCGGCGTCGTTCGTGGCCGGCGCGCGCTCGGGCGGCGCGGCCGGCGCATGGATCGGGGGTGTGACGCTCGCCGGCATCGTCGCGGCGTGGCTCGCCGGCTGGACACATCCGGCTTTCCTTGGCAGCGTCGCCGTGTTCACGCCAATCATCGGCTTCGTCAACCTCCACGAGGCGGACGTGCGGCGCCGCGACGCCTCGCTCCGCCTGGCGCAGGACGAGATCGCCAGGCTCGCGGCCCGGGCGGAACGCGACCGCATCGCCGGCGACCTCCACGATCTGCTCGGCCACACGCTGTCGGTCATCGTCCTCAAGTCGGAGCTGGCATCGAAGCTCGCGGCGAGCGATGTGCCGCGGGCGGCCGCCGAGATGGCCGAGGTCGAGCGCATCGCCCGCGGCGCGCTCACGGAGGTCCGCGCCACCGTCCAGGGCTACCGCGCGGCAACGCTGGCCGACGAGGTCGCGCGCGCGCGGTCGGTGCTGGCCACGGCCGGCATCGCGGCCGACATCGACGCGGCCGCCGTGGACGTCGAGCCTCGCATCGAACACGCACTCGCCCTCGTGCTGCGCGAGGCCGTCACCAACGTCCTCCGCCACGCGCAAGCATCGACCTGCCGTATCCGCGTCGAGCCGGCGGAGGGCGGCGTCGCGCTCGAGGTGGCAGACGACGGCCGGGGTGGACCGGTTGGCGACGGCAACGGCGTGCAGGGCATGCGGGCGCGCCTGCGCGAAGTGGGCGGGATGCTTGTCATCGAGAGCGGCAGCGGCGTGCGCCTGCGCGCGACGGCGCCGGCCGCGGTGCCGGCGGCATGATTCGCGTGGTCATCGCCGAGGACCAGGCCATGGTCCTCGGCGCGCTGGCGGCGCTGCTCGGGATCGAGCGCGACCTCGACGTGGTGGGGCGCGCGCCCGATGGCCGGCAGGCGCTGGCGCTGGCACGCGCGCTGCGCCCCGACGTGGTCGTGACGGACATCGAGATGCCCGACATGACGGGTCTCGATCTCGCGGCGGCACTCAGGGCCGACGGGCATCCCGCGCGCGTGGTGATCCTCACGACCTTTGCGCGGCCGGGCTACCTGCGCCGCGCGCTCGACGCGGGCGCGTCGGCGTACCTGCTGAAGGACGCGCCGTCGGCCGAGCTCGCCGACGCCATTCGGCGCGTGCACGCCGGCGCGCGCGTCATCGATCCGGCGCTCGCCGCCGACGCCTGGTCGGACGCCGATCCGCTGACCGATCGGGAGCGGCAGGCCCTGCGGCTGGCCGGTGAGGGCCTCTCCAGCGCGGACATCGCGGCCGCGCTCTCGCTGTCCGAGGGCACGGTGCGCAACTACCTCTCGGTGGCCATCAGCAAGCTCGGCGCGAAGAACCGCGTCGAGGCGGCCAACCTGGCCAAGGCACGGGGCTGGCTGTAGGCGGTCAGACGCCGTACGTCTCCGGGTCCCAGCGGAGGCCCAGCTCGCTCGGCGGCGCCATGTAGCCCGCCAGCGCCGACGCGGCCACCACCGACGGCGAGGCCAGGTAGCCCTCGCCGCCGAGGCCCATCCGGTTCTGCCAGTTGCGGTTGAACGACGTGATGGCGCGCTGGCCCTTCGTGAGGGCGTCCGGCCCCTGCCCGAAGCAGGGCCCGCACCACGAGTCGCGAATCTCGCCGCCGACCGACCGGAAGACGTCCGCGATCGACTCGCCGCCGAGGCGTGCGTCCGCGACCTCGATCTGGCGCTTGACGCCGCCGGAGCCGGGAAAGACGACGAGCGGCGTCGCCGTCTTCGTCAGGCCCTGCGCCCGCGCAGCCACGAGCACGAGCGCCGCCGAGAGCAGGTCGTCGTAGCTGCCGTTGGTGCACGAGCCGATGAGCGCCTTGTCGAAGGTGATCCGCTCGCGCGCGACCTCCTCGGCCGGAAACGCGTTGCCCGGGCTGAACGGCTTGGCGATCATCGCCGTCACGTCGCCGAGGGCCAGCTCCTCGTCGATGGCGAAGACGGCATCGGCGCCGCACGCAAGGCGCGGGTACGGCAGATCGGTGATCCCCTTCGCGCGATACCAGGCGTAGGTCGTCTCGTCCGGCGCGAAGATGCCGTTGAGCGCCTCGGCCTCCGCCATCATGTTCGCAATGGTGTTCCGGTACGCGATGGGCAGCTGCCGGTCGGCGTCAACGAGCTCCACCGACATGCCCTGCGACTGCTTCGCACCCCACCGCCGCAGCAGCTCGAGGACGATGTCCTTGCCTGTGACCCACTCGCCCAGGCGCCCGGTGAACCGCACGCGCCGCTGCTGTGCCATCGTGAAGAAGATGTAGCCGGTCGACCAGCCGAAGCCGAGCGTGGTCGATCCCACGCCCATCCCCACCGCGCCGTACGCGCCGTAGGCGCGCGAGTGCGAGTCCGCGCCGGGAATGAACTGGCCCGGCAGCACCAGGCCCTGCTCCGGGAAATAGAAGTGGAAGATGCCGTCCCCCGGCGTCGCGTAGTACGGCTTCTTCATCCCGTGGAGCGCCGCGAACTGGCGCCCGATCGCCGTCTGCTTGTCGTCGTCCTGCCTGCCGGTGAAGACGAAGTGGTCGTTCGCGATGGCGGCCTGGCGCGGGAAGATGGCGCGGCCGCCGGTGATCTGGTTGAACGTGTGAATGGCGAACGGCGCCGTCCCGTCGGAGGCAGGCAGCAGGTCCGCGTACACGCGCAAGGTCGAGCCCGGCGTGACGGCCGCGTCCTTGTCCACGCGGTGCGCCCAGATAATCTGTTGCGTGGTCGACAGCGTCCGCGCCGTGTCGGCGTCCGGCCACACAATCTGCGGCTTCCGCTCGACCGAGGCGCGGAACTCGCGCCGGCCGACGGCGAAGATGCCGCCGCCCCGGCGAATCTCGTCCTCCTTGGCGCTGAGCGGCACGGGCGTGTAGGTCTTTCCCTGCGTGACGTTGGCGAGTGCCCGCGAGGCCGGGTCGAAGGTGAACGCGTCGCCGTCTCGGGCGTCCGCCACGGCCTCGGGGCTCTGCACGACGTGCAGCCCGAGGTTGAGGGCGTTCCGACGGAAGATGTCGCCCATGTTCTGGCCGCAGACGATGACCATCTCCAGGCCGACTTCCTCGGCGATGGCCTTGAGGCCCGCGGGCGACATCTCGCGCGAGCTGCCGATGGCGAACCGGTCGCCGGCGATGACGAACGTCTGCCCGGCGTGCACGCGCGCGCGGAAGTCAGGCATGAGGTAGCGGAACGCGCCGGCTTTCCACCGTTCGTCGAGCGTCTCGAGGCTCTCCGACACGCAGTCGGCGGCGGGCGTGATCTGATCGGTGTCGATGGCGTCGAGCTTCTTCCCGGGCGTCTTCGGGTCCCAGAAGATGAGCGCCGTGCCGCGGATGAGCCGCGCCTCGCCGGTTCCCACATCGTCGCCGGGACGGGGGCCGGGAAGCTCGTCGAGGGTCACACCAGGCTTGAGGACGGCGGGGGACGCGATCTGCATAACCTGACGATCTTACCAGCCCTGTCCGGGCCACGTGAGCCGCCGGCGCCGGGCCGGGGCCTGGCCATGGCGCCCGGTCGCGACGCCGCGCTCCCGGATGCTGAGAGACAGCGGGTTGAAGAGCAGCTCGAACGTGTTGGGGCGGCCGCACGGCCATCGCCACGGCCTGCGCCGGCCGACGGGCACGCCGCCCGCGGCCGCCCGGCCCGCCCGCGTGGCGGGGCGAGGCCGGTGGATGGTGAGCGGTTCACGGATCAGGCGCGCAGGTACCGCGCGACGTCGGCGATGAAGCGGTGGACCGACGCTTCGGCGATCCGATGCCCCACGAGCGCGTCCACGGCCTCTCCCACCACGCCGAGTGGCGGGTCATAGCGCCCGAGGAAGTCGAGCTGTGTCTCGGTGGACGTCAGCGGATACACCGTGAGCACGCCGTCCATCAGCGGAAACCACGCCGGATGCGCGGCGGCCTCCCAGGACACCGGCAGGCGCATGAACGGCCCGCCGACGGCCCCCCCGGTGCCCTCTTCGACGTCCCCGATCGTGAAGACGACGTCGGCCGCGACGTCCAGTCCGCCAATGCGCACCTTCAGCGCGCCGGCCACCGCGCGCCCGCGATCGGCCGCCGCGCGCGTGGCGGCGCGGAAGACGGCCGCCGGGTCAGCCGCCAGCGCATCGCGCACCTCGCGGTACGGGCGGTTTACGTAGTCGTAGCTTCGGATTTCCTGTCGTGGCATCGGGCACGCTCGCTTCGCACTCGCCCGGATGATAGCCCATTCCCCCAGGCTGGATACGGAGCGGCGCACGGAGGTAAGGTGGAGCCTGCAGGAGGTCGGCCTCATGCCCACGCTCATGACAGGCACGCCCGGATCGGCATACGTCGAGGAGATCATCGATCTGGTCAGGACCAAGAACCCCGCGGAACCGGAGTTCCATCAGGCCGTCGAGGAGGTGCTGGAGTCGCTGGCGCCGGTGTTCGACCGGCGGCCCGAGTACCGCTCGGCGCGGATCCTGGAGCGGTTCGTCGAGCCGGAACGGGTCGTCATCTTCCGCGTCCCGTGGCAGGACGACCAGGGCGCCGTGCAGGTCAATCGCGGGTACCGCGTCCAGATGAACAGCGCCATCGGCCCCTACAAGGGCGGCCTGCGCTTCCACCCGTCGGTCACGCTGGGCATCCTCAAGTTCCTTGCGTTCGAGCAGGTGCTGAAGAACTCGCTCACCACGCTGGCCATGGGCGGCGGCAAGGGCGGCTCGGATTTCGACCCCAAGGGGAAGAGCGACGCCGAGGTGATGCGCTTCTGCCAGAGCTTCATGACGGAGCTCGCGCGCCACGTGGGCCCCGACACCGACGTACCTGCCGGCGACATCGGCGTCGGCGGCCGCGAGATCGGATACCTCTTCGGCCAGTACAAGCGCCTGCGCAACGAGTTCACCGGCGTGCTGACCGGCAAGGGCCTCAACTGGGGCGGGTCGCTCATCCGGCCCGAGGCCACCGGCTACGGTTCGGTGTACTTCGCGGCCGAGATGCTCGCCACGCGCGGCGAGACGCTCGAGGGCAAGGTGTGCCTGGTCTCGGGCAGCGGGAACGTCGCCCAGTACACGGTCGAGAAACTCATCCAGCTCGGCGCGCGGCCGGTGACGCTCTCGGATTCGAGTGGCTTCATCTACGACGAGTCGGGCATCACGCGCGAGAAGCTGGACTTCGTGTTCGAACTGAAGAACGTGCGGCGCGGCCGGATCAAGGAGTACGCCGACCGCTTCTCCGGCGTGGTCTACACGCCGCTGGATCCCAAGGCCGGGTCGAACCCGCTCTGGTCGATTCCCGCCCAGTGCGCGTTCCCGAGCGCCACGCAGAACGAGATCAACGGCGTGGACGCCGCCAACCTCCTCCGAGGCGGCGTCTACGTCGTCTCCGAGGGCGCCAACATGCCCACGACGCTGGACGGCGTCGCGCGGTTCCTCGACGCGGGCATCCTGTATGCGCCCGGGAAGGCCTCGAACGCCGGGGGCGTGGCCACGTCGGGGCTCGAGATGTCGCAGAACAACATGCGGATCACCTGGACGCGCGAGGAGGTGGACCAGCGGCTGCACCAGATCATGAAGGCGATCCACCGCAACTGCGCCGAGACGGCGGCCGAGTTCGGCACGCCCGGCAACTACGTGAACGGCGCCAACATCGCCGGCTTCCTCAAGGTGGCGGACGCGATGATGGACCAGGGTCTCGTGTGAGCCAGGACGCGGGTCGTCCGACCGGACCGCCCGCGGTCCGACCTCTCGGGTCGGGCGGGCGGCTGCACGGCTTCCAGGACCTGTCCCGCTACCGCATCCACGACATCCTGCTCGTCTCGACCGTCTACGACGCGTTCATCCTCACCGAGGACGGCCAGCTCAGCGAGAGCGTCCTCCGGCGGTTCCTGTCGTTCGACGCCTACCACGCGCCGCGCCTGTGGCACGCCGCCACCGGCGCCGATGCGCTGGCGCTCGCCACGCGCGAGCGGCGCTTCGACCTCGTCATCACCGCCGCCCACGTCGGCGACATGCGCGCCGACGCGATCGCGCGGGCCCTGGCCGCGCGCGATCCGCACCCGCCGGTCGTCGTGCTCGCCTACGACCCGCGCGACGTGGACGATCCGGCCGCTCTTGCCGCGGCCGGCATCGAGCATGTCTTTCTCTGGCAGGGCGACGTCGGCATCCTGCCCGCCATCGTCAAGCTCGTCGAAGACCGCCTCAACGTGGCCGAGGACACGGGCACGATGGGCGTCCAGGCCATCATCCTGATCGAGGACAACGTCCGGTACTACTCGTCGTTCCTGCCGGTCATCTACGCGGAGCTGCTGCGCCACTCCCAGAGCCTGGTGCCCGAGGGGCTGAACCTGTCGCAGAAGCTCCTGCGGCTGCAGGCGCGGCCGAAGATCCTGCTGTGCCGCACTTACGAGGAGGCCTGGCGCGACTTCACCGCGTACGGGGCCAACGTGCTCGGCGTCATCGCCGACATCGAATTCGCGCGCGGCGGGGCGCGCGACCCGCTGGCCGGCGTCGACTTCGCCCGCCGGGTGCGCGAGCTGCAGCCCGACGTGCCCGTCATGCTGCAGTCGGGCGCGCGCGAGAACGCGGCCGAGGCGGCAGCGGTCGGCGCCACCTTCCTGTACAAGGACTCGCCGACGCTGCTCCACGAAGTGCAGCGCTTCATGATCGAGCAGTTCGGCTTCGGCGACTTCGTATTCCGTCGGCCCGACGGCTCGGAGGTGAGCCGCGCGCGGGACCTCCGCGGCCTCGAGGACGAGCTCCACACCGTCCCGCCCGAGAGCCTCGCCTATCACGCCGACCGCAACCACTTCTCGCGCTGGCTCAAGGCCCGCACCGAGTTCGCGGTCGCCTACCGCCTGCGGCCCCGCAAGCTCTCGGACTTCGCCACGATCGAGGAGCTGCGGCAGGACCTCATCCAGTCGATCCACGACTACCGGCGCGAGCAGAACCGCGGGATCGTCGCCGACTTCGAGCCCGCCACCTTCGACGCCGACGCGGGCTTCTCGCGCATCGGCGGCGGGTCGCTCGGCGGCAAGGGCCGCGGCCTGGCGTTCGGCTCGTTCCTGCTGGAGGCCTACGGCCTGTCGTCGCGGTTTCCGGGCGTCGCCATCGCCGTCCCGCCCGGCATCGTGCTCGGCACCGAGGTCTTCGACCGCGTGCTCGACAGCAACGGGCTCAGGGACGCGGCCATCCGCTCGACCGACGAGCGCGAGCTGCTCGCCCGCTTTCTAGCCGCCCGAATGCCCGACGACGTGCTGCGCGATCTCTCGGCGTTCCTGGAGCGCGCCAGGTACCCGCTGGCCGTCCGGTCGTCGAGCCTGCTGGAGGATTCCCCGTCGCTCCCGTTCGCCGGCGTCTACGAGACCTACATGCTCGCCAACCGCCATCCCGATGTGCGCGTGCGGCTGGAGCGCCTGCTCGAGGCGATCGGCCGCGTCTACGTCTCCATGTTCGGCCGGCATGCCAAGGCCTACCTGGAGTCCACGCCGTACCGCCTCGAGGAAGAGAAGATGGCGATCGTGATCCAGAAGGTGGTGGGGCGGCCGCGCGGCGACCGCTACTACCCCGACCTGGCCGGCGTGGCGCGGTCGCACCATGCCTATGCCGTGCCGCCGCTGCGGGCCAGCGACGGGGTCGCCGCCGTGGCGCTCGGCCTCGGCACGGCCGTCGTCGGCGGCGAGCCCTGCTTTCGCTTTTCGCCGCGGCATCCTCGCCATCTCCTGCAGTTCTCGACGGTCCAGGACGTGCTGGCCAACTCGCAGCGCGCCTTCTACGCCCTGCGGCTCGATGATGCGGGGGAGCGGCAGCCGACGGAGGATTTCGCGCTGGCGCAATACGGCCTCGACGTCGCCGAGCGGGATGGCGCGCTCGTGTCGGTCGGGTCCACCTACTCGGCCGAGAACGACGCGATCTTCGATGGCATCGGCCGGCCCGGGCCCAGGCTCGTGACCTTTGCGCCGATCCTCAAGCACCGCGTTTTTCCGCTCGCCGAGATTCTCGCGGCCGTGCTGGAGCTTGCCGAGCAGGCATCGGGCGGGCCCGTCGAGATCGAGTTTGCCGCCACGGCGACGCCGTGGCGCGGACAGCCGCCGGAGTTCGCGCTGCTGCAGCTCAGGCCGCTGGCTCTGACGCGCGAGTTCGCCGAGCTCGACGTGGGTCGGTACTCGGACCTGTCGCTCGTCTGCCGCAGCTCGTCGGTGCTGGGCCACGGCCGCATCGACGATGTGCGCGACCTGGTGGTGATCGACTCGACCCGCTTCGGCAGCGCCCGCAGCCAGGAGCTGGCCGCCGCGCTCGGCCGCATCAACGCCAGCCTGGCGGACGCCGGGCGGCCGTACATTCTGATCGGCGTCGGCCGGTTCGGCTCGAGCGAGCCGACGCTCGGCCTGCCCGTGCAGTGGGACCAGATCTCCGGCGCCCGCGTCGTGGTCGAAGCCGGCTTCCGCGATTTCCGCGTGACGCCGTCGCAGGGATCGCACTTCTTCCACCACCTGATGACCTTCAACGTCGGCTACTTCACGGTCAACCCCGAGCGCGGCGAGGGGTTCGTGGACTGGGACTGGCTGGCGGCACAGCCGGCCGCGGGCGAGGAGGCCGGCGTCCGTCACGTGCGTGTCGAGCGACCGTTCGTGGTCGAGATGAACGGGCGCGACCACCAGGGCGTCATCGCGAAACCTCGGGACGGCTGAGAAGACTCCGCTATAGTTTCCTCATGCCGACGCGCCTTCGACTGCTCACCGTCGTCCTCATCGCCGCGGCCGCCGCCGCCCCGCTCGCCCAGGAGCGCGTGGATCGCGACGTCTACTGGAAGATCCGCCGCGAGGCCACCGACAACTCCCAGATTCTGAAGACGCTCCACATGCTGACCGACGTCTACGGTCCGCGGCTCACCGGGTCGCCGAACCTGAAGGCGGCCAGCGACTGGGTCGTCACGCAGACGACGGCGTGGGGCCTCGCCAACGCCCGGCTCGAGCCGTGGGAGTTCGGCCACCCCGGCTGGGCCAACGAGAAGGTGGCCATGCACCTGACCTCGCCCGTCAAGGACACGCTCGTCGTCGAGGCGCTGGCGTGGACGCCGGGCACCAGCGGCGTGGTGTCGGGCCGCGCCATCCTCATCGTTCCGCCGGCGCGGGCCACCGACGCGGAGCTCAACGCGTTCTTCGACAAGATGCGCCCGGAGGTGAAGGGCCGCATCGTGATGGTGGGACGCCCCGAGCCGGTGCGCGTCACGCTCCTCCCGCCGGCCAAGCGGCGTGACGACGGCGAGGTGCGAGCGCAGTTGTCGGGGGCGGGCCCCGGAGGGCCCCCGGGACCGGTCCAGCCCGCCCAGCCGCCGCGCGAGGGCGCGCTCACGCCGCAGCAGCTCGCGGAACGCCTGGACCAATTCCTGGTGTCGGCGGGCGCGCTCGTGCGCGTCAACGACGCCGGGCGCGACCACGGGCAGATCCGCGCCTTCAACAACCGGACCTTCGACGTGGCGAAGGCCGTGCCGACCGTCGTGATGCGCAACGAGGACTACGGCCGGATCGCGCGCATTCTCGCGGGCGGCACGCCCGTGGAGATCGAGGCCGAGATCGTCAACCGCACCTACCCCGAGGGGCGCACGCAGTACAACGTCATCGCGGAGATTCCGGGCAGCGACCGGGCGCAGGAGGTGGTCATGCTCGGCGGGCACCTCGATTCGTGGCACGCCGCCACGGGCGCCACCGACAACGCCATCGGCTGCGCCGTCATGATGGAGGCCATCCGGATTCTGCAGGCCGTGGGCGTCAAGCCGCGCCGGACGATCCGCCTGGCGCTCTGGAGCGGCGAGGAGCAGGGGCTGCTCGGGTCGCAGGCCTACGTCAAGGAGCACTTCGGCACGTTCGAGGATCCGAAGCCGGCGTACGCGAACTTCGCGGGCTACTTCAACATCGACTCGGGCACGGGCCGCGCGCGCGGCATGACGGTGTTCGGCCCGCCCGAAGCCGGCCGCATCCTGCGCGAGGCCGTCGCGCCCTTCGAGGACAACGGGCTGCTCGGCGCGACCACGACGGCGAGCCGCCGCCGCGGCGGCTCCGATCACACCTCGTTCAACGAGGCGGGCCTGCCGGGCATTGGCGTGATGCAGGATCCCATCGAGTACGGCACCTACACCTGGCACACGAACCTCGACACCTACGAGCGGATCATCGAAACCGACGCGCAGCAGTCCGCCATGGCCATCGCGGCGGCGGTGTACCACCTGGCCATGCGCGACGACCAGCTCCCCCGCTTCGACAAGGCCCGGATGCCGCAGCGGCCGGGCTCACAGGAATGACGAATGGCGAATGGCGAATGTCGAAAAGGGCGCTACTTCGCCCTTCGCCCTTGGCCCTTCGCCATTCGCCATTCGCCATTCGCCATTCGCCATTCCGCCCCTAACTAACCTTAGGCACACCTCTTGCCACCGTGACGGGCCAGGAGGTGCCCCATGGCCCGCACGTCCTCCGCGCCGGTCGTTCTTGCCGTCCTCCTGTCCTCGGGCGGACTCGCCGAAGGACAAGCGCTCACCTGCGACGCCGCGCAGATCCGTGCAGACAGCTATCGCCTCGCCACCGACGCGCAGGCCCTCAACGTGACGCGGCCCCGCACGGACTGGTGGGACGGCTTCGACGCGACGCTGCTGACCCACCGCGAGGCGCTGGACGATCTCAACGGCGGCGCGCTGGCCATTGCCGAGCGGGCGCTCGCGCTCGACCCGCGCAACCTGCTCGCCCGCTCACAGGTCGCGCGCCAGCTCGTCATCGACGGCCTCGACGGCGGCCGCGCGCGCGATGAAATCCGCCGCGTGTTCGATGCTGGTGGCGCGGTCGTGTGGACCGCAACGCTCTACGACGTCGACGCGCGCGACTACTTCCTGGTGGCGTTCACGGCGCACGGCGTGGCGGTGTACCGCTTCGGCGAGGCGGTGGGCGCCGTCGTCCGCGGCGCCGGCGGCGTCCCCGAGTTCCCCGGGCCCGAGGCGTCGGCGTTCTGGCGCGCGTGGGGCGGCTGCCTCGACGCGCTCCGGCCCGAGGCCGAGATCCCCTGGGACGACGTGTATGAGATGGCGGCGGGCAACTACGTCGTGGACGTGAAGTTCCGGACGCCCGTGTCCGTCGCGGGCGACCGGGGGCGCCGCCGGACCCTGCGCGCGCTCAAGATGGCGCTGCATGGCGCGATGGGCACGGTGGAGTACCTCGTCTCCCCCGATTCGCGCCCGTGGCGCCCGCCGTCGGTGCGCGGCATCGGCATCGGCCCCACCGCCTACCAGGACCGCATCCGACGCACTCTGGCGGCCATCGTCGATCCCGGCGGCCGCATCGCGCTGCCGAAGGCGCGAAGGGGCGCGGGGTGGTAGGGCAGAGGGAATGGCGAATGGCGAATGGTGAATGGCGAAGGGGAAGCCTTCACCTTTCGTCCTTCGCCATTCGCCATTCGCAATTCGCCATTCTCTGTAATACTTCCGTCACACCTTCGCTGCCGTGATCCGGTGAGCGTCCGGCGTTTCTATACTGGCGACCGGACCGTCCCCCGCCCGCCCGTCCCCGCCGCGGGTGCCTGTATCGGAGCGGGACATGACTCCTCATCCCAAGGGCACGCGGGCGCGCGTGCTGCTCTCCAGCGTCTTCGGCCCCTACGCACAGGACGATGGGTTCGGCAGCCGCGCCATCAACCCGATGGAGCTGTACCACAACCAGGTCACGCGCGTGCAGGGCGAGTTCTCGCTGCGCATGTTCCACCGCTCGTGGGGCATCCAGATGATCCAGGAGAACATCAGCGCCCCCTGCACCGTGCTGGACTTCCCCACGCGCCAGCGGTTCGCGGACGAGCTCCGCCGCCATCGCTACGACGTCGTTGGCATCTCCGCCATCGTCGCGAACGTCGGGAAGGTCGAAGAGATGTGCCGCATGGCGCGGGCGCTGGCGCCCCAGGCCACGCTGGTCGTCGGCGGCCACGTCAGCGCCATTCCGGGGCTGGAGGCGCGGCTGGACGCGGATCACCTCGTGCGCGGTGACGGCATCGCCTGGATGCGCGCATTTCTGGGCGAGCCGGTAGACGCGCCGATTCGGCATCCGCCCATCGTCTCCGCGTTCGGCGTGCGGGCCCTGGGCCTGCGCACCCTGCAGCGGCGCGGCGAGACGGCCGCCACGATCATCACGTCGGTCGGCTGCCCGATGGGCTGCAACTTCTGCGCGACCTCCGCGTTCTTCGGCGGCCGCGGACGCCTGACGCACTTCCTGAAGGACGCCGACGAGATCTTCGCGGTCATGGGCGACGCCGAGCGGCGGCTCGGCGTCCACTCGTTCTTCATGATGGACGAGAACTTCCTGCTCTTCCGGCCCCGCGCGCTCCGGCTGCTCGAGCTGATGGAGCGCCACGGGAAGGGCTGGAGCCTCTACGTGTTCTCGTCGGCGCACGCACTGGCGAAGTACTCCACCGACGAGCTCGTGCGCCTCGGCATCTCGTGGGTCTGGATCGGCGTCGAGTCGCCCCGCGCCTCCTACGCCAAGCTGAAGGGCGCCGACACGCAGGCCCTGGTCGCGCGGCTGCGCGACAACGGCATCCGCGTGCTGGCCTCGAGCATCATCGGCCTCGAGCACCACACGCTGGACAACATCGACGAGGACATCGCGCACGCCGTGGGGCACGCCGCCGACTTCCACCAGTTCATGCTGTACACGCCGGTGCCCGGCACGCCGCTGCACCACGAGATGGCCGAGGCCGGCCGGCTGCTGCCGGTGGACCTCGCCGACATCCACGGCCAGTTCCGCCTGTCGTTCCGCCACCCGGCCATCACGCCCGAGCAGTCCGAGGCGCTGCTGACCCGCGCGTTCGTCCGCGACTTCGAGCAGAACGGCCCCAGCCTGTTCCGCATCTGCGAGACGTCGTACCGCGGCTGGCTCCGGCATCGCAACCACGCCGACGGCCGCGTCCGCGCGCGCATGGCGCGCGAGCGCCGCGGGCTGGGCGCCCACGCCGTGCTGCTCAGGGCCATGGAGCGGCGGCTGAACGGCCACGGGGCCACCGCCGACGTGACGCGGCGAATCGCGAGGCTCCGCGCCGACATCGAGCGGACGATGGGCGTCGGGACGCGGCTCACCGCGCGCCTGGCAGGCCCCCTGCTGGCCTGGACCAGCGCACGCGAGGCGCGGCGCCTGGCCGCCGGCGTGACCTATGAGCCGCGGACGTTCGTGGAGCG